>CAZNCK010000159.1:0-6705 GCA_964571545.1 uncultured Treponemataceae bacterium | reverse complement strand
CGTGGGCGGTAACTGGAAACACTCCGGCAAGCACCGGCGCTTTCAACTGTCAGAAATTTCCCTAAGGTTCGGGACACTGCTCAGCCCTTGCGCTGGAAGGTCGAAGTGCATATGCTTTTGCGCCATGATCCAAGCCCTGTTTTCCAACGATGACTTCCTCATCATCGACAAGCCGGCCGGCCTCGCGGTGCAGCCTGGCGAGGGCGTGCGCATCTGCGTGCTGGACGCCGTGGAGCGAGACTTCGGTTTCCGGCCATACTTAGTGCACCGCTTGGACAAAGAAACCGCGGGTTGCCTGGTCGTGGCGCGTTCGCCGCGCGCGGCCGCTGATCTCTCGGCGCTGATGGGCGGCAAGGGCGCCGTCAAGACCTACCGCGCCGTGGTAGCGGGACGGCCTGAACCGGCGGAAGGCGTTTTTAGCGCCGCTGTCCGCGTCAAGGGCGAGTCGGTAAGCGCTGAAACGCGTTATCGCACCATTGAGTCCGATGAGCGGATGTCCTTGGTAGAGGCGGAGCTGGGTACCGGGCGTAACCACCAGATACGCCAGCATTTCGCCATGGCAGGCTACCCCATTGTAGGCGACGACAAGCACGGCGACTTTAAGCTGAACCGGGCGCTTGCCAAGGAATTCGGGGCCAAGCGCCTGATGTTGTACGCCGCAAGGCTCTACTTGCCCCTCAGACCGCCAGTGGATGCGCGCAGTTCTCTACCGCCGCACTTTTCGGTATTTTTCGAGCGCTGGGGCAGGGGAGGCGACGCATGACGGCGCCTTTCGAGTGGGTCAAGGGCGCCGCCTGGCTTTTTCCCGACGGAAAACTGGCCATTGTTCCCGGTTTTCACGACGAGTGGATATCCGCCAATCAGGACCTGGCGCCCGACTGCGCCAATGTGGCCGATGTTGTCATCAAGCTCGGCTGGCTGTCCGTCGTCTCGTATTCCCAGGGTTACGTGGAGTTCATGATACGGTCCACGACCGACGCTCAGTCGGTGGAACTGTGCGCCGAGCACCTGCGGCGCAACCTTGCCGACTGGCAGAACGCGTTGGTGATGACTATGGACGAGGAAGGCTATATCAAGCTGACCCCCGCGGATTTTTTCAACGGCACCTCGCCCGAGGGCAAGATCCGCGGAACGTTCTCGCTGGATTGAATGCGCGCTGTTATAGGCTTGATGTTGGCGTCATCGGCCCACGGGCACTGCGTTGTCCCGTGGTTAACAGCCCTTGGGGCGGTCAGAGTAGCGCCTTGAGTTCGCTCGCGTTGCGGACGGCGTTGCCGCACGCGTGGTTGCTGAACGTTACGAACAGAGCGCCGGCCTTGGCCATGCGCCTGAGTCGGGGTAGCGTCGACGCCAGTTCTTCTTTTGAGTAAGAGTAGTCATAACGACTCGTGGCGTCCTCGTTCCACCAGGCGTCGGCATTGCGGCCGTGGAAACGCAGATAAGCCAGGCCGCTGGTAACCCGTTCGTCTATCGGAGGCAGACCCGGCAGTTCGGGTCTGTCGACCATGACAACGCCGACGCCGCGCCGGTCCAGTTCGTCATAGACCCGCTCGCCGCGCCATTCGTCATTGCGGAATTCCACTACCAGAGGAAGCGGCGCGAGGGCCGCGAGGAGCGCGGCGAGGTAGCCGCGGTTTTCGGGAATGTGATGGAAACGATAGGGTAGCTGGATGAGTACCGCGGCGAGGCGGCCTGTGTCGGCGAGGGCTCCCGCGGCCTGGACAAATGCGGCGGCGTCGTTACGCCAGAGGGCGCCGGGTTCGTCAGTGAGGCTCTTGTGCGCTTTTATGCTGAAGCGGAAGCTCGAGGGTGTCCGCGCGGCCATGGCCGTTAAACTCGAAGCCTTGGGCATGGCGTAGTAGGAAAAATTCAGTTCGACGAAGGGGAAGAAGAGCGCGTAATAACGCAGAAATTCGTTCTTGGGCAGCTCCGGCGGATAGAAGACGCCCCGCCAGTCGTCGTAGGAATAACCGTTTGTCGCTATCAGAATATCGCCCATTACAAGAAATATGGTCTTAAACGCGGTCGTAGGCAAGGCGACCTTTGGCAAAGGCTACCGCAGGTTCTCGGCTATTTAACAGATTATTAATGGATTTCTTACCTGGTCAGTATAGGGTGACAATCAGGTGAGGTGACCACGCAATGCAGATGATTGAATTCATGGCCACGATGAAGACTCTGTATGAACAGGCGAGGCGCGAGGCGATCAGTCCAGCTTCAAAACTGGTCTTTCTGAGTGACCTGCACATGGGCGACGGGAGTTCTCGTGATGTCTTCAGGCATAATGCTGGATTGGTGGGCGATGCGCTCGCTTCCCGTTATCTCGTTGACGGGTACACCCTGGTGCTCAACGGGGACATCGAAGAGCTCTATAAATTCAAGCCAACGGCTATCAGGACGGCATATAGTGATTTGTACGGCGTTTTCAGGTCGTTCGACGAGCGTGGGAGGCTTATCAAGATCGTAGGCAACCATGACCTGGCTATGCTTCTGTACGACGATCATGGTTTTACTCTAGACCACGCGCTCCGGCTCGATCGTCCGGACGGTTCCATTCTTGCCTTTCACGGCCATCAGTCAAGCAAACTTTTCATGAAGTACAATTATCTTTCTGATTTTATAGTGCGTTATATTGCCAATCCCTTAAAGATCCAGAACGCTGAGGTACCGATGACCTCAAAGCGGCGATTCAAGGCGGAGCGCCGCATTTATCGGGCATCAAAGGAACTTGGGATCATCACCATCGCGGGACATACGCACAGGCCCTTGTTCGAGTCGTTTTCCAAGTACGATACGCTGCGCTGGAACATCGAATCGCTGCTCAGGCGTTACTCGGCTGAAGGTCCCGACGCCAAGGAGAAAACCGCCTCTCTTATCAGCGTGTATTCAGCGGAATTCAAGCGCTTGTCCAAAAAGGAGCGCAAGAGCAAGGTTTCCCGGAGCCTGTACGAACGTGAGGAACTGCTTGTACCCTGCATGTTCAATTCCGGGTGCGCGACCGGCAAAAGCGGGTTTACCGCGGTGGAAATAACCGGCGAGGAAATTTCACTTGTATATTGGACGAAGGCTGGCGTGGCGAGGCCGTATATCGACAGGGAAGCCCTTGGCCGTGATGACCTTTTAGGGACAGAATGGACGCGATACACGGTAGCCCGGGATTCACTTGAGTACGTGATGGCTAGGGCTAAATTGTTGGTATAAGCCTACTTGCGCTGTATCACCATCATGGTGAGGTCATCGTACTGATCGTCTTCCTTCAAGCGATGATAGTACTGATATTCCGTGCGCCTTACATCGGGGTGAGGGCGTTTGTCCTTGCAGAAATTCCTGTATTGTTTCCAGCATTTTTCCAGTATGGCGTCGATCTTCGAGTCGACGATGACCTTGTCGTCCTCGGTGGACGCCGGGTCGGGTACGAGCCGGAATACTTTCTCTACGGCGGCAAGGCCGAGCACCATTGACTCTGTGGTAGGCTCCAGCCGGGAGAAGTCAAAATCATAGGTGACATTTGCGCCAAGCGGGTCGTCTTCTTTGACGAGCGTAAAGCTGCCCCTAGACATGATGGCCTCAGTGATGGCTTTTATGCGCTCCTCGCTGAGCTGTTCGACCAGTGACTCTTCGTGCGTTGTCTCTTTGCCCTCGTGGTCGGTGATTATTTTCTCAACTTTGATTTGCTTGAAATCCGGACCGCGCCTGGCCCGGCTCGATTCCTCGAATCCGTCCGTGTAGAGCATCATAATGTCGCCCGGATCGAGCTTGATAGTCACCTGTTTGTAGGCGGCCGATAGTTTTACGAGCTCGCTGTCGATGGCTCCGGCCGCGGGCGCCGACGCCAATTCATTGGTTACCACGAGGTTCTGCGCGGGTTTGTAGACTCTGACGAATTTATCGCCCGCGTGGCAAAGGTAGACATTGCCGGTTTTGGAGTCGTAAACACCCATCACAAGGGCAGCGAACAGGCCTTTGAAGCCGCGCTTGTAGAGGAAATCGTTGATTTTGGCTGTGAGAGTATCCAGGTGTATGCCGTCGCGCGCGTAGACCCAGTCTTCATGGCCTGCCGTCTGGAAGCCCGTGGTGAAGATAGTGGCGACGCCGACCATGATGAGGGCCGCCGGTACGCCCTTGCCGGAGACGTCGCACTTGATGAAGGCATAAAAGCGTCCGTCCAGCGAAAAATAATCAAAATAGTCGCCGGACACACCCTTGGCGCCTTCATAGTAGCCGTAGAAATTATGAGTGGGTCTGTAGTCGAAGCCGGTCGTTAACTTCTCCTTGATGTCATTTTCCGAGAGCGGGATGAACATCTTCTGGACACCCTTGCCTACAGTAAGCAGCTCCGACTCGGCGGCCGCATGGGCTAGTCCCGCGGTCATCTCGTTGATGGTGCCGGCCAGTATGGCGAACTCGTCGCGCCGTTTTATGTCGATTTTAAAATCAGCGAGTTTTTTCTTGTCAGGTTGGTCGCGTATCGTCTCTATGCCTCTGACGACCTTCATGAGCGGCCTGAGAATGAATCTCGACAAGGCGAACGAGCCGGCGAAACCTATACCTAGCGCTATCGCCGCTACGACGGCTACGCTCCGGATCAGTGTCTCCCTCGCTGATTTGACCTGCGCTACGATAGATTCGGTGGAAACCGAGAGCCTGACTAGTCCTCGGTAGTAGATGGATTCTCTTCCCTGCCTAAACAGGATGGGCTTGTAGAAGATGAATTCCTCAGTGGTCAAGCCAAGGGCCGTAGCATTGAAGGCCGGTTCGGAGGCAACCGACGCGTCGGCCAGTTTTGCGAGCCGCTCGTTCAGGGTTTTCTCGAGATCCCGCGCGCTGGCGGCTATCTGGGTGAGCCTGGTCTGGCTCGCGGCGTCCAGGTTGGCGGCGAGTACGCGTCCCTCGTCCTGGAGTTGCTGAATGGATTCGGCTATCGTGCCGACTTCTGTCTGGGCCTTCGCGTCGATTTCCGATGCCATCGCGGGAACATGGGCAGAAAGACCGTCAGTGAGCAGCGATAAGCCGGGAGCCAGCGCCGTTCCATCAATCTTGTCGGCTATGTCGGGATCGTTACTGGCCCAGACGACGTCGGGGTCGGTGGCGCCAGTCGCTCCGTACCCTGTAACGGTCAGGTAACGAGCCTCGGCTACGGCGCTGGCCTGGTTAGGCAAGAGCGACAATTCGAGAAGGTTTCTGGCTGGCAAGTATGACTTGCCGCCTTGGGCGGCGCTCTCAAGCAACACCCGCGCACGTTGTTCAAGGCCCTTTGCCAGGATTTCGCTCTGGGTATCCAGCATGTTCAGGCCCAGCGGTACCGAAACAAGGAGCACTATGAATATGACGAGGAGACCGATCCACATCATGAACTGTGTGGAGAGTCCCGCGCCTCTGCGCACCGCGAGCGCGGCGGCTTTTTTTCGTTCTGGTTCTGACATCGGCTTTCCTTCCAGTAGCGCTACGGCATCCATGCGCGCTGCCTTGAATTCTCCCGCTACGACTAGAACCTGCCTGAGCGACAGTATCATGCCGAGCGCGGGCACGATGAGGGCGACGAGCATGAAAAGCGTCGTCATGCGTATGAGGGAGGCACGGGGCGTTTCGAACGTCCAGGTTGGTTTCCATGGCGCGCCTATGTCTCCGAATTTGACGGTACCGGAGTAGTCAACGGAGAGGCGCGCTCTGGTGAAGTACCAGCCGCGGACGGGGTGGTACAGACCTACGCGGTAGCTGCCGGCCGTGAGTTCGCCAACCTCGGCTACGCGGAGCAGTCTGTCGGAGATGATGGCGTAACCGCCGCCGGACAGTTCGTAGACGCGGTCAAAGGGTTCGCGGCCATCGTCGTCTATGGCCAGCCGCGTGATGGAACCGTCGTCGGCAAAGCCCCTGCCAACGAGGGTCAGGGCCAGCGCGCCGAAATCGTTGCGGGAGGAAGCCACATCGGCGACCATGGTGTACGGCCTAAATTTGTCGGCCCTGAGGATGACCCGGGTGGCCGCTCCGACGTTGCCGACGCGGTCTATGGCCGCGACCGAGAAGGCCCAGTAGCCGTCGTCGATGTTGGTGAAATCGGCTCGGGGCTGTACCGTGCGTATTGTTGGCTGCGGGAACGCGGGTTCGCGCGCCATCCATATCCGGCGCTCATAGTCCGTCGCGGGCGACAAATTGTACTCGACAGAGGCGCTTTTTTCGGCGGCCGGGAGGGCCGCCAAGGCCGTGTTGACCGAGACCGCGTTTGACGCGGCCCGCCTGCGTGCGGGAGGCCTGTCCAGCGGGCCGAGGTACTCGAGCGCCCATGTGTAGCCGGCGATGTCGGATTCAGGCGGCGGCATCCAACCTAGCCGGAAGGAATTGGAATCCAGAAATCCGTCGGCTGACGCGGTGGGCGGTTCAGGAATAGGCGCGCCCGGAGGCGTCGTATCCCGTATAAACTTGATCCTGGAAGCGGGTGACCAGTTGCCGGCGTAGTCCTGCGCCCGTACCGAGAAGTACCAGTCGCCGTCTTCGTTCGCGTCGAAAGAGGCGCGCGTCAGGGTTTCTAGCGCTATGACCGATTCCAGCGGTTCGGCGGCCGGGTCGCGCGACCACAGGTACGAGAATCCGAGTATGCCGGAGGAATCTTCGGGGGCGGTCCATTGCACGCTTGCGCGACTGCGGCGTGAAGCGGACCCGGCGGTAAAGTCCATAGCGGCGGTAGAGGGGGGCCGAACGGTCGTGTCG
>CAZNCK010000158.1:6726-7072 GCA_964571545.1 uncultured Treponemataceae bacterium | reverse complement strand
GGAGCATATGCACTTTCCGGAGCCGGTCATCACCGTGGCCATAGAGCCTAAGACCGTATCGGACCGCGACAAACTCAAGGAAACGCTGGAGATACTGTCCAAAGAAGACCCCACCTTTCAGACTGGAGACGACGAGGAAACCGGGCAACTGGTCATACGCGGCATGGGCGAATTGCACCTGGATGTGCTCGTCACGAGAATACTCAGGGAATTCAAGGTGGGCGCCAAGGTGGGCAATCCGCAGGTGTCGTACCGCGAATCGATAACAAAGAAAATAACGCATTCTGAGAGCTATGCACGCTCCATGGCCGGCAAGGAAATCTTCGCCGGCGTCACGCTGGAAGTG
>CAZNCK010000158.1:3844-6716 GCA_964571545.1 uncultured Treponemataceae bacterium | reverse complement strand
AACGGGCAACACCTATACGAAGGCCCTGCACGAACGCAAGGTGCCCGATGATATCTACGACGCCATAGAGCGCGCAATCACGAACGCGTTCTCAGGCGGCATCGTGCTCGGTTATGCCTGCGTCGACATAGGCGTCAAGCTCGTCGGCATTGACTGGGACGAACTGACGGCGACGGTGTTCGCGTTCGAGGCCTGCGCGTCGATGGCCTTCGACGAGGCCTGCCGCAAGGCCGGGCCCGTGCAACTGGAACCGGTAATGAAGGTGGACATCATGACACCCAAGGACTTTGTAGGCGAGGTGATGAGCCTTTTGTCCCAGCGCGGCGGCATGATCCACGGGTCAGACTCCCGTCCCGCCATCGACATCGTCCACGCGCAGGCGCCTCTGGCCGTGATGTTCGGCTTCTCCACCAGCCTCCGCTCCGTCTCCCAGGGCCGCGCCAGCTTCTCGATGGAATTCTCACACTTCGAGCAAAAAAGATAATATTGCCGCGCACGGACACGCGGCCATGGAAAGGCCGGCGCAGCGAAGCGAGCTGGAACGTCATGGATGACGACACTTCGAGCAGAAACGGTAGGCTCCACGTCCGGACCGCTATTCTCGAAGAGGCCTTCCAGAAAGGCCAGGTATGAATTTGCGAGGGGCCCCGCCTGGCGCAATGATCATCGCGCTTATCGCGCGACGACCATTGCGCCGGCGCCCCTCGCACAATCCAGGCAATGGCCATTCTGAGACCTTGTTGATGCGGTCCGGACGTGGGCT
The DNA here is from genome assembly GCA_964571545.1 of uncultured Treponemataceae bacterium. Classification (GTDB taxonomy): domain Bacteria; phylum Spirochaetota; class Spirochaetia; order Treponematales; family UBA12059; genus SZUA-370. The sequence continues at coordinate 5,953 of CAZNCK010000158.1, read as the reverse complement.
TTACCCGCATTGTCGGAGTCGTAGGATTAGTCATCAGAAAATCGGTCCGGCCGTGACTTTCCCTGCATAGTCGGAGCCGCAGGATTAGTCGTCTGGAAAGCGGTTGGCGCGCATGGATGCGCGGCCTCCAAAAGGCCGACGCAGCGAAGCGAGCTGGAACGTCATGGACGACGACGACGGAGTAACATACGGCCATACGATATGATCTTGGGAGAATCAACCGGGTATGATCGTGCGACAACCTGGCCACCTTCGTCAGCAGCGGAATACGCGTCGATGAAGTAAACAATGCCGTCTTCGACCCTGTCGAGTATTGCCACATGTGTAACAGTTGCATCGCCCATGAAGACCAGGTCACCCCTGGACGGAAACGTGATGGACTCGACGAAGAAAGAATACATTCCGAACGCTGTGGCATCATCGAACAGAAGGTCATATTCGGTGTCGATTGTTGCGGCGTGGTACACATTGACCAGCAAGCCGGAACAGTCGATTCCGCGTGGAAAATCCTGTCCACCCCATTCGTATGGCATGCCGATATAGCGTTGCGCTTCAGTAAAGGCTGATTCACGTATGGATTCAGGAGCTGGAACGATGGTGCTTGTTACGTCGGGCTGACATGACAACAATAGTTCAAGCAAGATCGTAGCGAGAATAATTTCAACTGCATGCCGTAACCTCAAACCATGTTTTATTGCGCTTGCCCGAAATAAAGTCAAAGCAACGCCGCATGGAACCCGAGGGCACGGGCACAAAGATTGAAGGTGTGGTCATGGGAAAAAACAGTGATGCCTTCAACTGGTTCTTCAGCGAGCAACTGCAGGGCACTTGCCAGATGTAGCGCATCGAGGGTCTTGACGTGTACCGGAAATGCTTCCATGGCGCGTTTCTTGACCGCAGCATCGAGTTCCAGAAGGTCGATGCTTTTCAATACAGTATCCAGTCTTTTTGTAGCTTCAACTAAAGTCTCATCATTCAATTGTGCTTCTATGCGGCAACGCAGCAGTACCCTACGGCATTCGATTTCGAGTAGTTCACTCGAAGCGAGCCGGGAAAAAGCTTGAACATGGCGAAGCGTCACTTCTCCAAGCAACAAATGCCGGAGCACTACTGAAGAATCAAGATATGCTACCATGAGTCAGCCCGTTCTTTATCGATCAAGGCTTGCAGATCACCAATAATCAAGGGTTCAAGTTCTTGCCAGACAAAGGCGTTTAGCCTTCTGCGCGCATACCTTGGAACAGACCCCAAGCCTGACAGCCTGGCTATAGGCTTCCTGTGATCGACGATGATGGTTGTTTCACCTTCCTGAACCCGCCGCAACTCGGCACTCAGATGAGCCTTGAGCTCGGCAACCGCTACAGTCCTTTCGGTTTGCATGAAACAGCACCTCTCATGACTAGAGTATGACTATATTTCATGTGCGTCAAGGCGACCCTGCAATCAATCCTTAGGGAATTTGAGCAACAAATCAGTTCTCGACGTTCTTCTTGAATATCTCCGCAACTGTGCGCTCCAGCAATTCCGGCAGAACCTCGAAGGCATATCCTGCATGCACCCGCTCCAGCCGCTGGTGGTACTCGCGGCCCCAGGGACCAATGTTGACGACAGGGCAGGAAAAGCCGGATGGCAGCGGGTCGAGGCCCAGGGGACAGGCTGCCGCGGCGAATAACCTGGCTTCGGTATCGTCGCATGGATTGAGGAAGCTCATGTCTGAGATGCCAGGAAAATACTCGCGGATTGCAATGCTCCGTGCGACGGATTCAGCCACCGCCGAGACGGCAGCTTTAACCGCGGCGACGAGCTTTTCATCACGGCGCGGATCAAGCGCGGCGCGGGGATAATACGGCGGAGCCAGACCGACTACAGCAGCAGGCCCCTCGAGGCCGGCAATGCGCACGGCCTCCGCTACGAATTCGGCTAGAGCCGTGATCCTGTCAGCTGAGTTGCGCGCTTTCGTCTCGGCTGCGTCATACGCATCCTGATTGGCAGTCCCGGCTGAGCGCGCCAGTTCATTCCACGAAATTACACGAGGCCGGTGATCCGGCGGACGGAAATTTTGTCCTGTTCTCGTTGAAAACGTTCCCGCCCGCGCTCTGAGAGTCGAAA
>CAZNCK010000158.1:0-3834 GCA_964571545.1 uncultured Treponemataceae bacterium | reverse complement strand
GAGCCGTGATACCGAATCGAGGATCGCTTCAGGGCCATCACGGTGGGTAAGCACATTGACCGACGTGAAAACCGATGCCGGTGTCGTGACGTCATAGTGGTCGCGTAGATCGCGGTAATACAGGATGGTCGGCGGCGGCGGCGAATCGGCCGTTACTGGTTGGTCGAACAGGTCGACGGCGCATTCCACACCGCGCGCAAACTCGGCGGCAAGCAAGGCCGGATTGATGCCGTCGAACGGAGCGCCGGCATGGGTCTGTCTGCCGATGAACAAGGCAAACGGGTGCATTTTGCCGACACTGCCGAGAAAGGCCGCGCGCCCCGCAGCGCCGTCTCCCTGGTCTACGGCGGCGTCGAGATTTATGGCGGCAAGTGTCTCGAGCCCCCACTCTTTCAGCATCGCCGGGAGCGCGCGCACGGCGCTTAACATACCGTGGGAGGAGCCTTCTTCGTCAGGCACAGTCAGGAACACGAGCCCACCGTTAGGTGATCCACCGTTAAGTGATGCGTCGCCAGACCGCGGACCGCCAGATCCGTCGGTCAAGGCTTCGCGGGCGCGATCCTCAAGGAGAGCAAGCCCCGCGGCAAGACCTGACTTCATGTCCAAGAGGCCGCGGCCAGGCAGGAATTCTCCGGATTTTAGATCAGCCAGCGCCCTGCGCTCCGTTTCGACGGCAATGCCGCCGCGAGCCGCCCCGGCGGCGGCTTCCGCTTCGAGAGCCGCGACGAGCCGCGGCGCAAGCGTATCGGGATCGAAGGCATAAGACGCGAGCGCCCCATAATTGTCAACGCTGACGACATCATAGTGACCTGTCAGAATCACCGCCGGAAGTGTCTGAGCGGCGGTTGCCTCACCGACGGCGGCAACCAGGGCGTACCGTTCCCGCGCATCGTCAATGGTGCGTATGAGCCGGATACGATCGGGGTTTGCCTTGAAGTACGGCCAATCGGCCAACATATCGCGAAGGAAAAACGCGAAACGGGTCTCACCATCGGTGTCGGTGATGCTTGAAAAGGCAGTAAGCGCGAGGGCCAGTTCTCGTGTTCGGGCAGGGTTCATAAACCCCGTTATACACGAAAGAGTCTCCAAACATCGAGCCCCACGTCCGGACCGCTATGTATATTGCAACACGTCCGGACCGCTATTCTCAAAGAGGCCTTTCTGTAAGGCCAAGCATGAATTTGCGAGGGGCCCCGCCTGGCGCAATGATCATCGCGCTTATCGCTCGAAGAATCCTTGCCCGAAAAGGGGGATACCCCCTCGAACGTTGGAATACCAACGTTCTCACCCCTGCGATCCTGCGCACTGCTCGGATTGCACCCCGCGCACTTTTCATGCGATGGCCTTTCTGAAACTTTTTCGATGCGGTCCGGACGCGCTTTTTCTGCATCGCCGGATGCTTTAGGATTAGTCGTCTGGAATGCGGCTACCAAGCAGGCTCCCCTGGTATATCAGGAGACGTTCTGTGCGCTTCATACTTTGCTGGTCAAGCTTGAATCCCATCTGAATCAGGCCGGGGTGTGACTTGAAAAGCCATCTTCAGAAAGGTTGCGTTGGGCGCCGGTAAAACACCGGCCGCGCGTCTTAGCGCGGCCGGTGTTTTGCCAAGGCGGGCCCCAACGCAAAATTCATGTATAGTCTTACAAAAGAAAAAACCCTTCCTACGGCCTGATTCAGACGTAATAGAAAGCTTGACCTGAATTGCCTGCGCGATGCTCGTCAGTCGAGCTTTATGACGCGCTTTTCGGGGTTGGGACTCTGCCGATAGATGATTGCGACGTGGCCTATGACGCGAACCAGCTCGGCGCCGGCCTTCTCGGCCAGCTGCTCGGCCAGCTCTTTGCGTTCGCCCTTGAAATCGATGAAACGGAGCTTTATGAGCTCGTGGTCTGTCAGCGCCTTGTCCAGGGCTTCGTGGACGCCCTCGGCGGCGCCGGCCTTGCCCAGGAATACGATAGGGTTCAATTCGTTGGCGAGGGACGAAAGCTGCGCCCGCTGTTTTGATGTGAGCATGATGGTCCTTTATATCTTCTGGAGAAGATTGATTATGAGGCTGAACACGAGCCCGAGGATGACGCGGGTTCCCAGTAGCGCGAGCGCGCAGGTGATGAGTCCCTGCATATAGTTGACTATCCGGTTCTTGTAGACGAGGCGTTTGATCCTGAACAGTACGGGGTTTATCAGCGTGTCTATTGATCGCCATACAGGGTGTAGGCTGTTCCAGCGGGCGGCATAGGCCACGATACGAGCAACGAGCAATACGATGAAAAAACCCAGGAGAAAGCTGACGGGCGCCCACACGACTTCAAGGATGAGGGACAAGGCTACACCCAGCGTGAGGGCGCCATATGACGCGACGGAAAAAATCCTTGATACGCCCGAAAGGGCGGCGAGGGCGGCTATAGGCGAAAAATCGACGTTGCCGGCCTGAAGAAAAGGTATCCTCTTCCATAAAAGCAGATAGGGATCGGTAGCCCGTTCGACGAGTTCAGCGGGCCGGCCCATCATCCTGGTCGGGAACCAGGTAAGAAAAATGCGGACGATACACAATAGCATGTAGATTGAGGTGGCGGCCGCAAGTAGCCTGAAGACAGTACTAAATAGATTCATGTCGTTCTCCGGATCATGTGTTGCTTCAGCGACTCTATTCGAGTCGTTGCAGTTCCAATATGCGCTGCCGCAAGGCGATGGCGTCGACGGCTGTGTCGCGGTTCTCCCTGGCGGGATCGAAATAGGGGTTCAGCCTGAGAGACTCGTTCCAGTACGTAATGGCAAGCTCCAAGTCTCCGCTGGCATACGCGTCAAGTCCCTGCAGGTACAGCGCTTCCGCGCGGGCGGCCCTAGCCGATCGCCCTAGATCCCCCATGTCGAAGCGGGCCTCTATGCTCATGCGGTTGAGCGGAGAAAACTGCGTCGTCAGGTCCAGCGTATAATTGACGTCAAGCGTGAGCGGTGAAAAATCTATAGCGGCGCCTACGCTGATCCTGGGGTTGCCGCCTTTGACGAGGAAACCGGCCTGGAGCTTCCAGAAATCAGTGATGGTCATCCGGTAGCCGACGCCCCAGTACAGGTCTTCGCTCAGGGCTGGATTCATGAGGTTTATTGGAAAACTGATATCGGCGGATACGAGTATGGGCTTCAAAAAATTATACGCTATGCCAGCGGTGGCGACCGTGGGCATTGGCTCGCCGCGTACCGGAAAGCCGAAGTTCTTGAGGGCAAGACCCACTGAAAAATTTTTTTCGCGTGACGAATACAACTTGAGCAGATTGAACCTGGTTAGCATGCCAAAATCGGCCATAATGGCTACGGCTGACTGGTCGCCGCCTGAACCCGGGATTACAGTTCCGGCATCGTCGGAATAGTCAGGCATGGAACGGTAGGCAAACTTTGCGCTGGCGCCTACGGCTATTCCGTAGAAGTAATAGCCTGGAAACAGGTGCAGAGAGGCGTTGGCTATGCCTATGGCCTCGGAGTAGTAGCCGGAGGCTATCCTGCCCGCGTTCACGTCGATCAGGTCGGGCCATTGTTCGGCCAGGGAATTCCGCGTCCCGACTTTTATCACCGGTATCATCTCCAGCCCGTAGGGCGTGCCGCGTCCGGTGGTGAATACCTGCAGCTGGATGCCCGAAGCCATCTGCAGGGTTCCGCAGATGAAGTCGCTGGCGGGCGTCGCCGCGAATATCAGGCCCTTCCGGTCCACCTTCTCGCCGGGGGACAGGACCCCGTCGATCGCCCCGGAGCCGGATTTGGCGATGGAGCCGAGGGCCTTCTCCACGATGTTGGCCAGGCCTCCCTTCTTGTTGCCCGGAGAGGTGTTGGCAACAAGAAGGG
>CAZNCK010000157.1:6855-7081 GCA_964571545.1 uncultured Treponemataceae bacterium | reverse complement strand
GAGGCTCAGCGCTAGGAATATATTAAGCAAGGTCGCGCCGAGCGTGTACATCACTATCATCGCGAGGAGGAGCGACGGAAACGCCAGGACCATGTCGGCCACCATCATCAGTATGAAGTCTACCTTGCCGCCGAAATAGCCCGAAGCTATGCCGACCATGATGCCTATGGCCATGGATATGAGCGTCGGCACGATGCCGGCCACCAGGGAAATGCGCGTACCGTAC
>CAZNCK010000157.1:0-6844 GCA_964571545.1 uncultured Treponemataceae bacterium | reverse complement strand
TGCCCGTCAAGATTGACCTTGTAGGGGTCGTGCGGAGACACAAGCGGCGCGAATATCGCCATCAGGACTATGAACAGCACAAACACGCCGCCGGCTATCGCGGCCTTGTTGTTGGCAAAGGAACGCAGGATGTCCCGGCCAAAGGACGGAGGGACTGGAATATCGGTGGGCGACGGTTTTTCTTTTCTACGCAGGCGCATCATCGGGAGACTCCCGGCTTGTTGTATTTGATCCGAGGATCGAGGTACGAGTACATGATGTCGGCGATGATGTTGCCGGCAATCACGATGAAGGTAGTAAGGACGACGGAGCCCTGCAGCAACGGCATGTCGCGGTTCTGTATGGCGTTGACGGCTACGCGGCCTATGCCCGGGATGCCGAATACGCTTTCCGTTATGACGGCGCCCGAGAGCAGCCCGGCTACCTGCAGCGCCATGACCGTCACGACGGGCAACAGGGAATTCTTGAGCGCGTGCGAGAGTATCACCTTTATTTCGGCGAGTCCCTTGGCGCGGGCGGTGCGTATGTAGTCGTTGCGCATCACCTCGAGCAGGCTGGATCGCGTGAGCCGCGCTATAGTCCCCGCGGAACTCCAGCCCAGCACTATGGCCGGCATGACCAGGTATTCCGGCCCCTTGAAACCAGCCACCGGCAGTATGCCCAGCTTGAACGCGAATATGTACTGGAAGAGTAGTCCCGTCCAGAATACGGGCATAGAGACGCCCATGATCGAGAATCCCATGAAGAAATTGTCGGCAAACGAGTAGCGCCGGACGGCGGAGAGTATGCCGGCGGGAATGCCGATGAGCCAGGATACGAGGGCGGCGGCTACCGCCAGCTTGAGCGTATTCGGAAAAGCCGTGAGGAGCAGCGAGGCTACCGGCCGGTTAAGCTTGTACGATATGCCAAAATCACCGTGCAGGGCATTCCACAGGAACCTGAAGAACCTCACCATCACCGGATCGTCGAGGCGCATCTCGGCCCTGACCCTGGCTACCACATCGGGGCTGATGTGCTCCTTCATCATGAGGGCTATGGGATCTCCGGGCACCACGTTGAGCAGTATGAACGTTATGAAGACCATGCCGAACATGACGGGAATTGCGAGCAGCAGTTTTTTGAGTATATAGCGTTTCACGTGTGAAGCCTCCTCTGGTCTGTCCGTGCAAGCGTGAACATACAGGCGGCAGGCTGTCCGCATGCGGCATTGCTGGTACGGCTCCGCTTGAACGCTCGCCCGGCGGCAGCCGGGAAGCGCGCCTCCCGGAATCATTTCCGGGAGGCAGTAAAAGGCAGGCTTACTTGGTGATCGTTATGCCGTTGTAGGGCATGTTGCTCCAGCCGTTCCAGGAAACCTTGAAGTTCTTGACCTTGGGCTGGACGACGAAGAGGTGTTCAAGCGAGAAGAGGGGAATCCAGCCGGCATCGTCCTGGACGATGATCTTCTCGAGGTCCTGGTACAGCTTCATGCGCTTGACCTGATCCACCATGACGCGGGCCTCGTCGAGCTTGGCATGCACGGCGGTGTTCTTGTAGTTGTACGACCTGGCTACCGTATTCTTCTCGGAGAAGAAGGTGTAGATGAAGTTGTCCGGATCGTTGAAGTCGGCTGACCAGTCGGACTCGTACATGGGCAGGTTGCCGGTCTTGCGGGTCGCGAAGTAGGTCGCGGAATCCATTTGGACTATCTTCACGCGGATGCCGACTTCGCCGAGCATGGCCTGAACGGCTTCGTTGATCTTGAGCGTCGACGGGCTGTCGGTGACCTGGGCTATTTCCATGTCGAAGCCGGTGGGATAACCAGCCTGGGCGAGGAGGTCCTTAGCCTTCTTCTGGTCGTAGCCTATGGCGGGAAGCGCGGGGTTGAATCCCAGGAGTCCCTTCGGGAAGATGCCATTCTCGAGACTTCCCCTGCCGTTGAAGAGCTTGTCCAGCAGCAGTTTGCGGTCTATCGCCAGCTGCATCGCCTTGCGGACCCTGACGTCATCGAAGGGTTTTATGCTCTGGTTGATCGCATAGTAGTAGATGCCGACGCGCGGACCGCTGACGACCTGGCTCTTCCACTTGGCGCTCTCGAGGAAATAGGGAACCTGCGAACGGGCATTGTCCAGATCGAGCACGTCGAGCTTGTTCGTCTCGAACATCAGGCGCTGGGTATTGGCATCGGGAATGACGAGCATCTCAATGCCATCGAGGGTGGGTTTGCCGCCCCAGTAGCCAGGGAAGGCCACGAGCGTGCAGCTGTCGTTGACTATCCATTCCTTGAGCACAAAGGGGCCTGTACCTATGGTCTTTTTGGGATCGAGACCAAACTGGTCGCCCGCCGCGAGCGTGGCCTTGCGGTTGTAGATGGAGCCGGCCGGAGTGGCGATGTTCGCTATGAAGGGTGCGAAGGGCTTGGCCAAAGTAATCTGAATGGTCGAATCGTTGACCACCTTGAGGCCGGAAACCGTCGCGGCCTTGCCGGACATCCTGTCGCCGGCGCCGGCTATCATGTCGAGGAAGTCGGTGTTAAGGGCCTTGGTCTTGGGATCGAGCATGCGGTCGAAGGTGAAGAGCACATCGTCGGCCTTGAGCGTCTCGCCGTTGTGGAACTTGACGCCCTTGCGCAGCGTGAAGGTGTAAACAAGGCCATCAGAGGATACGTCCCACTTCTCCGCCAGGCCTGGAACGATGCGTGACTCGCCCGGCTTGACCGTGACGGCCTCGACGAGGCGGTCATAGATGTTGAGGGGAATGCCGTACATGTCTGTCGTCTTCTGCACGTCGGCGGTACCCGGATCGGTCGTCATGGCGACCGAGAGGTAGTTGGGATTGGCGGCAAAAACAGAGGTTGCGGACAGGGTAAGGATCAGGATGGCGAACAGAACTGGCTTGAGCGCTCTCATCGGCATGCTCCTCGATACTTGTATGACGTATGCTCATTACAATGCTCATTGTTCAGTTCGTCAAGAAAATTCTTTTCATAGTAACACATTATTTCTTGACACATTGATTCAATGCCGGCCGAAGGCCTTGCCCAGGCGTTCCACCGCCGTCTCGACCACGGAGCGCGGGCAACCCAGGTTCATCCTGGCAAAACCGCCGCCGCCGGTTCCGAACCGCGTTCCGGCGTCGAGCCAGAGCCCGGCGCGCTCCATCACCTCGGTGCCTACATCGCCGTCGAATCCCGCCCCCCTGAAATCCAGCCACGCGAGGTAGGTGCCTTCAAGAGGAAAAACCTGGATTGAAGGCGCCTTATCCGCGAGGCCCGCCACGAGCGTCTCGTAGTTGCCGTGTATGTAGCGGAGCGCTTCGTCCAACCAGGGGCCGCCCTGCGTATATGCCGCGACTGCGGCGCCTGAAACCATGCAATTAGGCGAGCTCAGGCCTGTCGCTTCGCTTTCAAGCGCTAAGGCGGTCCGTAGCCCCGGCTCGGGCACTATGATGACCGAGGCCTGGAGCCCCGCGATGTTGAAGGTCTTGCTGGGAGCCCAGGCCGAGATGAGCCGCCTCCGGAGCCTTTCGTCTAGGTTGATGGTCGGTACGAGCCGCGACGGCGCGAAGATCAGGTCCGCGTGTATCTCGTCGGCAAAGACGATCACGTTCCGACGCTCGGCGATTTCAGCCACCGCCCGCAATTCGGCTTCGTCCCATACGCGTCCCACCGGATTGTGGGGGCTGCAGAGCACCAGCAGCTTCGAGCGCGCGCAGGCCGCGTCCAGTGCCTCAAGGTCGAACTCGTAGCGACCGCCGCGGATGACGAGCGGAGCTTCCACGACGGTGCGGCGATTCCTTTCTATCATATGCCTAAACGGGTGGTACACGGGAGGCGTTATCGCCACGCCGTCCCCGCGCTCAGTAAAGGCCCTGATCGCGGTGGCGATGGCCGGCACAATGCCCGGCGCGAACGACAGCCACTCGCGCTCGATGCCGAGCCCGTAACGATCGCGCATCCAAGCCATGTACGCCTGAAAAAAGCCCTCGGGCTTGCATGAATAGCCATAGATCGGGTGTTCCGCCCGCCGCTTCAGCGCCTCGATGACGGCCGGAGGCGAGGCGAAATCCATGTCGGCCACCCACATAGGGATGACATCCGGCCATTTCGCCGGCTGGCTTACGTTTGCGGGAAGCCATTTGACGGCGTCGGTATGGCTCCTGTCTATGATCGAATCAAAATCATACATAACGCGGCCTACAGGGAGAGAATTGCTTCAATCTCGACGAGACCGCCCTTGGGGAGGGCCGCTACCTGTATCGTGGAGCGTGCCGGCTTGTCGCCCTTGAAAAACGAGGCGTACACCTCGTTGACCACGGCGAAGTCGGCCATGTCTTTAAGGAAGATGGTCGTCTTGACGACGGCGTCCAGCGTAGTGCCGGCCTCGGCGGCTACGGCCGCGAGATTGCCGAGCACAAGCTCGGCTTGAGCCTTCACGCCTACAGCCAGTTCGCCAGAAACTGGATCGAGGCCAAGCTGGCCCGAGCAGAACAGGAATGAATCGGTCTTTATGGCCTGTGAATAGGGGCCGAGCGCGGCGGGGGCGTTCTTGGTTGCTATGACGGTCTTGCGCATGGTGGATCTCCTTGGGTTCGTTTCATATGCCGTAGCCGGCGGGCCAGTACAATCAGCCCGATTGGCGGAAAAGCCAGTATGTTCCAGAGCCGGAATCCTGTCAAAGGCCCGAAACGCCCCGCGAACCAGAGGCAGCCTCGGTAAGCGCAGACCCGGAAACCACGCGCTCGGCGGCGATGAGTTCCTGCGGCGTATTCACATTCAGAAACAGGCGCGGTCCCTCGCGGTACGGAGCGCAGTCGTCGAGGTAGGCCACGGGCAGAGCCTGCACGACCGACTGCATTGAAGGCGTCCGGCCCGGCGTCGCGAATGCGGTGTCTATCGTATCGATGAGAGAGCGGTGGTAGAACGCGTGGAACGGTTCAAAGAATGCCCCAGATCGAGCCGCTGCCGCTACCGGCTTGAGGCCAGAGACGAGGGCCAGGTCTATCTGGGCTACAAGGGCATCGACGAACATAGCTGAAAAGAAGGGCATGTCGCAGGCGACGAGGTACACCCACTCGCTGCGCGCCGCGCGCAGGCCGGCATGAAGGCCGGCGAGAGGTCCGGCCTCCGTGTATGAATCAGGCACGACACGATAGCCCAGATCCTCGAACACCTCCGGCCGGGAAGACACCGCCACCAGGTCAAAGAAGCGCGCCTCAAGCTGGCGCGCAATCCTGGCTAGTAGCCGCTCGCCGGCAAAATCAAGGCGTAGCTTGTCCAGGCCTTCCATGCGCCTGCCGCGCCCTCCCGCCAGCACACAGGCCGTTCCGAACCTCGCGGATGTTCCGTCTATCATGATAACCACTATCGCCTGCGGGCAGGACTCAAGGCAAGCGCGCATTCTTATGCCACCAGTCGCGCGGCGCTCTTGACCGGCTAGGCCGCCCTGTCATTTACTCAGGCACATGATTCAGCGGATACCAACCTTCTGCGGCAAGGACTGCGGCGGCAACGCCTGCCCCCTGTACGCCCTCATCGATGACGGCGTTGTCACAGGCATCGAGCGCAATCCAGCCGGAGCCGACCTCAAACCCTGCCCCCGCGGCTATGCGCTCCACCATGCCCACAGCGCCTCAGACCGTCTGCTCGTACCGCTCATAGCCTCGGGCCCTCGCGGCTCCGGCAGTTTCCGCGAAGCCAGCTGGGACGAGGCGCTCGGCCTGGTCGCCATGCGCCTCAAGGCGATCCGCGCGAAGCATGGCCACGCCAGTATCCTGAATCTTGGCAGCGCCGGCTCCTCGGGGGTCTTGCACGATAGCCAGAACCTGCTTTCCCGTTTCCTCAACGCCACCGGCGGCGCGACGACGCTCTCAAGCAACTATTCCAACGGCGCCGCTAAATTCGTACTGCCCTACTTGTTCGGCAACGCCTACGGCCGCTCCGGCTGGGATGCCGCTACGGTGCGCCACAGCCGCCTTATCGTGCTGTGGGGCGCCAATATCCTAGAGGCGCGGCTGGGCGCCGAACTCGGCACCGCCGTCGCCCAGGCCGCGCGCGCGGGTGTACAGGTCATAGTCATAGATCCCCGCAGGAGCAGGACAGCCAAGGCCCTCGGCGCGCGCTGGATACCCATACGCCCGGGTACCGACGCGGCCATGATGCTGGCTGTGCTCCAGGTGCTGTTCCGCGATGCCCTTGTCGACCGCGCGCGCGCCTCCGCTCTCGCCACCGGCCTGGACGACCTCGAACGCTACGTATCGGGAGCAATGGACGGCACCACGCGGTCACCAGCCTGGGCCGAACCCATCTGCGGCGTGCCTGCCTCCACTATCGAGTCCTTCGCAAAGGAATACGCGGCCGCCAGACCCGTGATGCTCGTTCCTGGTTATTCGATACAACGCGTGCTCAACGGCGAGGAGACGTTCCGCCTCTCGGTCGCCCTGCAGATAGCCACGGAAAACTTCGGCATCGCGGGCGGCTCCACCGGATCCCTGAACAACCGGCTGCCCTCACCGCGCCTCGGTTCGCTTTCTGATCTCTCGGACAGCCTGCCGCCGGAGCCCATGCCGTCGGTACCGGTGCTCCGTTGGCCCGACGCGATTCTCGAAGGTCGCTCTGGCGGTCGCCGGAGCGAATACCCCAGCGACATCGCCGCCGCCTATATCGCCGGCTTTAACGCGGTCAACCAGGGCGCCGACAGCCGCAAGTCGGAACGCGCGCTGAAATCGCTCGAATTCTCGGTATGCCACGAAATGTTCATGACGCCCACCGCGCGGCTCTGCGACGTCGTCCTGCCCGTACTGTCGCCGCTTGAAAAGGAAGACATCTGCGCGCCCTGGCACGGCAACTACCTCCTGTATAAGCGGG
>CAZNCK010000156.1:6255-7125 GCA_964571545.1 uncultured Treponemataceae bacterium | reverse complement strand
ACGTAGCGGCTCATGTTCCCGAGACAGTTTCCCTAAGGTTCGGGACACTAGAAAACCCGTGCGGGACGGCCCGCAAGAAATGGAACTAGGCCTGTCCGTAGCGCCGGCCACGAAGAAGCGTCTGGGGCGAGTTCCGTCAGCGTACTCGGCAAAGCGTGAAACAAGTTCTTCGATCGATTCGCGAAAGGACAACCACTGAGCGTCGTCGCAGTGAACCACATGCTCGAATAGGAAGGCGTCGTCGCCTCCAGTAGAGTCGTCGCCTCCAGTAGAGCCGTCGCCTCCAGAAACTTCGGAGACTCCTGTGGTACGGTCAAGGAAGGCGCGGAGGCCGTCGCGGAAACGGCGGCTTATCATACGCGCCACTTCGTCGCGGATGGGCTCTCCGCCGACAGCGCCGCGGGCCGCGTCCGAGACGCTGTAATGACGGGCGGCAGGCTCGTAGTAGCGGGCGACGATGCCGTTGACCGTCTCGGTTCGCGCCACGCCGACAAGGCCCGCTGCCTCTAGCACGCGCATGTGGTAATGCACCTTGCCCGGCCCTTCGCCCAGCATCCTGGCAACCTCGGTCGCGGTCATGGGCCTCCGCGTTTCCCTGAACACATGGATGAGTTTCATGCGGTAGGGATGCGTAAAAGCTTTAATGCGTTCTTCTGTGTCGAGGAGCAGTAGGTCAATCATAGCTCAAGCATAACGTTCAGCTTATTTGAACGTCAAGGAAAGCCGGGTGGGCGATTCTGGCGCGCGCGGCGGCGTCCGCCGCGAAGCAGGGATTCATTACGACCGGCCATTACCGTTTTTACCTCCTAAGGGCAGGCGATACTCCACCCAGCGGACCCGCCCAGCCTCCACGGCTTCTTTGAGCGCGCG
>CAZNCK010000156.1:0-6245 GCA_964571545.1 uncultured Treponemataceae bacterium | reverse complement strand
CCCGATTTGACCTCGATGAAGACGACCTCGCGCACGAGCCCCTCCGAAGCGCCGGAAAACGCGATGAAGTCCACCGGTTTGCCCAAGAAACGCGCGTCAGCGGGGTCGCAGGGAAAGGCGGGAAAATACGGGGCCAGCTGCTCGCCTATCTGGCCGGTTAGCACGGCGCGGGAGCGACGCACGGCGTCTCCGCGGGCGGCTGTTTCTTCGCCACGGTAGCGGCGTTCAGCTTCCAGGCGACCGGAGCGACGACCAAGCGCGAGGCCCAGCCAGAGCGCCAAGACCGCGAGCACTATGACGAGGAGCAGAAGGACTAGGAGAACCAGGACAGCGGTGCTGTCGGCTTGCGCGAGGCTCTGCATGAAGGGCATACTGCTTCTACTGAAACCCGTACAAGGCATGGCGGTCAAGGGGAACGGCTTGGACAACAATACAATTAGCACGGCCGTTGAGCGCGCGGCCGACATGGTAGCCGGAGCATCGTACCTTATAGCGTTCACCGGCGCCGGCCTCTCGGCCGATTCCGGCATCCCGACATTCCGTGGCGCAGGCGGCTTGTGGGGTTCGTACGATCAACGCCACCTAGAGCTTGACTTCTTCATGCGCGCGCCGGAACTGGCCTGGAAGACGATTCGAAAAATCTTCTACACGTTCACGCTCAGCGTCGAACCCAACGAAGCGCACCGGGTGCTGGCGCGCTGGGAGCAGGATGGGTTGCTCAGGATCGTGATAACACAGAACATCGACGGGCTACACCGCCGCGCGGGATCTCGGGCGGTGGCGGAATTCCACGGCTCCTGCGACATGCTTGTTTGCACACGCTGCGGCGACCGGACGTCAGCCACGGCGGAGCTGGTAGAGCTCTCTCTACCTCGCTGCGCCTGCGGCGGCGTCTACAAACCCGATTTCGTCTTCTTCGGCGAAGGCATTCCGCCCGAAACGTACGAGACTGCGTTCGACGCGGCCGGCAAGGCCGACGTCTGCCTCGTGATAGGTTCCACCGGCTCGGTGTACCCGGCAGCATCCATACCAAGACTCGTCAAGAGCCGCGGCGGGCGCGTCGTTGAGATCAATCCGGAACCCAGCGAATTCACCGACACCATCAGCGACATCCTCGTACCGCTCCGCGCCGCCGAAGCGCTCCGCAGGATCGATGCCGCGCTAGATAACCGTGACAGCATATTGCCCCGGAGGTCCGTTCGTGAAGCATGACAAACAACTTTCGATTGTGTTCCTGACAGCCGCCGTCGGAGCCGGCCACCGTGCCGCGCCGCTAGGGGCAGCCAGGCTCGCGGCGGCGCTGAAGGCAGCCTCGGGGCTTGCCGGACGCTTCCGTGTGGAGATCGTCGAAGGCATAGCAAGCGACCCGCCTGAAGCGCTGGCGGCTAAGGCCGCCGCATTCAACCCTGACCTCGTCGGGCTGTCGCTGTATTCGTGGAATTCGGGCTTACTCGAAGCGGCCGGCGCCCTGGTCAAGGCTGGTAGCCCCAAAACGCTAGTCGTCGCAGGCGGTCCGAACGCTAGCGCGGACCCCATGAGGCTGAGAAACCTGGGCCTCGCCGACCTCGTGGTCGCGGGCGAGGGAGAAGTTGCCATCGTCGACATTGTCCGCGCGCTGCTGGACGGCAAGCCTCTACCCGGTCCCGTCATCCGCTCGCCGTTGCTCGACCCGGCGTCGCTCAGCTCACCGTGGCTCGACGGCACGCTTGACCCCAGTCGCTGGGGCGGCGGCGCCACGGAACTGACGCGCGGCTGTCCATTCCGCTGCGCGTTCTGCTTCGAGTCGAAGGGCGCAGCCAAGCTGCGGCGCTTTCCGCTCGAAGTGGTCGCGAAGGAAATCGCGCGATTCCAGGAGGCCGGCGTCGAGGAAGTGTTCGTGCTGGACCCTACCTTCAACGCGGACCAGCGGCGCATGGCCGATGCCATCTACATATTCAACGAACACGGCCCCGAACTCCGCTACTTCATAGAATTGCGCGCCGAACTCCTTACCGCCGAACAGGCCCGGCTCCTGTCGACAATAGACTGCTCCGTGCAGATAGGCCTACAGAGTGCCGACCCTAAGGTGCTGGCGCTGGTCAACCGGGAACTCGACCCAGAGCGCTTTGCTAAAAAGCTGCGTCTCCTGGATGAGGAAGGCATCATCTACGGCCTCGACCTGATCTACGGCCTGCCGGGCGACGACATACACGGGTTCAAGCGAAGCCTGGACTACGCGCTGGGCCTCGGACCTAACCACCTGGACGTGTTCAGGCTGGCCGTTCTACCGGGCACGGCCCTGCACGACAGAGCCGCAGAGCAGGGACTTCAGTACGAGCCCGTCGCGCCGTACCTGGTGCGCTCCACGCCGACCTTCGGCGCGGCCGACCTCGACCAGGCGGAACGGTTCGCTACAGCAGTGGACATCCTCTACAACAAGGGCCGCGCGGTAATGTGGTTCCGTTCTGTGGCAGTGCTGGCCAAGGCGCGTCCCTCAACGTTGGTGGCTCGCTTCGCCGACTACCTGGATGCGGCGGGGAAGCGCCCGGCCGACTTCGGCGCCGCTGGTCTCAGCGCCGACGCGCCGCATCGCGCCATCGAGGCATTGCAACTGGCCTTCCTGGCGGCCTCATTCGCGGAAAAGCCGCCCAAAGTGGCGGGCGCCGCCGAGGCCGCGATGGACCTGGTGCGCGTCTCGGGCGCCTGGACCCGCGCCTTCGCCGAGGGTGAGCGTACAGAACTAGAACTCGGCTGGAATCCAGAAGAACTGCTGGACTATGCGATGGGCGACATCGCCGAGTTTGCGGCGGAAGCGGAACACGCGCGCGGCCGCTGGATCTGCTTACCGGGACCGGACGGACCGGCGTTCAAGAAAGCCGGCGCGGCCCGCCCTGCTCCGAAAGGCCGGAACTAACGCCGGGGGTCCTCCTGAACGGCAGTTCGTCGTTCAGCTCGCGCGCAGCGGCCGCTTCCTGCTCACTGGCCCCGGCAAGCGCCGAGGCATATACGCGCCTCAGACGCGAATCGAAGACCCGGTGGAACGACGAGGACAGGTACGAGCGGAAGCCGCGTCTGGCCTTGTGATCGCTACCCATGCCCGGATCGAAGCCCGAGAGTCCCTCCGAGATCGCATAGGCTATAGGCGCGTAGTAGCAGGTCTCGAAGTGCAGCCCCGGAAGGTCACGCGCCGAGCCCCAGTACCGGCCCCAGAGCAGGTCAGGCCCCTGGAACAGCAGGGCCAGCGCTACCGGTTCGGTCGACTCTCGCTCGTAGGCGGCGGAGAAGCGGATCAGATGGCCAATCCGCTCCCGCGCCAGCTCGAAGAAGCGGCGCGGCAGGAACCGGGCGGCCCAGGGGCCAAACTTGTCGTTGGTGCGTTCATAGTAATCGGCCATCAGGCTCCACAGCCGCTGGCTAGCCTCGTCGCCCCGTATCATGCGCACCGAGACGCCAGGGCCGGACAAGTCGGCCTGGTCGCGGGCCACGTTGCGACGCATGTTCTTGGAGAAACTGCCGGTGAAGTCGCCGAAGGCGCCGTAACCCTCGTTGTCCCAGCGGTAGACCTGGCGCCGCCATTCAATCCAGCCGGTGCCCGAACGAGGTTTCTGCCGCCCCTGGCCGAGGGCCGCCCCGAAGGAGGGGTCGGTCCAGTGGAAATGGACGCCAGAAAAGCCTCCCGAGCGAGCAATTCCGGCAACCGCCTCCGCGCAGGCCGCCATAGTCGCGCTGTCGTCTTCGCCGGCCACAACAAGCGGACGCCAGACCGGCGCCGGCGTAAACGGTACGGCGGCGACCAGCTTGGGGTACCAACGAAGCCCCGCTTCCCGCGCCACATCCTCCATGCCGTCGTCCCATACGAAGCTGCCGGCTGAACCGGTTATAACGAACAGCGGAACGTACGCAACGACGCGCTCGTCGCGGGAAAGTTCCGCGTGGGCGGGAATCCAGAGCGCGGACTGAGACACCGCGCCGCACTCCTCGAGCAACGCCAGGAATTCCCAGGACAAAAAGGGGCAGGCGGCGGCGGCGCAAGCGTTCCAGGCGGTTCTATCGATATCGAATATGGAGCCGACGATGCGGATTGAATAATCTGACATGGTACAAGAATACTGAAGCCAAGGCTGCCGAGGCGAGCTGAGCCTGCCTACCCGGCGAACCGGGCCACCCGGTTGCGTCCGGATTCCTTGGCCTTGAACAGCGCCCTGTCGGCGGCGGCGAACAAGCCGTCCGGGTCAGTGGCGTCGCCGGGGCTAGAGGCGACGCCTATGCTGGCGCTCAGGACCACACGGTTGAGTTCCGATCCGGCGGTGGCGCGCAGGTCGAAGAACAGCGATTCGGTCTCGGCACGTATCCGCTCCGCGGCGGCCAGGGCTTCTTCAGGGCCCGCGTCAGGCATGAAGAACGCGAATTCGTCGCCGGCTAGACGGGCGGCCACATCGCCGTCGCGCACCAGCTTGCCGAAGGCCACGCCGGCTGCGGAGATTATGGAATCGCCGGCCTGAGTGCCGTAGCGCTCGTTGAGCGTGTGAAAGCGGTCCAGGTCCAGCATCAAAGCCGAACATACCGGAGCCTCGGTCGAATTGCGCGAGAATCGGGAACGCGACGCCTCCTCGATGAAGCGTCTGTTGAACAGCCCGGACAGTTCGTCGGTAACGGCGCGCTTGCGGGCTGTCTCGCCCCAGCGCACCAGATCGTGCAAGAAGCCGGAGGCCTCGTCCAGCCAACCGGCCATGACGTGAGCCATAGACGAGAGCATCCGGGATCCTATCATCGGGTGCTCCCAGACAAGCCGGAAGAAGTCCAGGCCTTCAAGCACAAGGAGTTCAGTCGCCTCGACGGCGATACAGGTGGCCGAGCGCGGCTCGTTCTCTATGATAGACATTTCACCGAAGAAGCGGCCGGGGCCGAATTCGTACAACTGCCGGTCATTGCCGTCCCTGTCTACGGCCAGGGACGCCACGCTCCCCGTCCGGACTATGAACATCTCGGTGCCAGGATCGCCGCGCCTGCAGATGATGTCGCCCCTGGCGTAGCGCCGCGGTTCCAGGAAGGCCGAGACCGCGTTCAGCTCCAGGCCGCTCATGCCGACGAAGAGCGGAGTATCGATGATCGAAGCGACGATAGGGTTCATCGTCTCGCCTCCGGCGAGCCGCGTCTAGCCTCCGGCGAGGCGACGGGCTTCATCTCCGGCGAACCGCCTCGCTCATGCTGGTCGTAGAGCTTGTACACGCGGCCGCCGCCATCCTTCCAGGCGCGTAGCATGAGGCCGTAGGCTTGCTGCACGAGGTCGCCGAGTTGCTGGCCGTCTTCAGGCCACGAGGCCACCGCGATGCTGGCGCTCAGCCGGAATTCCGGATCACCGGTCACGGCGGACAGGTCAATCGCGCAAAAGGCCGTTTCCAGGCGTTCGGCGAGCGCGAGGGCCTCGGCCGGCCGGCAATCGCTAACGACTATCGCGGTCTCGTTGCTGCGAAGCCTGATGGCCCAGGCCTTGCGCAAGCTCCGCGCCTCGTCTTTGAGTATGGCGGCGATGCGCTCCATGGCGGCGTCGCCCGCCGAGTGTGTCCAGGTGTCGCAGAGTTCCTTGAAGTGGTCCGGCTTACACAGCACGATAGCGGCCGGCGGCTCAAGCGAACGTGACAGTTCATCATCCAGAAATGCGCGAGACCAGAGCCCCGTCGAGGCGTCGGTGAACATCTGCCGCCTGAGCTCCCGCACCCAAGGCGCGTTGTCGGAAATCAGCGACTGGGTGGACCGCACGCGCGACGATATCATCGCGACGGTTCGGAGCAGTATGCGGGCAGAGATGTCGGGGCGCTCACGCGTCAGATCTCCCATAGTCAGGGCGCCGCCTGGAAAGGCCAGTATAGCCGAGTCGTCCACGCAGGTCGCGACCGCGTCGTAGGCGGCGCCGCGCGAAAAGTCGAAATCACCCACGACGTCGCCGGCCACGAAGCGGGCCATCTCTTCGGAGTGGCCGGCGGCATCGATCCTGGAAACCGCGACAGTACCCGAACTGATGATGAAGAAGCGGTGGGCCATATCGCCCGCGTTGAACAGGACAGATCCAGCGGGATACGAGGCCAGTTCGGATTTCGAGGCTATCCAGTACATGTCGTCCTGCAACAAGCGTGAAAAGAAGTCAGACTTGTTGAGGAGCGTCACGATATCAGGCAATCCGGCGCGTAGTTCTGTCATGCTCGCTACAGTATAACCGCCGCCGGCCCAGAATGGAATAGCATCATCGCCATCCATGGCGTCTCGTC
>CAZNCK010000155.1:0-7131 GCA_964571545.1 uncultured Treponemataceae bacterium | reverse complement strand
TCAAGCCGTATTCCATGCCGAAACTGAACAGGAACATGCCGATGACGGCAAATACAAGCCCGAGCAACATCTCATCGGCCCCCTGCAGCTTGTCTTTGAGCAGGAATACGAGGGTAACGATCAACACGAGGGCCAGCGGCAGGACGGCCTTGAGGGCGGATAGCGCGTTGACGGCGAGGCGGTCGCCGAGACCGGACGCAACAGGCTCTTCGGCGGAGTGATCGAAGGCGCTCTCGTCCGGGAACAGCGCGACGAAGTCAGAAACGGCGAGAGTTCCAGATTGAACCGCGCCCGCAGCCAGTGCTACGAGCTTCTCTTCGGATCCGGCTACAAAGACGGCGCGGGATCGTTGTTCCGTCGAGAAAAAGGATACAGCGTCTCCGACGGGCGGCACCATGGGCAGGAGCGCGGCCGACAGGGCAAAAACGGCGGCCACGGGTAAGGCCGACGCCAGGGTGACCACGCCGAGGCCCCCCGAGGCATCATCCTTGGAGCCAACGATACGCGAAACGCCGATGCCAAGCGCGATGACGAGGGGGACAGTGACGGGGCCAGTAGTGACTCCTCCCGTGTCCCAAGCCAGGCCGGCAACGGCGCGCAGGTTGGGATCCAGATCGAAGATGAAGCCTATGGCGACGAGTATCGGCAGTATGATGAAAATGAACGGCTTGAGAGGCCAGCGATACAGAAACCGGAATACACCCGAAATTACCGCCACGCCGACACCGGTAGCTACCGCGGCTATGAGCCAACCGGAACCCCGGTTGAGGAGCAGGTACAGGAGAGGAGTCGACCAAGGCTGGGCTGAGCCCCCCTGGAGTTTGAGTATGCCTATGGCAGGTTCGGCGAGCGTCGCGGTGGCTCCGAGCACGAGGGCGAAGACGGCAATCGCCGCCGGGCCCACCCGGCCAGGCAACTTGAGGCCGCAACGCTCGCCGAGGGGCATCACGCCCAGGAACAAGCCTTCGAGGAAAAACGCCAGGCCAATGACGGTCGCGAGGACGCCGAGCAGGGCCGCTCCCGGATTTTGTATCGATTGCCGCAACACCGCGAGTTGGGCAACCACAAGATAGATGACGACGAACGCGACGGCGCGGGCCTGCGCTCCGAGCCTTGAACAGCCCCACGCGCCGATCATTGCCAGCTTGCGCTTCATCGGAATCTTTACACCAGGGCCAGCGGGCATCGGGCGCTCCTCGTAATGGTTTTTACCAGTATGCAGAGAGTGCCCGGCATTTTCAATATAATCTATTATAACTTTTTTGTGTTTCAAAAATCCAATGAGTGCTCTATAGTAACGCACATGCAAGAATCGTTCGCGTCTTTCTGGCTCTCCAGAATGGCCCTCGTAGCCTTGGTAGTCTACGTCTACTCGGCAATCAGGCTATGGCGACTCGCTCCCGGAATCCTGGCCAATCGCCTGGCCGCGGTCCTGTGCCTGGACTTAGCCGTCTGGGCTCTGCAGGCGGCCCTCTCATATGCGGCGGACGATCCCGCCGTGACCGTGCTACTCTCAAAGGCTATGAGCTGGAGCTGGCCGTTTTTCGCGGCCATAGCCTTCCACCTTGCCCTTGAACTGAGCATAGACTGGAAAAAGATCAACCGCGCGCTACAGACAGGACTTGTAAGCGCGGTCTACGCGACTGCCCTGCTCTTCTATTATTTGCTTGCCGGCCCATTGCTCCAAGGCGCGATCAGGCGAGCTGGCTACTGGTCCGTCGACATAGCCCCTGGCCTTGGCTACAGCGCATTTTCCGCCTATTATCTGATACTCAACCTGACCAGCATCTTCCTGGTGACGCGTGCCTGGCATGCCTCCAAGGCGCACCGGGAACGGGCCAGATTGGCCCTGATCGTGGTAACCCACGCAATTGCGCTTGTCGGCGGTTTTACCACGGACACCATCCTGGAAGTCCTTAGTATCGATTTCCCCAAAGTGGGAGTACTCTGGGCCAGCGTCTGGGCAGTCGGCTTGAACATAGCCATGGAGCGCTACGGCTTCCTGGCGCCGTTCTCTCCGCGCGATACCGGTCTCCTCATGGACGGCTTCGTCGAACGGTCCATGGACGGCATCGTGATCGGCGATGCCAGAGGCAGGGTAATATACTGGAACGAGCCGCTGGAAGAAATGACAGGTATTCCGGCCGAGGAAGTTATCGGCGAGTCACTCGGGCGCCTCCAGGAAACGCTGGTGCCTGACGGTAAACCCAGAACAAGCATCCTGGACGCGGTGTATCACCCGATGCGCAAAATCACGGACGCGGCTACGAAGTTGATCGAATTCGAGATTCAACACAGAAACGGCCAGACTCGCTGGCTTCAGACGAGCGCATTCACCATACCGAGCGCCGAAGGCGATATTCTGGCTTTTATCATGAGAGACGTGACCCGTGAGCGCTTGGCCACAGAGGAAACGCTAGAGAAGCTCCGCCGCCAGAGCCACGCGCAGAAAATGGAAGCGCTAGGCTCTCTGGCCGGCGGTATAGCACACGATTTTAATAATATTCTTGGCGGCATCGTTGGCGCGGTATCGCTGATGGAGGCAAAATCCGAAGACGCCTCACCAGGCCTACCCTTCGATATCTCAAAAGAACTTGCCGTAATCAGCAAATCAGTTAATCGGGCCGCGAGCTCGGTGCGAGGACTCATGTCCTTTACAGTCAACGCGCCGCAGAAACATGAACCGTTCAGGCTCGAAGAGTCGGTCCGACGTGTAGCCGAACTCGCAAGCAGGACCATGGACCGATCAATAACTATAGTCACGAGCGACTTGCCTCAAGATGCGTTGGTCGTCGGGGACGCTTCGCGGGTGGAACAGCTACTCCTTAATCTGGTGATCAACGCCGGACACGCCATGACCATTATGAAGTCGAGTGACGAAGCCCGAGGCGGTGCAATTACCCTGTCTCTCAGCAGGGCTACGCGCGATGCCGAATCAAACGCCGGACAATCCTGTTCTACGCCTGAGTCAGTACCGTACTGGGCTTTGACGGTAACTGACCAGGGTGTAGGCATTGACCAGAAAACCCTGGCCCGCGCCTTCGACCCGTTCTTCACGACAAAAGACATCGAACAGGGCAGCGGCCTCGGGCTTTCCCTAGTACACCTGGTGGCGCGCCAGCACGACGGCTTCGTCGAGGCGGAATCTTGCCCGGGAGCCGGATCGACCTTTACCGTATATCTACCTGCCGCCGGCTGCTCTCTCGATGACGGCCAGCGCGTTTCGTAGCAACTGGATGTGCTTGCCCGGATAGACTGCCTGCGGGCATACGCGCGAACAGGCCAGGTGACGACCGCAGGGTCCGACGCCGTCGGGCGCCGCCGCGATAGCCAGCATAGACGCCGTCCGTTCCGGCCGCTTCTCGCGTTCTCGATTGACGGCGGCCAGCGCCGCCGGGCCGATGAACGGTACGGCCACAGGACAGGCGGACACACAGAGGCCGCACTCGATGCAGGCCTCGAATCGTACCCGGCCGGCCGGCCGCCACGAGTATCCTTCCAGGCTGCGGTTGTCGTCGAGGCGAGCCGAAATTCCAACGCCCGCGCCTGTGCAATCATCGTCAATACGCACCACGCCCGCAGGCGCTCCATCAACCATGGCCCCGGCCGGATTTGCCGGAAGCGGCGACCGCTCCCCGTTTTCGACAGCCACCAGATACGCGGCCTCGACCGGAATGCCGGCGAAAACGCGCCGGGGAACAACCGCGATGCCCGCGATGACGCCCATCCGTACGAGCGGCTCGAGCGTCACCACCACGGCGCCGGTCTCGTCGATTTCAGGCTCAAGCGCGGGCCCGCCGGGCAGGCGGGGACGCGGCGAAGCCAGATCTCCCGCGGTCATGAGGCACATTAGCGCCTCGAGCCCATTGATGACAGCGCCACAGGTGCCGCAGGAACCGTGGTGGCAGGAATGCCGGTACGCGGGCACAGTCTCGCCGCCCGCTCGTAGCCATTCCAGCAGATCCAGCACGGTGCGGCCCGGATCCGCCTCAAGCCTAAACGAAACGACCGAGTCGCCCTCGCGTATCTTGAGCACGAGAGCTATGGCCCTTTCGGTTTTTGCCGGTTCAAGCATCACAGGGAAACCTCCGCGTACCAGTCGCGCCACGAAGGCAGGACAAACTCCCTAGTCCGGCAGGGCTCCGTCACGCCGAACACTCGGCACACATGATCCGAAGCCTTCTCGGCCATCGCGCGCAGAACTGTTGCCTTGCCGCCTATCAGCGTGGCCATGCCGGCCACGCCTTCAGGCGCGTGGTCAAGTACCATGAAGTCGCGGCTGATGTTCCTGCCGTCGCCGCTCGTGCGACCGGCCAACGGACGCGCCGCGGCCCACACCGCATGCAACGTTCGCGACGAGAAGCCGGGAACCAGCTCATCGGCCCGCGCCAGCATAAAGGTCACGTCGTCGTCGTCAGACAGGATGCCGTCGGGATTGTCAGCGACGCGTTGCGTGGTACCGATGATGGAAAGGCCACGCTGGGGGACGATAATATCACCGTCGCTAGGCGGCGCCAGACGAGAAATAACCATGTCGGAAACGCGCCCCCGGACGGCTACCATGGTCCCCGGCGCCGGCGTAACCGGCACGTCCAGACCAGCCAGCTTGCCTACCGTACCGGCCCAGGCGCCGGTGGCGCTCACGATATAGTCGCACTCGATACGCTCCTCCCTGGTAGAGCCGGCCTGCCTGGCCAACACCGCGCGGACCTTGCCTGCGCCGGTCTCGATGGCTAGCGCCTCGGTGAACGGCTTGATCGCCGCGCCGAGCCGCCGAGCCGCCGCGAAGAACGAAAGCGGCAACCTGAACGCGTCAAAACTGCCGTCGGGCACCCACACGGTCCGCCTGGCGGCGGGATTGATGGCCGGCTCCCAGGAGCGGGACATCGCGATCGGCACCTCTCGCGCCGGGATTCCGGCTTCCTGACAGGCTGCTATAAAGACCGGCGCGTAGTCAGCCTCGTCGTCGTTCAGGGCTACAAAAACACCGCCGTTGTACTCGATGGCATCAGGCACGATGCGACGCAGAATCAGCGTCTCTTCCATGCATTCTCGGGCTATGGCCCGGTCGCCGACCGCGTAGCGCGCGCCGGAATGCAACTGACCGTGATGCCGGCCAGTAGTGCCGGAGGTCAGTTCGCCCTTCTCGAGGAGCGTAACGGAAAAGCCGCGCAGCGATAAATCGTAGGCCAGCGCGGCGCCGGTACCGCCGCCGCCTATGATGCAGACGCGCGCGGAATGCCTAGTTGGAATGGTGGGATCGAACATGGCGGCAAGTATACAGGGGGTGGCGCGGGCGGGCAAGGACAAGGATAATCAATAATTCTTGACAGATTTAGCCAGAGACTTCATTGTACTTTAAAATAACTGGAGGGCGTGTTGTCCATCTATAATTACTTCAACCTTACCGGAGGACTGGCAATCTTCCTTTTCGGCATGCTCAGGATGAACAATAACCTGACGGCGCTTGCCGGCGACAGGCTCAGGAACATCATGCTCCTCCTGACCAAGAACAAATTCAGGGGTTATCTGACCGGGCTGGGTATTACTATCGTCAACCAGTCATCGTCCGCTACAACGGTGCTCGAGGCGGTCCTCGTCGGCGCTGGGCTCATGACCTTTCAGCAGAGCCTCGCGGTGACGCTCGGAGCCGAGCTCGGCTCCACGTTCCTAGGCCAGCTCTTCGCGTTCCCGAAGATAACAAAACTCGCTACGCTGTTCGTCACGCTCGGCTTCTTTGCGTTCTTGCTCTCCAAAAACAAGAAACGCAAAGCCATATCCAACGCCGTGCTGGGATTCGGCCTCCTGTTCTTGGGCATGGATATGATGTCGGGCTCGCTCGAACCATTACGCGGCTCGGCTTTATTCCTCGACGCGATGGCCCGGATCGAAGTGCCTATCCTCGGCATCCTCGTGGGTCTGGCGTTCACGCTTGTCATCCAGTCCTCGGGCGCAACGGCAGGACTCGTCATAGCGATGGCGATAGCCGGAACGATCAATCTCGAACAAGCCGTGCCCATCAACCTTGGCGCTTCGATTGGCACCTGTATAACAGCGATAATCGGCAGTTTGTCCCTCAACCGCGAAGCCAAACGTAGCGCCTATATCCATGTAGTGTTCCAGACCATCGGAGTGGCTATCGCCTTCGTACTCCTTTCTATCCGGATCGCGGACGGCCGCGTGTACATCATCATCGCAAAGTGGATGGCCTCCCTCGTTACAGGTTCGAGGGAAGACCTTCCGCGCCAGATCGCCATGGCGCATACCCTTATGCCGATGCTCAACCACATCATCATCATTCCCCTGTTGCCGTTCATAACGGCGGCCTTCAATAAAATCGTCCCGCCCGCTCCCCTTAAGGAAACCTTTGGCGCGGAATTCCTTAGCGAGGCGATGCTGGCGGAACCGTCGGTAGCGCTGTACCAGGTAAAACGGGAATTGCAACGGACTGGCCCCATCGTCGACAGAATGCTTTGCGCAAGCGTGCGTTTTATATCCGGGCGGGACTCGACAGCCAAAAAAGAGATCAAGGACGACGATGACCGCGTAGATACCCTGCGAAGAGAGATCGTCGCCTATCTGGCCAAAATCGCCAGGCGGGGCCTGACTGAAAACGAAAGCCGGTTACAGGTCTCATATCTGTTCATAGCCAATGAGCTGGAGAATCTAGCGGACGTGATTGACCAGAACGTGCTGGACCGCGGAAAGAAGTTAATCAACAAAGATCTTCACTTTTCCGACGAAGGCCTCAACGACGTGCTCTCTCTCTGCACCATGGTGACCGACAACTTCAGGCATGTGATGATAGCGCTGGAAACCGGCGACGTGGCCAGTGCCAGAGACGTGCTCGGAGAGTCGGACAGGAGCTGGCAGTTCCAGCGTGAATTACGGCGCAAGCACTTCAAACGCCTGAACGACGGTCTCAGGGTATCGGTGGAAACGACTGAGATTCACATGGATCTCCTTAATGATCTTCACCGCATCAATAGGCATGTCTACCATATCGCTCAGACACTGATGGAGATGGATGAGGAGCCATCGAAACTTGAGAGTAGTGTCCCGAACCTTAGGGAAAATTCTGACAGTTGAAAGCGCCGGTGCTTGCCGGAGTGTTTCCAGTTACCGCCCACG
>CAZNCK010000154.1:3312-7444 GCA_964571545.1 uncultured Treponemataceae bacterium | reverse complement strand
GGGCGCTAGTAGCGCCTTCCGTTTCCGAGGCCGTCTGTCGCGCAACAGCAGCGCCCCCACCACAGCCGAAAGCCCGCATGCGCTCATTATCCATACAAACGCGAACGGCGACCCCATCAGCGCCGCCGGCAGCGGCACGTTCATGCCGAACACGCTCACAACGAAGGTCGGAATCATCAACACTATGGACACGATGGTCAGCCGCTTCATCACGATGTTCAGGTTGTTGGAGATGACAGAAGCGAACGCGTCCATCATCCCCGACAGGATGTCGCTGTGGATGTTGGACATCTCTATGGCTTGCCTAAAATCTGTAGCCACGTCTTCCAGCAACTCCGTCTCGTCGTCCTTGAAGCGCACCGCGACGCCCTTCTGCAGCTTCTCCAGCACCATTTCGTCGGAGCGTAGCGAGGTGGTGAAGAACACGAGCGATTTTTCTATCGCGAGCAGCTTGATAAGCTCATTGTTCTTCACCGAGCGTTGCAACTCCGTCTCGATGCTGGACGTGCGGCGGTTCAGGTCCTTGAGGTAGCGCAGGTAGACTATGGCGGCGCGCCCCATAAGCTTGAGCACGAAGGCGCTCTTGTTGCCCGGAGACAAGTCTCGGACCTTGCCTGAGGAGAGCTCCTGGAGCACCTCGCAGTCTGAGGCGCAGACCGTCACGACACGATCCTTGAACAGGATCACGCCGACGGGAACGGTAAAATAAATAACCTCGTAGCGAGCGTCGTAGATAGGCAGGCGCAGGATGAGCATCGTGTACGAGTCTTCTTTTTCGATCCTGGAACGCTCGTCCACGTCGAGCATGTCCTGCAGGTGCTCGGGCAGGACGCCGTAGTCTTTTTCCAGAATGTCGAGGTCCTCGCGGGTTACGCCGCGGACGTCTACCCAGACGTCGCGGCCCGGAGCGTCGACGGCCACAAGCGCGGCTGCGTCTCTCTTCCAATATCGGATCATGATGAAACCCTTCCGCCCCCGAGGCGGCCGGACCATCGATCCAAAACGCTCATGACGGGCGTCGGGACTATGGGCGATCCTGCTCGCGCGGGGGCAACCGTAGGAATGGCGGAAGCTCTTGCCTGGAACAACTGTCCGGGTCCGGCATGGACGTCCTCCCCAAATGCGCGTGGCGGATCGTATCCCGTACGGGAAACGTGGAATCCTGCTTGCAGGACCCTCTGCGAGTATACTCCCGGACGCAAACGCGGAGCAAGCTCAGTAGTACAATTTCCTCGATCAATCGCACCCGAACGCGCTATACTAACAACCATGATGCGTATCGCCCGTTCCTTGACCGCCGCCGCACTTTTACTGACCCTTACCTCAAGCGCGGCCTTCTGCGACGAGTATTATTCCAACCAAGGATTCTCCATAGACCTACCCGAGGGCTTTATATATCTGGAAGGCGATGGATCGACGAAATTCTCGTTTGGCACGCCCGACGAGTCTGTCAGAGTGGACATTCTTGTCTACCCGCCAAGCCGTTTCGTCAACGCAAAAACCGCGGCGGCCGACACCGCCAGCAAACTGTCCGGGCGAGGAACCTTTTCGTCGTTTGAGTTTGGAGGCAGCGACGCTGCCCTCGGCGAGCTCGTCTTCGGCTCGGGCGCCGCGGCCCTCAAGGGCTACGGCCTCTTCGTCAACGACGCCTCGCCTCTTCCCGCGGCCGATGGAGCGGGAGCCCGCTCCACGGCGTCTTCCCGCTCCACGGCGGATGCCTACGACCTGGTCGTGCTGGCCTACTCCTCGGCCGCCGACTATGAAAACAACCGCGACCTGGTAGAATCAGCGATGGACGGGCTCTCGGCAAACGTGGGTCGTAGGGCCGTCCCCGGCCCGCTGGGCGCCGTGGCCCGCATCGCCATCGGCGCAGGCGGAATCGTCTCAGGCGGAACTTCGTCGACAAAACCGCCCGTAGTCCCAGGCGCCGCGACGCAGCAAAAAACCGTCACTATCCCGTTCGGCGCCGCAAACATACAGACCGACTGGAACCCGCGCGAAGGCTCCGCCTCCCAGGTGCTCGTGGAACGCGAATACCGCGTGCTCAGCGCCTACGCGCAGTCGCCCGAGCTCCTGGACGCGGCCATAGCGCGCTTCTACCGCATGATCTTCAGAGACGCGGCTCCCGCGCTGGATAAGCTTTCGCTGGCGCTCTCGGCCGCCTGGGAGACAGGCGCATGGGCCGGCGCAAAATGGGCGCCCTCGCTCGCGGCGCCGTTGGCGGGGTCGCCTCCCACAGCACAGCTCTCGGCAGATCCGCAGGCAAAATCGGTGGCGGCAGCAGCGCCAACAACAAAGCCGACGGCGACCAGCGTGGCCGGCCCCAGGTTCGGAGCCGCGGCTGAGCCCCGAGCCTACGCCGAGGCCCTGCTCGCATGGGTGCAGGGCTTCCGTTACGAGCGCGACCCCAAAGGCTCGGACGTCGTCAACCCTATCTCTGCCGCCTTCGAGTCGCGCGGCGACTGCGACTCCCGGGCGCTCGTCATGGCAATACTCCTCCGCCGAGAGAACATTCGGTCCATCCTGATGATATCTCTGGAGTACGAACATGCGCTGGCCGCTATAGACGCGCCCGGCGCGGGCGCCAGGTATCCATTTTTGGGCAAGAACTGGCTGGTCGCGGAGACCACGGCAAAGGTAGGCATCGGGCTTGTTGACCAGACCCAGGCAGACCCCGCCAGCTGGATAGGCGTGGATTTTCCGTTCTAGCCGTAACGCGCCCGTCGTTGACACCTCCCGGATGCCACAACTATACTTGGGCCAATCCCCAAGCTAGCCGCGAATCGCGGCCGGAGGACTTATATGGAACCGATGAGCGCACGCTATAAAGATACGATAATCCGCATGATGGCCCACGCCAAGGGCGGCATGAACGTATCCACCGACCGGGTATACCAGGAAGGCAACAAAGACATCCTACCCTTCATCGACGCCATAGTCGCTGAAAACTTGGAGCCGGGCTCGGGCATACGGTCGTTCGCCAACATCGAACGCCTGGCCAAGCTGTCACGCGACGGCTCAAAGTGCCTGCTCCTCGTGGAGCATTACAGCAACTTCGACCTGCCCGTGCTCATCTACCTGCTCCGCAAGGCAGGCCCCGAGGGCGAACGCATAGCCGACAGCATCGTCGCGATAGCCGGTATCAAGCTATCCGAGACCAATCCCGTCGTCACCGCGTTCTCCGAGGCCTATTCCCGACTCGTCATTTATCCGAGCCGCTCTATAGAGGAACTGAACACCAAGATCGTCGATCCGGTCAGGCGCGCCACTGAGACGACAAAGGCCAACGCCATCAACCTCGCGTCGATGAAGGAACTGGCCCGCCTCCGTACGGAAGGCAAGATTATCCTGGTGTTTCCCGCCGGTACGCGATTCCGCCCCTGGGAACCCGAGACAAAGCGCGGCGTGCGCGAAATCGACTCGTACATCCGGTCGTTCGATTACTTCTCGCTTGTATCGCTCAACGGCAACATACTCCGCATCAATCCCGACGGCGAGATGCTCGAAGATCTGGTCGCCAAGGATCGCGTCATCGTGGACATCAGCGAACCCAGGCGTTGCGACGAATTCCGTAGCGGCATAAAGGACGCCGTCCCCGAAGGCCAGGACAAGAAGCAAGCTGTCGTGGATGCCGTGATGGCTGGACTGGAAGTCATGCACGAAGGCGTCCAGCGGACCCTCAAGGCCTAAACCCGAGCTTCCGTTCCTCTAATACGCTCCGTACGAAATGATTTCGTCGACGCGGGCGTAGATCCTGACGCTGGCCATCCACTGGCCGTCCCTGATAAACAGCCTCGGCGCGGAAGCCAGCGCGAACGAACCCCGGACTTCCCGGGGTTTGTTGTGAGTCAGCTCCCGGAGGAAGGACCTCAGGGCTTCCCTGACCGCCACGATGGTAGCCTCGCGTCTGGCTTCCCCCGCAACAGCCGCTACTGCGGGACCGCCCTGCCCGACATTGGCCGAACCGCGCCCCTGCTCCGCCGCGCTAGAATTCTTCCACGAAGCCATTTCACGTCGCCCAGCCGCATCGGGGTAAAACTCCACCGTGCCGATCAGCACTGTACCGTCCAGTCTCGCCGACACGGTGTTCAGGATCATGGCCTGTGCCGCCTCGGGCGAACGCTGCTTGATG
>CAZNCK010000154.1:0-3302 GCA_964571545.1 uncultured Treponemataceae bacterium | reverse complement strand
GCCCTCGCCCGGTCGCTCGGAGTGTAGACGTAATCGAAGCCCCATATCATGCCCGCGAAAGTCCAACGCGCCTCAGCCTGCAACGCCGCCTGAGCCTCCCCGTCGGGTACGCGTACCACATAGCCGGGATCCACGACGCCCTCGAAGGCCGCGGCTGAAGGCGGTACCTGCAGATCGACCGGAAACTCGGCTCGCAACACTATGTCTCGATCCTGGGCGGCGGCGCCAGCCACCGATGACAGCAGCAGGGCAACCATGAGGGTCACCCTTCGAGTCGCCCGAAGGGCCGCACGGACGGGTTTCCGGTAGCCGCGCCGCATCGTCAGCACTGGTTCCTCACAGACTCAACGCCCCGAAACGAGCCGGCGTATCGGGTTGACGCCGTGCCGCACCGGAAAATACAACGCCGCAAAACCGAAGCCTGCCAGATGGGTCAGGTGCGCCACGTTGCCTCCGACGCCGAACAACTGCGACCACAGTTCTATGAGCGTGTAGCCAGCCACGAGTATCGGCGCCGGCACCGGCAGTAGCCCCCAGATAAAAATTCTAGCCCGCGGATTGATCACCGCAAACGCCAGCAGCACCGCGTAGACGGCGCCTGAAGCCCCCACCAGCGGTACGCCAAGCATTCCGCCGAGGGCAAACGCGGCGAGCGAGAAAATCCCTGCCAGGGTTCCCGTCAACAGATAAAAGAACGCGAACTCCCGGGAGCCCAGCGACTTTTCCACGGCGGACCCGAAGAAAAACAGGCCCAGCATGTTGAATAGCAGGTGGTTAAAGTTGGCGTGAACGAACATATAGGTAAAAGGCTGCCACACCCAGCCCAGTTGCAGCACTGCGCCCGGAATCAGGGCAAGATACATAAAAACATCACGCTGTACGCTGGTCAGCGCATAGACCAGTATGTTGACGCCGATGAGCGCCAGCGTGACATTACCATTGGTAAAGCGGAATGGTTTGCGTATACGTTGTAGTAGAGTCATGCGACTAATGTACGAAAATTGACCGTTTGTTGCTACCGGCCGGAATGAACTTGTCGGATTTTATCATTTTCGATAGAATCGACCCATGCCGACCAATCCAACCAGGGCTCCCAACTGCCTGCAGTGCGTACACTTTCGCGTCACCTGGGATCCGGTCTTCCCGCGTTCTTGCACCGTCTTCGACATCAAGACGCGAAACATGCCCAGCGCCGAGGTATTTTCGGCAACCGGACTCCACTGCCCGTCGTTCGAGCGCAAGCAAGGCCTCAAATAAGCCTCCGGCGCGCGCTCAGGAATACTCGCGCAACTTGTCGCGAAGCGCGGCGGCCCTCTCGTAATCCTCCGACGCTACCGCCGCCTCGAGTTCTGACCGCAGGCGCTCCCGCTCCACATCGATAGGGCTCATTTCCGGCAACGGCGTAATCCCCTCAACCAGCGTAGATCTAAAGGCGTCCCCGGCAGCTGCGTCTTCGACATGGACCTCCTGGGCGCTGGGGGCCTCGCGTATCATGTCCACTGGTACGCCAGCCGACTCCACGATATCTTCGGCGATATATACCTCGGCGCGGCACCGCACGGCCAACGCTATGGCATCCGATGGCCTTGCGTCGATAGTAATCTCGCCTTCGATTGCCTTGATCACTACATTGGCGAAGAATGTACGGTCTCGGAGGTCGCGTATCTCCACGCGCACCAGGTCAGCTTCGAGCGCATGGATCACCGACATGAGCAGGTCATGCGTCAGCGGCCGCGGCATGTCCACACGGCCTAGGCCTATGAGTATTGACTGAGTCTCCAGTTGCCCTATGAATATGGGTACAACCAGATCCGATTCTTTCGGCCTGATGAGAACGACATTTCCCTGATCGGTCTGGGCCACGGTCCAGACGTCCGCGCGCACAAAGGTATTGGAACCCATACACCCTTCCGGCTATAGTATAGACTCGGAACCCGGACGATGAAAGCCTCCGGAACATAATTCTCGCAGGGAGGCAGAAATGGCCGCTTCAACGTATGAGAAACCGGACTTCTGGTCGCTCAAGGCAAAAAAAGAAGGCTTTCCGGCCCGCTCCGTCTACAAGCTTGAAGAGTTGGACAAGAAATTCGGCTTCATCAAGCCCGCCTCCAGGATACTGGACATAGGCGCGGCGCCCGGTAGCTGGACCCTCTGGGTACTCAAACGCTTGGCTGGCAAGGGCTTCCTGGCCGCGGTGGACTTGCAGCCGCTGGGCATCAGCCCCAGTTATGACAACTTCTACTTCCTGCGCGGCGACCTCTACGACGCCGCCGTAAAGGCGGCCCTCGCCGGGCACGGCCCCTACGACGTCGTCCTTTCCGACGCCGCGCCCGCCACCAGCGGCAACAAGGGCCTCGATACCGACCGCTCGGAGGCCATAGTCGAAGCGGTATTGGATTATGCCGACGAATTCCTCAAGCCAGGCGGTACCGTCGTGGCCAAGCTGTTCATGGGCGGCGGCCAGCGAGAACTCCTTGACCGCATGAAAAAAACCTACGTCACCGCCCGCGCCTTCAAGCCCGAAGCCTGCCGCTCGGTCAGCTTCGAGACCTACCTGATTGGGCAGGGGAAGAAATAGAAACAAGATGTACAAGATAAGAAAAAAATGAGCAGGATAAGAAATCCTTAAACCCTGATATTTTTCTCTTTTCTCGCATATCTCTTCGACATCATCATGTATATCTTGTCAGGTTCTTGATGGGGCACTGTACTAGATCTCCGGAGACTTTTTCCTCAACAAACCGACGAGTACCTCAAGTGAAGCCTCTGCCTTGAGCGCAGCATAAAATTTCTCGTCACCGCAGAGTTTTGCTAGCGCGGACAGGGTTGTCAGGTGCGAGTTGCGTGAGGCCGAAAAAATCAGGAACACCGCCCGGACCAGCTCGTCGTCAGGCGCCTTCCATTCTACCGGAAAGCGCGGATAGGCCACAGCGACGAAGGCCTCATCATCGCTCGCCGCCATCGGTACCCCCGGATGCGGAAACGCCACGCCACGCCCCATAGCCGTCGGCGACGAAGCCTCGCGCCGTACGCAAGCCTGCACCAGGTCTTCGCGCTTCAGCCCGCCAGGCAGCCTTATCGTCGATACAAACGACTCTATGAAATCAGAAAAAGTCTTGCCGGGAATATTGTACCAGACGCCACCGCGGGCCAAAAGAGCAGAAAGATCCATGGATGGGCTCCTTGAGTCATGCCGCAATGCTATTACGCCTACGGGACTGTAGAGTGAGTATACGCGAAAAGTATGATTAGTTCATCGAACCTTGTGTCCACACCGCAAGCGCTGATGCTCGTTCTAGCGT
>CAZNCK010000153.1:0-7682 GCA_964571545.1 uncultured Treponemataceae bacterium | reverse complement strand
ACGGCGCGATCTGTCGCTACTGCCGCGTCGGACCGCGTCTTGTCGGTCGTCGCCTGACGCGCCGCGATCCGCCTGAAGCCGTCAGCGGCGGCCCGCCTGACCGCTTCGAAGCTGTCAGAACCTATGGCGCCGTTCCAGATTTCGTCCCACAGGGCGTTTTCAAGCTCGGCGACCGAGATCCCGAGGCGATCCTTTATTGTCCAGGCATCTTCAGGCGATGCTCCGGGCGAGATGAGCCTGCTTTCAGTCCGGGGCTCGAAGGCCTCGAAGTCGACGGCAGCCGCAAAGGCCACCATTTCCTTTCCGGCGCCGAACCACAGGAATTCTCCGCGCGCCAGCAACTCGTCCAGGTACTCGGGGCGGTACGCGGCCACGCGCGCGGGCAATATTTCGGTTTCCCACAGGGCTGCCGACGCGGGATAGCCAGAGAGCGGGGCAAGGGCGCGGCGGGTAGCGGCTACGCCGGCGGCTTCGTTTGGCTGCCCTGTTTGGATGACAGCGGCGCTGGCAACCGTGCCGCGGAGTATCTCCGCCGGCACGCTGTTGCGGTCCCGCAGGCCCTGGATTATGGCTATGAATCCCGGCAAGGCGCTGGCCGGCAGGGAGCTGACCCGTGGTCTCGCCGCTTTTCGGGCCTGGCGTAGCAGCGACTCGAGGATGTCCCGGTCGCAGGCTCCCCGTACGCCTGCTGGGCCTCCGAGCGGGCCTAGATCGTCGATCAGGACGACGCCCGAGGCATCGAGTGCGGCTACGGATTCTACTGAGGCGGAATCGAAACCAAAGAGTCCGCCGAGTAGTTTCAGCGATGTCGGGCCTGTGGATCGGAGCCATTCCGTGGCCAGACTTGTTCCGGCGGCTCGCCCCGGCTGGTTTTCAAGCGCCGCAAGTCGTTCCCGCCTCATGACTGCGTTCAACGCCGCGCCGGGCAGCCTCGCCAGGACCAGCCTTGACAGCGCGCCCACGATAGGAGTCGCGCCAGTCCCCGAAGTGGTCAGCGCCGCCCGTGCGGCTTCCGCGAGGGCGGCGGGGCAAGCCTCCAGCAGCGTTTCCCACTCGTCCAGCGCTACGGCGACGCGCTCGTCCACCCACTCGGCCAGCGCTTCGGGGGATTCGGGGGCCCATCCAGGCAGTTCGCGGCGAACCTTGCTCGAAAATCCGGCCACCAGGAGCGGATCCAGCACAGGGCGCGAGGAGGCGTCGTGGATGGCCGCCTCTATGGCCTTGTCGCCGGGATTCGGTCCGCCACGCGCTCCGGGCATGGCGTCCCCTTCGTAGAGGTAGCGGTTTGTCTCGGCCCAGCCGGTCTGCCTGGCGAAGGGGCTCGGCGCGCGCGGGCTGAAGAAACAAAGTTCAACTGAGCCGTCTGCCAGGCCTTGGCACAGCAAGGCGAGCGCCGGCAGGTCGAAGCGGCCTTCCAGCACGCTTTTCCAGGTTTCCTCGACTATAGGAAAATCCGGATAGGCAATAGTCTTCTCGTAGAGACGCTTTGCGCGGAGTCTCGTAACCCAGAGCGGCATGCGTTTACCGAACCCGGCTCGCGGCAACAAGAGCGCCCGTCCGGCATTCTCCCTGAAGGCGGCGCCGAAGGTTCCGGTCTCTGCCAGGCCGCCGCGGATGGCTGCCGCAAGCGTTTCCGGGGTCGCGAGCGCCGCAAAGGCCTGCCTGAGGGCCCGAGTGGCCTCGGGTATGTCGGCGAGCGGCAGCGCGAGCGATACCGCGTCGTCATCGGACAGTCTATCCACGGCAAGTCCGGTAATGGCGCGGAGTTCGGCGGCCAGCGCGATGCCCAGTGGCTCGTTAACGGCTGATCCGCGCAGCGTCTGGATGACGAAGGGGCACGAGGCGCCTTTGCGATCCGGATCTCTGAACGCCTCCACCGGCACTATCGTGCGCGAAGGTAGCGGTACGCCGCCCTGCGCCCGCGCCTGGGAAGCCAGGAAAGCCGACAGCGCGTCGGCCGCTTCCATGGAGAATCCGCGCTCGCTCCTGAGCCGTGCCGTGAATCCGGCCGGGTCCGCCTGGAATTCCGCGCAGGCGTCCAGCATGCGCGCGGACACCGATGCGCCGCGCGGGGCCTTCTCCGCCTTCCAGAATGGCATGAAGTCGGCGTCGCGCTCCAGCGGCGCTACCGTCACCGCCTCGTCGCTTATGGAAACGATGCGCCACGACTGCGAGCCGAAGCTGAAACTGTTGCCTACCCTGCGCTCGAATACGAATTCCTCGTCCAGTTCGCCTATCTTCGCGCCGTCGCCCGCTAGGCGCATCGCGTAGTAGCCGCGGTCGGGTATCGAGCCTCCGGATGAGTACAGCAGCATAGCCGAGCCCGCGCGCGCGCTCATCGTATTGCGCTCGGTGTCCAGGTACACGCGGCCCGCCAGTTCCTTGAGGCGGCTTCCCGCGTACCGTCCCGCCATCATGCCCACGACGGCATCGAATTCCGTTCGCGCGAGGCCTTCGAACGGCGCGAACGAACGCACTTCGTCGAACAGTTCGTCCAGGCTACGCTCCTCGAACAGCACCATAGCCAGCAATACCTGTGAAAGCAGGTCGAGGGGCGTCCGGGGAGGCTTTACCGGGTCGATGTCCGCCTCCAGCGCGGCTCCGACCGAGGCGGCGGCGGCCAATAAGTCGAGTCCGTGAAAAGGATAGATGACAGCCCGGCTCGTCTGTCCGACTCCGTGCCCGGCCCGACCGGCGCGCTGTAGCAGTTGATCGGCTCTCGGCGGCGAGCCTGCCGTGGCGACGAGGTCCACCGCTCCCAGGTCTATGCCCAGTTCCAGCGTGCTCGTGGCGACGACGCAGCGCAACCTTCCTTCCTTGAGTCGCGTCTCCACTGCCTTGCGCACGTCCTTGGCCAGCGAGCCGTGGTGAGCCCAGGCCGTGCCTTCGCCGGAGCGTTCGTTGAGCATGGCGGCCAGCCGTTCGGCGCGCCTCCTGGAGTCCGCGAACACGATGGTGGACCGCTCCCCCGCGATTCGTCCGGCCAGGTCGCGCACTATGGCATCGTAGCGGCCCGCCGGTTCGTCAGTCTCTCGCCCATCGGGGCCGGCTGTCGGCGGTCGTAGCTGTAGTGGCGCGGCTGGCCAAGCCACGCTCAGTTCGTATTTTTTATAAGACCTTGGAACGACTATTGATATCTTCCGTGGCTCATATGACGCCGTGCCGTTCGAGTCGCGCATAAGCCGGCGGCCGGCAACGAAATTCGCGGCCTCGCTGAAGGGTTTCACCGTGGCGGACAGCGCTACCCGCTGGAATTCGCCCGCGACGAGAGCCAGACGCCCCACGGCGCAGGCCAGAGCCGAGCCGCGCTTGGTACCGAGCACGGCGTGCACCTCGTCCAGTATCAGGAGCCGAACGGTGGACAGCAATTCCAGGCCGGAGCGCGAGGCTAGCAGTATGACCAGGCTCTCCGGCGTCGTGCAGAGTATCGCCGGCGGGCTCTTGAGCATGCTCCGCCGCCGGAGGCAAATTTAGAGAGCGCCCCCAAAAAAGCCGTCAGCGTCTTGCCCGAGCCGGTAGGCGCGGAGGCCAACACGTGCTCGCCTCCCGCTATCAGCGGCCAGGCCTCCGTCTGTACTGGCGTCGGACTATCATAGCGGCTTGCAAACCACGATGCGACGAGGGGGTGGAAGGAATCGGGCAACGTTGTGTGCAAAGGCTCCATCATTATCGAATAGTAGGGTAGTAAAAAGGAATGCTCAAGGCTTTGGTGCAAGCGCCATGGCTTCTGTCCGCGTAGGTGCGGTATGCTGGGGGTATGAAGATGGCTGACCTCGCGCTGGACCCCAACGGTCGCTACACCTACAAGGACTACCTGTCCTGGCCCGATGAATTCCGCTGCGAACTGATCAACGGCGTCATCTATGACATGTGCGCGGCTCCCCGGCGCGTACACCAGGATGTCCTTGGTGAACTTTTTGATGTTTTCAGAGTGTTTTTCAAAGGAAAACCATGCACAGTGTACCTTGCGCCATTCGATATCATCCTGACCGCCTTTGGTACCAGGGAGTCCGATTCCGATACGGTGGTCCAGCCTGACCTGTCGGTGTTCTGCGACCGCTCTAAGCTGACCGCCGCCGGGGCCACCGGCGCGCCTGACTTGGCCGTGGAGATACTGTCGCCGTCCACCGCGCTCAAGGACCAGGGAGAGAAGCGCGTGCTGTATGAACGGCACCGTATCCGCGAGTACTGGGTCATCAATCCCGCCAACGAGACCGCCATGGTCTACGTGCTCGGCGACGACGGCACGTTCCAGCGGCCGCGGCTGGTCTGCCGCGGCGAAACCATCAGCTCGACGATATTCCCTGGGCTTGAGGCTACTATAGACGCGATCATGCCGATTGTCGTGGAAGAACCTGCGGCAAAGTCTGACAAGGAGTGTTGACACAGGCTCATCCGCCACCTTGGTATGTTCCAATATATCGACATTGTATGTAAATTACAGTACATTGTACTATTATTTTGGGGAAGTGCTATGGCTCAGACCAATGTGAGTATTCGAATGGACTCTGAAATCAAACAAGAAGCAGAACAGCTTTTTGAGAGTCTCGGTATGAATATGACTACTGCATTCAACATTTTTGTCAGGCAATCTTTGCGAACGGGCGGTATACCATTCCAGATTACTGCCCGGGACGAGGGCTTCAATAACCAATACAATCAAATGAAGCTACGTGCTGCCGCAAAACGGATTAAGGAAGGCAAGGGCGTCGTTCATGTAAAAGTGGAAGCTGGAGATCCACTGTAACCAGATTATAATGCATTTTGTACCGACCTTTGATTCGGTGTTGCTTCGAAGATTTTTACAGGATTTACAGGACGAATTCGAGGAGATTTACAAGATTAGGAGGCGGATTTTATAAGGCAGAGGCTCTTGGATCTCTTATCCTGTTAATCTCTTTATTATCCTGTACATCTTGTTTCATTGTTTTTTTTTAGCTTGGAGTTTTCTTCAATCATCATTCTTCTACTTCTTGTGTCGGTCCATGCTTGCCCGGTATGGCTCTTCTGGCTATACTCCGGGCACATGGATCCCACCACAACAGCAATCACCGTAGGCCTTTCGTTCCTCCCGATATCAGAACTCCGCGGCGCCATACCGTTCGCGGTGGCGCGTGGCGTACCCTTGCTACAGGCGACCCTACTGGCCGTAGCCTGCAATGCCCTCGTCGGGCCGGTCGCCTTCATTTTTCTCGAAACCTTCCATAAATTATTCTACAAGTGGCCGTTCTACGCCCGGCTCTTCGACCGTTTCGTCGCCAAGGCGCGGGGCAAGGTCCACGAGCAAGTGGAAAAATACGGATACTGGGGCATCATGGTGTTCGTTGCCATTCCCCTACCTATGACCGGCGCCTGGACCGGCGCGCTCGGCGGCTGGATTCTGGGCATGGACCGCAAGAAGACTATGCTCGCGGTGGCCGCGGGGGTCATGATCGCGGGCGTCATCGTGTCGCTGGTCGTCGGACTGGGCGTAGAAGCGTTGTCCTTCTTCATAAAGAGCGTGTAAGCCGCCTCATGCACCTCGACTACGAAGCAGAACTCAACCCCGAGCAGTTCGCGGCGGTAACCGCCATGGACGGCCCCGTACTCATCATAGCCGGGGCGGGTTCAGGCAAGACCCGCGTCATCACCTACCGCACCGCGTACATGCTGGATAAAGGCGTGCCGCAATCCGCTATCCTGGCGCTGACCTTTACCAACAAGGCCGCCAAGGAGATGTCGGAGCGCGTGCGCTCGGTCACCGGCAAGAAACTCCAGAACCTCACCGTCAGCACCTTCCACTCGTTCGGCGTCAAGATACTGCGCAAGGAGATACACAGGCTTGGCTGGCGCGACAACTTCTCCATATATGACGAGATTGACCGTACCCAACTGATCAAGGACTGCGCCCGCGAGATGGGCTTTAAGCCCGAGGTGTTCGACGCCCAGAAGGCCGGCATGGTGTTCTCCGACGTCAAGACCGGCCGCAAGAACTGGGAAGGCGCGGACGACGGGTATGAGAAGGTCTACGACGAGTATCAGGCCGCTCTCAAGGCCTACAACTCCGTCGACTTCGACGACCTCATAGGTCTGCCCATAGCCGTGTTCGAGGACTTTCCGGAGGCCCGCGAGGAATATCGCGACCACTACCGGTACATCATGATCGACGAGTTCCAGGACACCAGTCTCCAGCAGTACCGCCTGATGCGGCTTCTGTCCCGCGACAACATCTGCGTGGTGGGTGACGACGACCAGTCCATCTACTCCTGGCGCGGCGCCAACTTCGAGAACATCACCAACTTCGAGCGTGACTGGCCCCAGCGCACCGAAGTGACGCTCTATCGCAACTACCGTTCCACCACGACAATCCTTGACGCCGCCAACAGCGTTATCC
Organism: uncultured Treponemataceae bacterium; assembly: GCA_964571545.1. GTDB lineage: Bacteria > Spirochaetota > Spirochaetia > Treponematales > UBA12059 > SZUA-370. The sequence continues at coordinate 1,309 of CAZNCK010000153.1, read as the reverse complement.
AGAACAACACAAATCGCAAGGAAAAGGACCTGGAGAGCCCCAATGAGGGCGGCGCCCAGATAGAGATATTCGCGCCGGAAAGCGAGATAGAAGAGGGCGAGTTCATAGCCCGCACCATCAAGTCGATAAAGCTGAAGGATCACCTGCGTTATGACCAGTTCGGCGTGCTTATCCGTACCAACAACCTGTCGCGGCACCTTGAAGAGGCGTTCCTGGCAGCCGACCTCCCGTACAAGGTGTCAGGCGGCACCAGTTTCTTCCAGCGCAAGGAAATAAAGGACATCATCTCGTACCTGCGCGTCATTGCCAATCCCGACGATGACGTCAACCTGATACGCATAGCCAACGTGCCCCGGCGCGGCATAGGCAGGCGTGCTATGGAGATGCTTACCGTCATAGCCAAAGCCAACGGCTGCTCGACCCGCGGTGCGATGCAATTGGTACGTACCGACCCCGCCATAGACTTCCCCGAGCGTATCAGGCAGGACATCGATTCGTTCCTGACTCTGCTGGAATACGAACGCGAGGAGCTCCTGGGGCGCCGCAATTTCGCCGCCAAGGTGCGCAAGTTCGTAGACACCATAGACTACTGGGGTTACTTGGTCTCTGAGAACCAGCACAATGACAAGGCGGCCAAGTGGAAATTCCTCAATGTCGAGAGTCTCATTAAGGGTATCGAGACCTGGGAGAAGGACCCCGATAACCTAGACCCGAGCATCTTCGCGTGGCTCAACCGCATATCGCTTATTACCCGCGACGACCAGGAAGAAGACGACTCCGGCAAGGTCAACCTGATGACAATCCATGCCGCCAAGGGACTGGAATTCGACGTGGTGTTCGTAGCCGGCTGCGAGGATGGCCTGATTCCGCATGCTCGTTCGCTCGAAGAGGGCGACGGTAACGTGGAAGAGGAACGCAGGCTTTTCTATGTTGCCATAACCCGGGCCCGCAAGCGCCTGCTCATCACAGCCTGCAAGAAGCGCCGCCGCAATGCCATGCCCGTGGACTGCGTGCCGTCGCCGTTTCTCTCCGAGATCCCCGAGGAACTGCTGTGCTGGCGCGAGGACGAGGAGCCGCTGACCGAAGTCGAGCAAGCCGATGCCTGGGCCACCGTCCATAAAATGTTCACTCCGCCCGAAGAAGCTGTGTAGACGAAGAATTTTGCACAGAGCCACGGTGAAGACGAGGTAAGTAGGCGAGAATAGACTAGGACAACAAAGAGGATAAGAGGATAAGAGTGAACGCAAGAGGAACAGAAGGAAGTACAAGGGATAGAAATTGAATTCTAGCCCTTCTTTTCTTCTCTTTC
>CAZNCK010000152.1:0-7682 GCA_964571545.1 uncultured Treponemataceae bacterium | reverse complement strand
GCCAAGGCCGTGCCCAAGGTCTCCGAACACCTCTCCGGCAAAGAGATCGTCAAGGTGATAGTAGTTCCAGGAAAACTGGTCAACTTCGTCATAAAAGCCTGACCGTCGAAGACGAATGAGGAAGAGTAACAAAGAGTATAAGAGTATAAGAGATCGGAAAGAGAAGAATTCTAAGAAAGAGAGAGGATGGAAGGGCTAGACCTTTTCGTCCTATCTTTCTTTTCTCTTATCCTCTTATTCTCTGCGTTCAAAACGTATCGCAGGCTCTTCAGGGTGACGGTCAGGTTTTGAACTGGGTTATTTCGGTGTTTACGGCCGTTACGCTGCGGGTGGCGGCGATGGACAGCTCGTTGGTGTCCTGGGCGGCGCGGCGGATCTCTTCGGCGCCCGCGGCCATCTCGCTCATGCCGTTCTCCAGTTCGCTAGACAGTTGCAGAAGCTGGCGCATCTCCAGAAGCACCGTGTTCGAGCCTTCCTGCATTTCCTCGGCCGACTGTCTGACGTCGGCGGTGACATCGTTGATGCTGGCCAGGGACTGGAGTATCAGCACCGAGCCGGCGCTCTGTTCTTGCATGGAATATTTTATCTCTTCTTCGAGTCTCGAGAGTATCCGTATCTGTTCCAGCATTTCCTCGAAGGTTCTAGCGCTCAGACCGGAGCTGGTGACGACGGCGTCGATGGTTCCGCGGATACCCTTGATATTGTGGGCTATGGTCTTAGATTGCCCCGCGGCGTTCTCAGCGAGTTTGCGTATTTCGTCGGCGACGACCGCGAAACCCATGCCCGCCTCTCCGGCGTGAGCAGCCTCTATCGCCGCGTTCATCGCCAACAAGTTGGTCTGGGCCGCGATGCCGGCGATCAGGGAATTCGCCTCCTCGAGGTTCTCCGACTGCGCGTCGATCTCTTTTATCTGCTTTCCAACCGTCTCTATGGCGCCTCTGCCCGAGTCTGACTTGCCCAACAGCTTTTCGTAGTAGGATCCCATGCGCTCGATGTTGCCTGTTACCGACTGGATGCTGGCGACCATCTCTTCGATGGCGCTGGATGACGAAGAAACGCCGGCGGCTTGTTTTTCTATCAACTTGTAAAGCTGTATGATGTTCTTGGCGATGTTCTCCACCATCTCGCTCGATTTGTCGACCGAGCTACTCTGGTTGATTGACTGGAGTTTGAGGCTCTCGATGTTGGCGGTGATCTGCCTGATGGCTCCAGCCGTCTCTTCAGTATTAGAAGACAGTTGTATCATTCCTTCGCTGAGCGATCCCACCTCGGTCTTTACCCTGTCGATAATGCCCCTGAGCATTGTCACGAATTTGTTGAAATAGCCAGTTAGTTGCCCCAGTTCATCATTTTTTCTGGACTTGAGCATGCGGGTTAGGTCGGCGTCGCCGGACGAGACGTTCCTCATGCCCGTCGATACTTCCTTGATCCTGCCAGACACATTTGAAAGCATGAATATAGAAACGAAGAGCACGAACAACACCGAAACGATGAGCAACGATGCTATCAACACGATTTCTTTTGTCAGCCTGGCGTTTCTTAGTTCGAACCAGGTGTCTGTCCGAGATGAGATAGTCTCGATGATACCCTGTATGAGGCTCGCGACCGTGCTGGTTTCCTTGTAGAATTCGAGGCCGTCGCGACCGTAGCCGCCGGAGTCCGCCAGCTTCAGTATGTCGATAACAGAGTCCTGCATTGAATACCAGGCAGGGCTCAGTTCGAGTTCGGAGATGGCCGAGGCCACTTCTTCGCCGGAATTTACGACACCGTTAGCGAGGTTTACCGTGATGCCCGCGTTCGCGTCTACGAGTTCGAGCATTGACTGGTACCGTATAGGCTGATCTAGCGTGAATATCGAACTGGCGAGGCATTGGACGCGACCCGCGTTTTCCTTGGCTTTTTCATAGAAGACAATAGACTCGAGTTGTCGTGTCGCCTCGGCGGCGTCTGTCAATGACAGTACTATCATTTGGTTGATGATGGTATCGGCGAGTTGGACATACTTGTTGTACGCGCCTTGTCCCGTCACAGACCGTTCGTCTACCAGCCTGCGTAGCTGTACTATCTCGCCAAAGGAACTTTCTAGTATTATCAGGATTTCGTCCGGCAGGGTCTTCAGCGTGAGTAGCGGCTTGGCGGTCTCCCAGGCCTCATCCGCCGCGAACCTGGTGGACATGATCTGATCGGCCCCGGCGGCGCCGTTCAGGTACAGGAACGCGATGCCCCGCTCCATGTGGACGCCCGACAATACAGCGCCTATCGCCTTCATGGCAGATAGATTGCCCGCGGCCTTGATCACCTTGTTTCTGTTTTGGCCACCTTGGTAGACCACAACGGAGCCCATGATGATGGCAAGGAGCAACGGCGCCAGCGTAAGGACGAGGAGCTTGTTTCGCAATGTCAGGTTCATCGAGGTTTCCTTCGTTACGCTGTTTTATCCCGACCGCAGATCATTGTTCCGCGCTCCTAGATGAAGAGCAACGGTATCGCCGCGCCTACCATGACGGCGACGAGCACCATATCGCTGCGCCTCAAGCGCGTCCACGGTCGTGTTTTCTGAATATCGGCACTTTGATTGATAGCTTGTATATCATCATAGACTGAAACGAGGATGTTGTCGATTCTTGTAAGGAAGCCGTTCAGTTTGACGCTGGATTTCTGTTCCAGAATCCTGTCATAGCCGCGCAGGGCCTCGGCAAAGAACGCGCCGAATTTGCCGGGAAGGCGCAATCCGGAGCCCAGACAGGCCTTGGAGATGAACATTAGCGCCTCAAAGGTGATCGCCTTGTGGAGGCCGTCGCGTAGGGCCAGTTCCGTAACGGCCAAGGGGCCGATGGTCGCGATCTTGCGGCCGACGGGTACGAGGAGATTGGCCCCGACTATGCCGGCCATGACGAGCAGCGTCGTTAACGGAGAAAGTCTGCGGCCCGACAACCATGCCGCTAGCGCGGCGCCGGCGAGCATGGCCGCGCGGCCGGCAAAGCTAGGCTGGAAGAGCAGCGTCATCGACAGCGCCACGCCAGCCAGCGCGAGCCTCGCTGGATCGAAGGTCGATTCCCAGCGCTCCCGGCGCTCAGGCCTTGTCACAGCGTAGCCCCCCCGCTAAGACTCGCTTCAGCGCGCACTTTTACCAGCCAGGTTGAGCTGGACGCGAACGCCTCGGTAAACGAGCCGAGAACCAGGCCCGATGCCAGGCCGAGAGCCATGAAGGCCGGCGCCATGAATCGCGCGCTGGGGCCGAAGACGAAGAGCCGAGCCAACGCTACCTGCACCATGTTGGAGGCCACGGCGCCCGCGACGCAGAGTCCCACGTAGGAAAGCGCCTTGGGACCGGCCACGGTTCGGAGGCCGCGCATGATGAGGGCGCTCGCCATGGTGCCAGCAAGCGAGAACAGCGCTACATATGAAAACAGGGAGCCGGTGAGTACGCTCATGCCCACCACCTTGACCAGCGCGAGCGCCATGTAGGCGCCAAAGGGAAGCAGGTCCACCGCTATCAGAATAGGCAGATTGGCCAGACCGAGCCGCATGAACGGCACGGGTCTGGGTAGCATGTATTCTACGGTAGACAGGAAAAAGGCGAGGGCGGCCAGAAAGGCGGCCAGCTTCCGGCCGCCGTCATTGAACACAGGCCTACCGGACCGTAGCATCGATGCCATCATCGTCCTCCGAGCCTTCTATCCTGATGAACACGCCATTGGGCAGGCAGGCCGACCAGTCGCCGGTGTTGCCCAGGGGCGGGGCGGCGATGCAGGTCTTGTTGACGCAGGGAGACGCATCGATGCGCACCATGCCGTCCTCGATATGGAGGTAGGTGAGGCCCAGGTTGCCTTCAACCTGTATCTGGCGGTCCTGCGAGAGAGGGTAAATCCAGTCCTGTTCGCCTGAGGAAACGACAAGAACGGCGGCCGCGGGGCCGCCGTATACAGAGATGGAAAGCGCGACCAGCGCAATGGCCGACAAGGCTACGATCAGGACGTCAAGCGGTTTGATCGAAAGCCTTGTCCCGCGTACCGGCTGGTCCGCCTGGTAGATCAGTGGCAACCGCCGCAGCCGCAGCCGCCTTCGTCGTCGCAGTCGCCGTCTCCGCATTCGCCTTCGCCACAGCCGCAGCATTCTTCTTCGCCACCGTGCACGTGGCCGTGCTCCAGCTCTTCGGCGCTAGCCTCACGGACTTCCTGCACGGTTACGTCGAAGTGCAGCGACTTGCCGGCCAGCGGGTGGTTAGCGTCGATCTTCACTTCGTCGCCTTCTACGCCGATTACGGTTACGACGCGCATGCCGCCCTCTTCCTGGGCCTGAAACTGCATGCCTATCTCTATCTTGTCTGACTCGGCGAAATCTTTCTTGGAGACGGTAAAGACCATCTCCGCGTCGTGCTCTCCGTACGCGTCGGCGGGGGCGATGACGCAACTGACCTTGTCGCCGGCTTTCTTGCCGACGAGGTGCTTCTCGAGGCCCGGAATGATGTTGTCGTTGCCGTGCAGATAGACGAGCGGTTCGCCCTCCGAGCGGTCAATCATCAGTCCCTGATCGTCTTTGAGCATGTAGTCTATGGAGACGACGCGATCTTTCTGAATTTCCATGGTAGCCTTCCTTAAGAGAGTGTATTCGACGGGCAGGGTCGAACGGAACGCAGAATATCGTGCAGATAACGTCCGTATAGATACGCCTGAATGTCCCCCATAAGGTACCTATTGGATTTGAGATTTTCAAGTACCAGAGACTCCAATAATTGAAGCTGGGCACGCATCGTGGTATAGTTCGCGGCCGGAGGTGATCGATGACTGTGTTTCAGGCGGGTATCCTGGGCTTGTTTCAGGGCGTTGCCGAATTTTTGCCGATATCGTCCAGCGGGCACCTGCTGGTGTTTAAGGATCTGATGGGCCTCTCTGAAGTGCCGGCCCTGTTCGATGTTGTGCTCCACCTCGCTACGCTGGCGTCTATACTTCTCGTGTTCAGGCGGCGGATAGCGGGTATCGTGCTCTCGTTTGTTAGACTAGTTGCCAGAAAAAACGGCGCGAACGATGCGGAAAACCTGTCAATTATAGTGCCGGCCCTGATTGCGACCGTGCTGACGGCCGTCGTGGGGTTGGCCATAGAGCAGATAGACCTGTCAGGCGCGCCCAGGGTGGTGGCCGGACTCCTGCTCGTCACCGCGCTGATACTCGTCGCCTCGTCTAGATTCAAAGCCGGCCAGACAGAATACCGAGGCATGACCATCCGGCATGGCGTTATCGTCGGACTGGCCCAGGGCATAGGCGTTTTTCCCGGCATCAGTCGCTCCGGCATAACGATCAGCGCGGGCCTGGCGTCGGGGCTCCAGCGCGAAACCGCCGGTGAATTCTCGTTCCTGCTCGCCGTGCCCGCCGTGCTCGGCGCCCTGGTTCTCAAGCTCGACGACATGGCCGAACTGGCCGGCACCGTCGCGCCGCTACCGCTGGCCGTAGGTTCACTGGTAGCCTTCCTCGCCGGTATCGCGTCGCTCCTAGTCCTCATGCCCATCGTGCGCAAGGGGAAACTGGCCTGGTTCGCCGTCTATCTGGTGCCCGCTGGCCTTCTCGGCCTATTCCTGCTTTGATGAAACGCCGATAAAAATACCATAGATCGGAGCGAAAGCATTGGACACAGATCGTAAGGCAACCTCGCTCATCATAGTCTCAAGCGCCGCGCTGGTCATTGCCGGCGTGGCGCTGTTTTCTCAGCTGCTGGTAGCCTGGATAGGGGCTGGTTCCGGTTTCGGAGGCTTCCTCCTAGATGGCCTGTCGTGGGCCGCCTTCGTGCTGCCCGCGTACCCCTGGGTCGGCGCGCTCATCGTCGCCATGCCGGGTTTCCGTTACGACGCGCTCTTCGCGCTGCTCGGCAGCCTCGTGCCGTTTGCCTCCCTGGCCGCCACCGCTCGATTCCTGGACGACCCGGCTCGCTGGTTTTTTGTGTATCCCGCGCTGGCGCCCTATGGCGCGGCGGGCCTTGCCCTAGCCGGATTCGGCTTTACCCTGGGCTCGAGCCTGATTCTGCTTCTGACGACACGCCGCTTCAGGACTGGCCCCTCGCCATCGACCGCGTCCGTCGCCGCGCCCGCACGCGCCGCCAATCCGGCTCCTGGAAACGCCGCGACCCGAATTTCAATACCGCAACCCTCCCTGCGCGTTCAACCCGCGCCTGGCGATGATGACAAGGACGGCGAGGACCTTCTCCTCGACCTCAGTTACCCCGACCTGCCTCCCGCCCCGTTTCTCACGTCCTTGGGCAATCCAGGATTAGCCGGCATGAGCGAGCCACGAGCGGAATCGGTTTCAGAACCTGCCTCGGAGCCGTATTCTATCGGCGAACTTGAGGATCCCGAAGAAGCGGAAATGCTTGAGGAACTCGAGGAAGAAGACGCCGGCTTTGAGGAGCCGCCGCCCCAGGTCATTGAGACTGAGGTTGCCCAGGGCAAGGAAGCCGAGGAGCCCATTCGCCTGATGTTCGGAAGGGCCACCGTAATGGAGAGTCTCTCCGGCAGTGACCCCGCTCTTGATGCTGACTATTGGGCCGACTCCGCCCCTGAAATCGCTACTCCGCTGGACGCGGTTGCGGCCGTTGGCGCGGCCAAGGCTCCAGCCAAGGCCGCCGCTCGTTCGGCGTTACTGCCCAAGGTGGAAGTATTCCATGACGGCGAACATGCCGACGCGGTGCGCGAAGCCGACGATCTGGCCCAGCGTTCCAGGAATTTCGATGCCGCGGCCGTGACGCCCGCGGCGACGCTCGTCAAGGCAACCGGCCCCATAGAAGTTTCGGTGCCGCCGGCCAAGCCTGTGCCCCTGCCTCGGCGCAGGCCCCCGCTTGAATACGGCCTGCCGACCGAGGGCATCCTGACCGCCTACCCCGATGGCCAGTACTGGATCATAGACGACAAGACTCGCCACGCCGCCGAGGTCCTCCGCGAGACGCTTAAGGAATTCGGCATAGCGGCGGAGGTCACCGGCATCCGTAAGGGGCCGGTGATTACCATGTTCGAGATACTGCCCGCTCCCGGCGTGCGCCTCTCCAAGATAGCCGGCCTCAGCGACAATATTGCCCTGCGCCTGGCCGCCTCCAGCGTCCGTATCGTAGCCCCGATCCCGGGCAAGCACGCCGTCGGCATAGAGGTGCCAAACGAGCGGCGTTCAATCGTGTCGTTCAAGGAAATCGTCGAGAGCGAAGTATTCAAGAACGCCAAGATGGAAGTGCCCGTCGTGTTGGGCAAGGACATAACCGGCGACGTGCAGGTTGTCGAGCTGACTACGACCCCGCATCTCCTGATCGCCGGCGCTACTGGTTCGGGCAAGTCGGTCTGCGTCAATTCGATTATCCTGTCCATCCTGTATCGCCGCTCGTTCAACGACGTCAAGCTGATCCTCATCGATCCCAAGATAGTCGAACTCAAGCTGTACAACGGCATACCGCACCTCTTGACGCCGGTAATCACCGAACCCAAGCGCGCCTTTCAGGCCCTGCAGTACTGCATTTGCGAAATGGAGCGCCGCTACAGCCTCCTCGATTCACTGGGCGTGCGCGACATAAAGTCGTTCAACCGCAAGATAATCGAGAAGAATATGGCCACGGACAAGTTGCCGTACATCGTCGTCATCATCGACGAGTTCGCGGACCTCATGGCCACCACCGGCAAGGAGCTGGAATCCACGGTCGCCCGCCTTGCG
>CAZNCK010000151.1:0-8090 GCA_964571545.1 uncultured Treponemataceae bacterium | reverse complement strand
TCGTTGCCGGGGAACAATATGGAACGCTCGCGTGCGCCGGCCGCGACGATGATGGCCTGAAAGTCCACAAGCAGGTAGTGCTTGTAGTCGACGTAGATGCCGGCCTTGCGGTCCTTGTAGATGGCGACCACGGGAGAGTTAGCCAGCACGCGCACATTGGGGAAGGCCCTGACTTTCTTCTCAAGAATCGTCGCTATGTCGTAGCCGCGCGTGCCGGCGTAGCAGTCTTCCTCCGAGCCGAAGAATTTGTGGGTCTGAAGCACAAGCTTGCCGCCCAGCGTCTCCTTGTCGTCTGCCAGCACCACCGAAAACCCGCGCTCGGCCAGTTCGGCAGCGGCGGAGAGGCCGGACGGGCCGCCGCCTATGACGAGTATCTCGGTTTTGAGCAGCTCTATGCGCTCCGGCTGGGCAGGACTATCATCGGCGACCAGCGCCGGTATACCGTGAACCGTGCGTACATCCATGCCTGCTTTCAGGACAGTGACGCAGGCCTTGCGCACAATGCCGTCGACGAGGACGTTGCACTGCGAACATTGGCCGTTGGCGCAGAATATGCCCTGCGGCGCGGCTCCCTTGCGGTGCTCCGAGAAGCGCTTGACGCCATTGGCGAACAAAGCCGAGCTGAGGGCCTCTCCGGCGTATCCTATCAATGTTTCGCCATCGAAGCTGAAACTGGCTTCGGCCCGCTGGGCAGGGGTATCGATCACGGGGTGGGTGGTAATACGGTTCATGGTGGTGGTCTCCGATGCGCGCTAATGGAACCATGTCGACGGCGATCTGTCAATATGAAACAGGATGTCGATAGTTGAAACGCCGGGGCGGCGTTGAAGAATAGCGCGCGCCGCGCCGCGAGGCACGGCGCGCGCCTCGATGGCTAGATTCCCAGGTACGCCTTGCGCACCATCTCGTTTTTGGCTACATCTGAAGCCGGTCCCGAAAGTACTATGCTTCCGGTCTGCAACACGTAGGCTCGGTTTGCTATCGAGAGCGCCATCAGGGCGTTCTGTTCGATGAGCAGGATGGTAGTGCCGCGAGCGTTCAGTTCCTTGATGATGTCGAATATCTGGTCCACGAGGACCGGCGCCAGACCCATGGACGGCTCGTCGAGCAACAGGATCTTTGGGTTGGACATGAGGCCGCGAGCCGTGGCAAGCATCTGCTGCTCGCCGCCAGACAGCGTACCGCCCTTCTGGTCAACGCGCTCCTTGAGCCTCGGGAACAAGCCAAACGCGTATTCGATGCGTTTCTTTATCTCGTTCTTGTCCCGCTGGAGGTAGGCGCCCATCTCGAGGTTCTCCAGCACCGTCAGGCGAGGAAAGACGCCGCGGCCTTCAGGCACCAGGTCAAGTCCGGCCTTGTGCACGAGGTGCGCGGGCATGTGTGAAATGTCCTTGCCCTCAAGCGTTATGCGACCTTTCCGGCAGTGCAACAGTCCGGAAATGGACCGCAGCGTTGTAGTCTTGCCAGCGCCGTTAGCCCCGATGAGCGTGACAATTTCTCCCTGCTCGACGGTGAGGGAGACGCCTTGCAGCGCGTGGATGGAGCCATAATAGGAATGGACATCTTCGAGTTCGAGTAGACTCATCGCTTCCCCCTCACGTGGACAAACCGGATGCGGCGCCGCGTCCGAGATACGCTTCTATCACCTTGGGATTCGCGGCGATTTCCTTGGGCAGGCCTTCGGCAATTTTCTCGCCGTAATCCATCACCGTGATACGTTCGGAGACCTTCATCACGACGCGCATGTCGTGCTCGATGAGCAGTATGGCTATGCCCAGGTCATCCCTGAGTCGCTGGAACAGGAGCAACGCGTCCTCGCTCTCGTTGGGATTCATGCCGGCTGTAGGTTCGTCCAAGAGCAACAGTTCCGGTTGAGCGGCGAGGGCGCGGGCTATCTCCACGCGGCGCTGGGCGCCGTACGGCAGGTTGCAGGCCAGTTCGTTGCCCATGCCATGCACGCCAACGTACTCCATCAGCTCTTCGGCCTTGAGTTCCGCCTTCTTCTCTTCGTCCTTGAAGCGCCTGAGGCGCAACAGTATCTCCAGCGGCGTTTGCTTGAGGACCGTATGGCTGCCTATCATGATGTTTTCAACGACGGTCATGCTACTGAACAACCTGATATTCTGGAAGGTTCTGGCTATGCGCTGGGCCGTTATCCTGTCCGGCGACATCTTGCCGATCTGCTTGCCCTTGAATTCGATGCTGCCCTCGTCAGCGCGGTAGATGCCCGAGATGGTATTGAAGAACGTCGTCTTGCCGGCGCCGTTCGGGCCTATGATGCTGAATATCCTGCCGCGTTCTATATTAAAGTTCATCTTGTTTACGGCGGTCAGGCCGCCGAAACGCTTGACCACGTTTGTGGTCACAAGGAGGTTTTCGTTCTCAGCCATTGCTTTTCTCCTTGGCGGCATCCTTGGATGCCTTCAACGCATCATTCTCGGCGTTGCCCTTGAGCTCACGCTTCCGCCTGGCGGCCGGGAGCAACCCCGCGGGGCGGTATATCATCATGAGCACGAGGATCAGGCCGAACAAAAGCCGCTGGTACTTGGCCGGATCGAGCTGGGTGGACAGGTTCTTCCAGGCGAAGTTGATTATCGGTATGACCGCTTCGCTCTGCCTGAGTTGGGTGAGGTAGAGCGAGAAGCTCTGCAGCACCTGGAGGTTCAGGATGATGACCACGGCGGCTCCGATGATGACGCCGGGAATGGATCCGATGCCGCCCAGGATGACCATGGTGAGCACGCCGATGGACTGCATGAAGTTGAAGGAGTCCGGGCTTACGAAGGTGCGGCTGGCGGCGAATATGACGCCCATGCCGCCCGCGAACGAGGCGCCCACTGCGAAGGCCACGAGCTTCATCTTGTTGGCCGGGATGCCCATGGCGCTGGCGGCCAGTTCGTCTTCACGGATTGCCGTCCAGGCGCGGCCGATCTTTGAATCGTCCAGTCTGGCCGTCACGATGATGGCCAGTATCACCACGACGAGCGCGATGAAGTAGAAGACGATATTGTAGAACTGGCTCTCCGTTACCTGGTTGCCCACTAAAGGGCTCACCATCGAGTTGAACGCGTCGACCAGGCCCTTGGGCATAGGCGGCCGCTGTATCGGCGTGATGCCCTGCGGGCCGTTGGTCAGATTGAGCGGCTTGTCCAGGTTGTTGACGAGCTGTCGCACTACTTCGCCGAAGCCCAGCGTCACTATGGCCAGATAGTCGCCGCGTACGCGGAGCACGGGCAGTCCCAGTATCAATCCCACGAAGGCCGCGACTATGATGCCCAGGAACACGAAGATGTAGAACCACTCGGGCGCCATGAGGAAGGGCGTGTTGAGCGGGGCGGTACCGGGTATCTCGTGCAGCAGGAACGCCTGCTGGGAGCCGAAGAAGCCCCAGAGGTAGGCGCCTACCGCGTAGAACGCGACGTACCCCAGATTGAGGATTCCGGAAAAACCTACGACGATGTTCAATCCCAGCGCTAGCGCCGCGAACACCGCTATCTGGAATATGACCTCGAGGTAGAAGATGTTTCTCGCTCCGAGGATAGGGACGAGGATCACCGCGATGAAGACAGCAAGAGCCAGCTTCACCGTCTTGTTCATCTTGAGGAAGTAGACCATGGCCCCAGACGTGGCAAACACGAGGAAGGCCAGTATCGACCTGGGGCTCATGTAGACGAGCAAGGTGCCGACGACGATGAGAACGCCGGAAACGATGTACGGAGCCCGTCCGGTATTGAGCCGCTTCGCAATCTTTGCAATCGATTCGCGCATGGATTCTTTCATGGCGTGCTCCTATGCCTTCTGGGAAACTTGCTCGCCGAGCAGGCCCGATGGTCTGAAAATCAGGATGAGGATTAGGATGGCGAAGGCTATGATGTCCTTGTATTCCGCGCCCATGGCGCCCATGGTGAACGTGGTCAGATAGGCGCCGGCGAAGCTTTCAAGCATGCCCAGCACTATGCCGCCGAGCAAGGCTCCGGTGAGGTTGCCGATGCCGCCGAGAACGGCCGCGGTAAAGGCCTTCATGCCCGGGAAGAAGCCGATGAACGGATCGATACGCGTGAACTTCAGCGCGTAAAGGACGCCCGCCGCTCCGCCGAGAGCTCCGCCGAGCAGGAACGTAAACGCTATCACGCCGTTGACGTAAACGCCCATCAGCGATGCGCTGCTGCGATCCTGCGCTACCGCGCGTATGGCCTTGCCTATACGCGTGGCGTTGACGATATAGTTGAGGCCGACGAGCATGAGCACGGCGGCGACGATCACCACTATCGATTTGACTTGGATATCAACATCGACGGGGCCCATTTTCATATCGAAGGAGAACAGAGAAACCCGGTCGTCGAACGGACCGAAGGTCGGGAATATCCGGTGGAACTGGCCCGAGGTGAGGCTTTCTACCAGGCGGATGAGGTCCTGCAGTATGAACGAAACGCCGATTGCGGAAATAAGCGGAACGATGCGCGGCGCGTTGCGTAGCGGCCTGTAGGCCGTGCGTTCAACGATGACGGCAGCGGTGCCCGAGGCCATCATGCCTGCGAGTACGGCCATGACGAGCAGTATGTACGCGAAGAGTCCGGTCGCGCCCGACAGGATGCCGAGGCGTTCCATAAATAGAAGGAATTCTACGCCGGCGAATGCGCCGATGGCGAAGATTTCGCTGTGGGCAAAATTGATGAACTCGAGTACGCCGTAGACCATTGTATACCCGAGCGCTATTGCCGCGTAGACGAAGCCGAGCGTCACGCCGTCTATCAGCACCTGAGGCAGTATCGAGATCGTGTACGGCAGGATGCCGACGTCCATGTATTCAATGAGTTGCAGGTCCGCGGCCGATCCCTTGAAGAGCAACGCGAGCAGGATCATGACCGCGGAGAAAAGGGCTCCGGCGCCGACGACGAAGACCACCATCCTGCCGAGAGGCTTGACTATCTCGCGCACGGACAAGGGTAGCTGAGCAATTCGCATAGAGCCTCCCGTAAGGCCCCTGCCCGCGGGTGTGTCCGCGGGCAGGGGTATGAGTCAGAGTGTCAGACGAGTTATTTCGGGGGTTCGATCTCGAGGACTTTGGCGATCTTGTTGTTCGACCATTGAGCCGGATCGGCTGAAACGACCTGGATGATGAAGTACTTGGCTTTTACGAGGTCGCCCTTGCTGTTGAAGCTCATGGTGCCCGTGATGCCCTTGTAATCCTTGATGGCGCGGACGGCCTTGGTGACCGCTGCCCTGGTGGGCATTGCGCTTCCGGAGGCTTTTGCTGCGGTTTCAATGGCGACGAGGGCCAAAGCGGTGCTGTCATAGGCCTGGGCGGCGAACGGCTGGGGCTCTGAACCGAACTTGGCCTTGAAATCGGCTATGAACTTCGCTGTGCCAGGATACGAGGCGGCGGGGCCGGAAACCGTTGAATAGTAGGTTCCCTTGCCTTCGAGCAGTACCTTGCCTCCGATCTTGGCCGCGTCGCTGGAATCGAAGCCGTCGTCGGAGAGGAACATGCCCTTGTAGCCCTTCTGGCGAGCCTGCTTGAACATGACCGCGGCCTGATCATACATGCCGCCGAAGTAGATGACGTCGGGCCTTGAAGCCAGTATCGGGGTGAGGATGGAATCGAAGTTGGCCTTCTCTTCCGTTCCGGCGAATCCGCGGACCTTGATGCCGAGGGCGGTGGCTTCGCGCTGGAAATACTCCGCAATGCCCTGGCCGTAGGCGGTCTTGTCATGGACGACGTACGCGCTCTTCATGCCCTGGGCACTGGCGAACTGGGCGCCGACCGCGCCCTGGACATCGTCGCGACCGCAGATGCGGCTGACTTCCAGGTAATTGCGCTCGGTGACCTTGGGATTGGTGTTGGCGGGGGAGATGTTGGCCAGACCCGCGGAATGGTATTCTTCCGAGGCGGGAATCTGCACGCCGGAGTTGTAGTGACCCATAATGGCGAGCACCGCGGGATCAGCGACGATGTTCTTGGCGTTGGCGACGCCGGTATCAGGATTGCCCTGATCGTCGTATGGAGCGAGTTCAACTTTGTAGCCAAGTTTGGCCAGGGGGCCGGACAACTGTTCGATGGCAAGCTGAGCGCCGTTCTTGATGTCTGTACCGACTGCTGACATGCCGCCGGAAAGCGGGCTCTGCGTCGCGATCTTGATGACCTTGGTCTGTGCGCCGACGACGGCGACGGAGAGGAAAATCATCGCTACCAGGAGAATTCCACTAATGACCTTTTTACCCATACACGTAACCTCCGGATTCTTCGTGAAGAATAACTATCGACGCTTTTCTCGGGCGTCGTAATGGCAAGTAGAATGGCCCTGGTTGATCCGGCCGCCTCCTTCTGTCCCACAAGGGACGAAAAAAACAATGCAAATAAAAATTTATCCAATACACTTTACTAAAGTCACAGTATAGGCGCTAGAGCCCGGTTCCACAATAAAAAACAACACGGTCATCGATGTCATAAATCGATAACAAAATGACGAATACAGCTGGACTGTCAGTTGTAGCTGTATGCTAGTTCGGCTTTCATAGCCAGTCAAGTTCTTTATTTGCCGCGAAGACGCGCTTGCCCCGCGGGAGGAAGCGCGAACGGGGATCTGCGGTGTGTCGGGAGTAGGAAAGTGGAGCGGCCGACTTAAGAATTGAGTATGGTATTTATGAAGGTTACGAGCACTTGCAGCGCGTTCTCGTTGGCGCCGCCCTCGGGAATGATGATGTCGGCGAATCGTTTCGTCGGCTCTATGAACTGGTAGTGGCCGGGGCGCACGACGTTGAGGTACTGATCTATGACCGAATCCACCGTGCGGCCGCGTTCTTTTATGTCGCGCGACAGCCGGCGTATGAAGCGGATGTCGTCGGGCGTGTCAACGAATATTTTCAGGTCTATCAGGTCGCGCACCTTCTCGTTGGTGAACACCATGATGCCCTCGAATATGACCAGCTTGCGCGGCGTCACCTTGACGGTTTCCGTTGCGCGGCGATGATGGACAAAGTCATAGGTGGGCATCTCCACCGGTTCCATGCGCTTCAGCGCGGACAACTGCTGCCATAGGAGTTCGTTGTCGAAGGCTTCAGGATGGTCGAAGTTAAACGCGGTGATGTTGGCGTTGGAGATGTACTCCGCCGACTTGTAGTAGTTGTCCTGGGGTATGAACACGAAATCCGAGACGAGTTCGGAAATCTTGCGCACGATCGTCGTCTTGCCCGATCCTGATCCGCCACAAATGCCGATGAGCTTTGCTTCTGCCATGGCAAACAGGATAGCACGGCCCGACTGCCTTGTGAACGGGTCCGATGCGCCTCGCCACTCCGCAGCCACACGGGGAACAGAGCTTCCTTGAAATCAGGCCAGCGGCTCGCCCCAGCGGCCCTTGAACGCCACCTCGCCGAGCGGCTTGCGTTGCCTCGGCTCGCGTTCGCTCTTCAGCTGCCATTCCTTGAGCGGAGACGCGTCTGGAGCTTCCGGGTCGCCCTTGCCGCCAACGACGATCAGGGTCGCCAGCACGTACTCAGCGGGAATGCCCAGAGCCGCCTTGGCTTTTTTGGGGTTGTATCCCGCGATGGGGTGGGCCACGAAGCCCTCGGCCGTAGCCTGGGTTATCATGTTCATTGCGCATAGGCCCGCGTCGAAGAGGGCATAATCACGGCCGTCATCCAGCCTGCAGTCATCGGAGGCCCGGACGGCAAGCGCAATAATCAACGGAGCCCTCGTCGCCCAGGCGTTGCCCTCTGCAAGCGATTCACGCAGTGCGCCCAACGGTAGACTGTCTCCGCGCGCCAAGGATGGCGCGCCTGTCTGCGGCCCGTCCGTCAGGACGGGTACGTCATGGAGGACGACGCGCCAGGGCTGGTTATTGTAGCAGGAAGGGGCCAAGGTGCCCGCTTCGACGATGCGCCTGATCGTATCGGCGGGCAAGGGCTCGGTGGAAAGCGCCCGGTACGCTCTTCTGTCGCTGATAGCTTTCAGGATTTCCATAGTGTTCCTTCCCGGTCGATTATCGGGCCGCGATCGCGAGCAGCCTCGCCTCTGCCTCGTCTATGTCCTCGTCGGGCGTCGACGCGCCGGCCGTGGACGCCGCGGTGTTCCTCGACCCGAAGCAGTC
>CAZNCK010000150.1:6191-8093 GCA_964571545.1 uncultured Treponemataceae bacterium | reverse complement strand
TGGGACAGTATGCAATAAACGGGCCTTATTGGGAAGTTATAAGACAGCCTCAATTAGTCACGGTCCCGGCTTTTCTGTCCCAATAATCGAGCCCGGCGGTATAGGTGCCAATCCAGAAATTGCCTTCTGTATCCTCCGCCATGCCATAGATGATGGAGTCGGAGAGGCTATTCGGCTTTCCCTTTTCAGGCCGTATCGTACTGAAGGTGCCGGTTTCCCGGTCCAGCAGCGACAGGCCGTTGTTGGTGCCTATCCATAAATTCCCTATGCTGTCCTCATAGAGGAAATTACAGGTATCGTCGCCTATGCTCGTCGGATCGTCTTTTGAGTACCGATAGTGGCGCCACAGGTGCCGCTCCGGATCGTAGCTATGGATGCCGGCGCTGTAGATGGATGCCCAGAGCACTCCCTTCGAGTCTACAAGGGATGCGATTACCTTGCCGTTTGGCAAGGCTCCCGGGTTGCTGGCGTCGGCGACGTACGCGGTAAAGCTTCTGCGGGTGCGGTCCATTCTAGCGATGCCGCCGCCATTTGTGCCTACCCACAGTTCTCCGGAGGCATCTTCCATCAACGAATAGACGACGTCGTTGGGGAGGACGCCGACTGCTTTAGACGATCGGTATGATTCTATCGAGCCGTCCTGGACATGGAGAATGTAAAAACCCCCACCCCAGGTTCCTGCCCGCACAAGACCCGGCGCCTGAGTGTTAATGACGTAGATGCGGTTGTCGGGCAGGGGGAAAACCGTTGAGGTTCCATTGTCCGGGTCGAATCTGACCAGGCCTGTGCCCCATGCGGCCAGCCACAGGTCGCCGTTCTCGTCTTCAGCAATGTCCTGCGTTGAAATACTCGGCGGCGAGCCTTTTCCACCTCGCTCTGCTACTGTCCAGCCGTCAAACTTGTCCTTCTCATAGTCGTAGGAACAGAGTCCGCCTCCTGTCGTACCGACCCAGAGTCGTCCCTTGGAGTCCATGAACAAGGAGCGGATGATGTTGTTGGGTATAGAATGCGGATCAGCGGCATCGGCGAAATAGCGCTTGAAGGTGCCGGTTGCCTCATCCAGTCTGTTGAGGCCGTTCAAGGTTCCGACCCAGAGCTTGCCGCGAGCGTCGCGGGAGATCGCTATGATCAAGTCGTTCGACAATGAAGCCTGGTCCGACTCATCGAAGCGATAGTGTATAAATGTTTCAGTTTCTGGATCAAAGCGGTTGAGGCCGGAGTAGGTACCAATCCACAGCGTATCGGTGTTGTCCAGATACATGGTCTGTATGAGATCGCCCGAGATACTTTTTTCGTTGAACGGTTCATTTTCGTAGGATTTGAAACCAGAGCCATCGTAGCGACACAGACCGCCTTGCGTCGACATCCAGATGAATCCCCTCTTGTCTTGGATTATTCCAGAAACCGAAGAGTTGGGTAGCCCGTCCTTTATGGAGAGTACCGTGAAGGCCGCCTCGTCATTAGTCTTGGCGGTCAACGGCTGAGACGCCAGCGGTGCCGTGACCGCTAAACAGATCCCGATGCAGGGCAGGAGCCTTGGTCTGCCCCCCCGGCGTACTTTAAATCCAGCCATCGTTGCCGTCCTGCCAGTCAATGATTTCTTCTGGCTTGAAAAACAGGCCTATCTCGCGTTCGGCGCTTGTAAGCGAATCGGATGCGTGGATGATGTTGAGCCCCGTGTGCATTGCATAGTCGCCTCGTATAGTGCCCGGCGCGGCATCCTCGGCCTTGGTGGAACCGCACAACTTGCGTAGCAACGAGATTGCCGAGTCGCCTTCGAGCACCATAGCGAAGACGGGACCGCTCGTGATGTACTCGACCAGTTCCGTGAAAAACGGCTTGCCGACATGCTCGGCATAGTGGATCTCGGCGAGGCTCCGGGGAATACGTACGAGTTTGGCC
>CAZNCK010000150.1:0-6181 GCA_964571545.1 uncultured Treponemataceae bacterium | reverse complement strand
GAATCCCTTGCGTTCTATCCGGGAGATTATCTCGCCCGTGATCCTTCTAGACAGGATTCCCGGCTTCAGCATGGTGAATGTTCGCTCTATGGCCATATTTTGACTCCTCGCAACACCATGGTACCTCAGCCCGCGTCAGTTTGCCATAAAAAAAAGCCGGACCTCAGAGGAGATCCGGCTGTGTTGGATACCTGTCTGTTATTTTTCAGGATATCGTATTGAGAGATGCAGTTCATCAAGTTGCTTCTGGTCGACCTCGTTCGGACAATCGTCCATGGGGGAGACGGCGAAGGAATTCTTGGGGAAGGCTATGACTTCCTTGATGCTGGTTTCGCCGGCCATCAGCATGACGAGGCGGTCCAGGCCTGGCGCGATACCGCCGTGGGGCGGGGCGCCGTACTTGAACGCCTCGGTGAGGAATCCGAACTTCTTGTCGCCTTCGGCCTCGTCGAAGCCGACGATCTTGAAGATGCGCTTCTGCAGGGCCGGGTCGTGGATGCGAATGGAACCAGACGCGAGTTCGAAGCCGTTGAGCACCAGGTCGTACAGGTCGCCCTTGACGGAGCCAGGGTCGCTCTCGAGGGTAGGGTGGTACTGCTCCTGGGGCCAGGTGAACATGTGGTGCGCGGTGTCCCACTTGTTCTCTTCCTCGTTGTACTCGAACATCGGAAAGTCAATGATCCAGGCAAACTCGAAGCGTTTAGGGTCGCAGAAGCCCAGGTCGCGGCCCAGCTTGGTGCGGACAGCGCCGAGCGCTATGTTGGCGGTTCTGCGCTTTGAGTCAGCCACGAGGAGTATGAGGTCTCCAACCTTGGCGCCGAGCCCCGATATTACCTCAGTCGCGGTATCGGCGAAGAACTTTGACGCGCCGCCTTCGAGCGTAGGCTTGCCATCCGCTCCGGCTACTCCGCCGCTCGCGGCGACCCCGCCTATTCCGGCCTTGTCGCCGCTCGCGGCGACCCCGCCTATTCCGGCGGGAACTTTCATCCAGGCCATGCCCTTGGCGCGGTAAATCCTGGCGGCCGCTTCCAGCTCGTCGATCTGCTTGCGCGAATAGTCGGCCTTGCCCGGTACAACGAGCGCCTTGACGCCGCCGCCTTGTACGGTGATGCCTTTGGCCGCGCTGGCGGCCTGCTCGGCCGCGCCGGTCGCGAGGGCGTCCTTGAAGGCCTGGAAGGTGGATTTTTCCACATACGGGGCAAAATCCTGCATTTCCATGGCGAAACGAAGGTCGGGCTTGTCGGAACCATACAGCTCGAGCGCGTCGTCGTAGGCGATCCGGCGGAACGTCACAGGCAGTTCTACGCCCAGGGTCTTCCTGAAGACATGACCCATCAGGCCTTCTACCATGGTCAGCACGTCCTCGCGCGAGACGAAGGACATTTCTATATCGATCTGCGTGAATTCGGGTTGACGGTCGCCGCGGGCGTCCTCATCGCGGTAGCAACGGGCTATCTGGAAGTATTTGTCGAAGCCGGAGACCATGAGGATCTGCTTGTACAGCTGAGGACTCTGCGGCAGAGCGTAGAACTTGCCGGGGTAGAGACGGCTAGGGACCAGGTAATCGCGGGCGCCCTCAGGCGTGCTCTTGATGAAGGTCGGCGTCTCTATCTCGTAGAAACCGTTGCCTATCATATGCTCGCGCACGGCGAACGAGACGTCGTTGCGGAGTTTTATGCGCCGCTGCATGCCGCCTGAACGCAGATCCAGGTAGCGGTACTTCAGCCGTAGCTCTTCCTTGGCGTCTGACTCTTCCTCGATCTGGAAGGGCAGGAGTTCGCACCGCGTAAGGATTGCTATTTTTGACGCTACCACCTCGACCTGGCCGGTTGCCATGTCAGGGTTGACCATAGTGTCGGGCCTCTGGCGTACTGTGCCTTCGATGGCGACGCAGTACTCGCCTTTCAACTCGCCAGCGACCGATTTGAGGGCGTCGGGCGCGTCGGAATCGACCACCACCTGGGTGGTGCCGTAGCGGTCGCGGAGGTTCACGAACGAGATGCCGCCGTGATCACGTTTGCGATTGACCCATCCGTTGAGGATTACTGTTTTTCCAGTGTCAGCCTTCGTGAGAGCCCCACAGGTGACGGTGCGCTTGAATGTTTCCATAGTTTTTCGACTATACCGCGCAATGGATAGATCGTCCATACATGCAACCGTAGGACCCGAACCCGCAACTCTCAAGAGGCTTTACTGTAAAAAAAACGCGACACCCGGGGGTGCCGCGCTGTAGATGGATTGAAGAGGACTAGGGAGCGGGGGAGAGGGTTTCCAGGCGCCAGTACCAGTCACCATTGTCGATGTCTACGTGGACGATGGGGCTTTCGGTACCATCGGTGCCTTCAAAGCTGGTGATCTTTGCTGTCTGGCCAACATAGGCGGCCATGTCCTCGGCCCAATTATTGTCCTCGTCTATGTAGCGGTGGGCGCCGATTATGACGCGGTCGCCGACCTTGTAACCGTAGCTGCCTTTTTCGCCTCGGCCCTTCAGTGCCACATCGCGCACGCGCCACGCGTAGCCGTTGCCCTTTACCCGCACGCAGAGGAAGCCCTGTCCGTCTTCGCCGGGAAGTTCCGTGACGACGGCTTCCTTACCGACGAACGCTTCCATTTCATCGGCCCAATTATCGCCGCCGTTGATATCCGCGTGTTGGCCTAGAATGACCGTGCTTCCTACCTTGATGAAGCCATAGGACTCGGTGCCCTCGATGAAATCAGGGTCGTAGCTGTCGTCATAGTCGCCGTACTCTTCCTCGGAGTATGCATAGTCGTCGCCGTACTCCTCTTCATATCCGTAGTCCGTAGAACCATATGATGTTTCCGAAGGCATGTACCACGCTATGTCTTCATCTATCGCTTCAGCGTAGAAACCGTCTTCCACGGGATATTTTTTGGGTAGGGTCTTGGCCAGGTCCTTGAGCGACGAGGCATTTTGCTCGCCGGCAAGCTCGATGATGGGCCACTCCACATAGTAGACGAAGGGCATGAGTTCCGGAGGAAAGCCGGCGGGCAGGTATTCTTCGCTGGGGGTCGCCGCGAGATTGCGTTCCCACACGACCGTGACCGGCAAGGCTTCGTCGTTCGAGGCTACAAAGTAACCCGTGTCGCCCTTGGAGACTTTTTCATAGCTACGCGTAGCTACGACTTTCTCGCCGGGACGGGCAGCCATGATGATATAGGCTACGTACTGGTCCTGGGTCTGAAAGGCCGATCGCTTAAATGCCGTAGCCGTAAACGACAGTCTTGATCCGGGTATCCAGCCGGTGGCGCTCTCGGCCGTCTTGACCTGATACCAGAGTGTCGGTACGCCGTCCAGTACGATTTTAGCCGCTTGCGATCCGACGATCAGAAGCGGTTCACCTACGCTCAGGCGCGCGCCTACCCGCGTTTCGCTGACGGTGGCCGTGCTGAACAAAGGGCTGTCCGAGGACAGTACGGCGACGACTGGCTTTGTCTGTGCCCAGGCGCCGACAATTCCTAAGGTAGCCGCAAGGACTATGGCCGCTGCTTTGTTAAGTCTCATAACATTCCTTTCCTTATACGGCTCGGGAACGACCTCCGATGCTCGTTACAACCTGGCCACGTGACGTATCAAGGGAGCGGTTTTCTCTATGCGGAGAGGAAAATCCTCCGCGATGAGCAATTCCGCCTCACCATCCATCTGAACTAATATACGGTCGGCGTAGCTAATTTCAAGGCTTTCAGCTGAAAAGAGCTTCGCCTCGGGGAATTCCCGTATTCGGCCCAAGGTCATGGGATCCTTGAGCGCCAGCTTGCGCAGCAACGGCATCTGGTTGACCGCGCACACGTTGTCGGCATCGGGCAGTATTGGTTTATTGGAACCGTAGGTCCTGTTTCCGCTTATGCCCATCGCTACGAACAGGAATAGACCGGCGCGTCTCGAAAGCTCGGCCCCTTGCGCATCGCGGGCCAATACCGTCATGTGCCTTGGGGGGTAAATCCTGTCGTAGAATACCGAGGCCAGATCGACCATGAGCTTGTAGGAATCGCCGGGCAGGGAGGACTTGAGCCTGTTAGTCATGTGCGTTACGAAGGCATCGATTCCGACACTGGCTATGTTGAATGACCGCCATTCTCCGCCGGGGGCGCGGCTGGCGGCCGGGCCTCCCGGAGCGGGTATAACTCGTAGCACCGGTTGTATCGCGATGACGCCTTTACCTACCAGCCTGGACAGCGAGTCAGACAGTTCCCTGCCGTCAGATCCGTCGTTGCCGGTACCCATGGG
This sequence comes from uncultured Treponemataceae bacterium, assembly GCA_964571545.1. Lineage (GTDB taxonomy): Bacteria > Spirochaetota > Spirochaetia > Treponematales > UBA12059 > SZUA-370. The sequence goes on along the minus strand of CAZNCK010000150.1, from coordinate 1,935 downwards.
CAGCCTAAGCACGGTAAAGCGATTACGAAGCTCGTCGGGCGCTCTAGAAAGTTCGTCAAGGAATTCGAGGCTGGTACCATCGCCGCATGCGAGGATGATGAGCCAAGAACTACCGGGTTTCATGGCGGATTCTTCTATATATAATGCGGCCAACCTCGTAGCGTGTTTTGACCCGGTAGTCTGAACGGTTCGCCACGACAGCTTGCCCCCGCGTTTCTCCAGTCCAGCTGATTCAGCGACCGCCACGGCCAGGTCGCGCATCGCGGCCGTCGCCCTGGTTGGCCTTGAAAAGCCGCCGGCACGGGGGTTGGCTATGAGAACGGTTTCCACATCCTCGGAACCGAAGAGGTGGGTTTTTTCAACCAGCCCGCGTAATCCATCTGCAAAACGGCTCAAATCCATGGTGCGGTAGTCTACTACGGAAGCAGGCAGTTGAGAAGAGGCGTTCATCGAGCGGCAGTAGCGGCGGCTTGACGGCATTCAGCATTTTTTTTATTGACAGTTCGATAATGTAGTGTATTATTTTCACTGAGTAACTAAAGGCGCCATTCGGTGCATGCGGTTGCCTGACCGATGCCGCGAGGCAAACGGAACGCCTTAGGCTTCCGAACTCCTGAATTGTAAGGAAGGACACGATGAAGTCGAAGTTCACCCTATTGGCCATCGTATTGCTGGCGCTTTTCACCACGTCGGCTTTTGCCACTGGCACCAAAGAAGGCGCGCCCGCCGCTGCCCAGCCCCCGAGGACGATCAATGTTCTCCTGTGGGACGACCCCTATCCCAAGGCTCTGATGGCAATGCTTCCAGAATTTACCGCGGCTACCAACATCACGGTTAATATCGAGATGCTTCAGCCCCCGCAGGTCCTCACCAAGACCGCTATAGCGGTAACCGCCGCCAGCACCGACTATGACGTAGTCGGCATCGACGAAGGAAACGTGCCGGTATTCGCTTCTTTGCTCCAACCCTTCGATTCCTGGCCTGCCGGCAAAGTCTATCCTAAGACCGACCCCAAGTCGATCACGCCCAAGATGTACAGCATCGGCACCTGGAACGGCGTTCAGCTCGGCGTGCCAATCAACGGCAACCTCTATGTCTGGATGACCCGCAAGGACCTCATCGAGAACCCCGCGTATCAGACGCAGTTCAAGGCCAAGTACGGCTACAAGCTCGCGGTTCCCAAGACCTTCAAGGAACTGCTCGAGATGGGCACCTTCTTCCATGAGAACGGCATTGCCTCAGGCTTTGGACCCTTCAACGGCGGGCCCGCCGGCGTTCTGTCAGAAGCGGTGTTCATGTGGGAATCCCACGGTACCAAGTTCATAGACTACACGGGCGGCACCTTCAAGGTAGTGCTGGACGAGACCAAGGCCATTGAAGGCATGGAGTTCTACAAGAAGCTGATGGCCATTTCTCCCAAGGGCGCAGAGACCATGGCTCATGTGGAGCGCCAGGCCGCCTTCGCCGCCGATCCCAAGGGCGTATTCTCGATGTTTATCTGGCCAGCCCAGATCGCGGCCTATGAAGACCCCGCCAAGTCGCTGGTAGCCGGCAAGATAGCCTACTCCGCTCCGCCCGCCGGCCCCCGTGGACAGGCTGCCGTCACCGGCGCCTGGGCCATCGCCATCCCCAAGGCTTCCAAGAACCAGGACGCCGCCGCTGAATTCATCTACTGGTGGTCAAGCAAGTCCGTAGCAGACAAGCTCGTACAGGCCAACACCATCCCGGCGCGCACCGAAACCCTGATGAACCCCGCCTATACCGCCAGCAAACCCTGGCTGCCCGCCCTCGCCGAATCGATGAAGGTAGCCGCTTCCAGGCCGCGCTTCAAGGAAATCGGACAGGTGCAGGACGTGGTCAAGAAGTACTGGGTTCAGGGCATAACCGGCGCCATCCCACACAAGGACGCCGTACAGGCGATAATCAAGGAAACCA
>CAZNCK010000149.1:1052-8148 GCA_964571545.1 uncultured Treponemataceae bacterium | reverse complement strand
TGTTTCATGACTGTGATTATATCATTTTTCTTTCTGAGTTTTTAGAGGTGCCCTTAAGTGTTCAATACAGATATTCCGCACACAGAGGCGCAGAGACACGGGGTAATATCTTTTGTTTTCAATCATGGTTCACTCTAGCCTGCTCTGTGTCTCTGTGCAAAAAATCTTTTATGTACCGCCTCATACCAGCTTCCGTATCCTCTTCAGGACCTCGCCCGCCTCTTTGTCCAGGGCGGCTATCTCGTCGAGGATTTCGGAGGGGCTCCGGTGCTGTACTGCTTCCACCCCATGGGGGTTCTTTACCGACAGATCGTAGGTAACCGTATCGATGGTTGCTGCGTCGACGCTCCAGCTTTTGGGTGAGTCGGCTGAGGTTTTCTGGAGCTCGATAAACTCGGCGAGGTCGGCATCATTCAGGGGGTTGGTCTTGCCCAGGTTGCGGCCGGGGTCAAGCTGATAGTACCAGAGCCTGCGCGTGGGCGATCCCTTCTGGAAGAACAGCACGACGGTCTTGACGCCCGCGCCCTGGAAGGTGCCGCCGGGGCAGTCGAGGATGGCATACAGGTTGCAGCTCTCAAGGAGCAGCTTGCGGAGGCTGACCGATGCGTTGTCCGTGTTGGACAGGAAGGTGTTCTTGATGACGACGCCGCCGCGACCGCCGGCCTTGAGCATCTTTATGAAGTGCTGGAGGAACAGGAAGGCCGTTTCACCGGTGCGTATAGGAAAGTTCTGCTGTACCTCCTTGCGCTCCTTGCCGCCAAAGGGCGGATTGGCGAGGACCACGTCGTAGCGGTCTTTCTCCTGGATATCAGCCAGGTTCTCCGTCAGGGTATTGGTATGGATGATGTTGGGAGCTTCGATGCCGTGCAGGATCAGGTTCATGATCGCTATGACATAGGCGAGCGACTTCTTCTCTTTGCCGTAGAAGGTCTTTTCCCGCAAGGCGCGGTCCTGTGTCGTGGTGCGTTTGGGATAGGTAGCCTGCAGGTAATCGAAGGCCTCGCAGAGGAAGCCAGCGGAGCCGACAGCCCCATCGTAGATGCGTTCGCCGAGCCTTGGTTTTACGACCTTGACTATGGCGCGGATCAAGGGACGGGGCGTGTAGTATTCGCCGCCGTTGCGGCCGGCATTGCCCATGTTCTTTATCTTGGATTCGTACAGGTGCGACAGCTCGTGCTTTTCGCTCTGTGAGCCGAAGCGCAGCTCGTCGATGTGGTCTATTATTTCGCGCAGGTTGTAACCGCTCTGGATGCGGTTCTTTATCTCGCTGAATATCTCGCCTATCTTGTAGTCTATGGTGTCGGGACCGGCAGCCTTCTGCTTGAAGCCCTGAAGGTATGGGAAGAGCCTAGAGTTGACGAACTGGATCAGATCATCGCCGGTCTGGGCGCTGTTGTGGTCTATCGTGCCATCCTTGGCCTTGGGCGCGGCCCAGGTCGCCCAGCGGTATGGCTTTTCCAGGATGTAGGAATATTTCTGGCCATTGATTTTTGCTTCAACAGCGCGTTCTTCTTCGAGGGCATCCAGGTACTTGAGGAAGAGGAGCCAGGAACTCTGCTCGGTATAGTCGAGCTCGCTCGTACAACCAGCGTCTTTCCACAAAACGTCGTCGATATTCTTGAAAGCCTGTTCAAACATGATTTCTGTATCTCCCATCGCAACGGTTCAAGGGTTCCAAATGACCGCACCAGAATACCCTGTTTGCCCTTTCCTTGAAAGTGTATTTGGTACCTGCGGTGCCATCTAGCAAGGATGTGAATTATTTTTAGCTTCCGCGCCGATTTCCCTTGCGCCATCCCCGTATCCATATTCTACTCTTCAATTGAGGTTCCACAGCGAAGGAATCCACGGCCTCCGTCAGGGACTTACAACGTTTCCGAGGAGATTTCAGAATGTCACAAACAAATCAAATTGAACTGCGCATTCCTGAAGGCGACATCGCTGGCATCAAGGAAGCCATCGAGACGCTGCGATCAAAACTCATGCCCCACCTGAAGACGCTCAACGCCAAGGACCGGAGTTCCATGCTCAAGATGGGCGACAAGTCCGTCTCCTTCGTGCGCAAGGCACATGAGTATGGTACCCAGTACAAGAATCTGGTGCCCGGCTTCCTGGAGATGCGTGCCTTCAAGGCCGACATAAGCGCTGTGGATACGCTGCAGGAGCTGTCGCGCGCGCTGGCGCCCCTCTGCGCGGCGCTTGAAGACAGCCTCATCCTGACAGGCTCCGAGGCGTTCCAGGGCGCCTTGATGTTCTACCAGAACGTCAAAGGCGCGGCCAAGGCCAAGGATCCTGACGCCATGCTCATCTTCGAGGATCTCTCCGACCACTTCAAGCGAGCCCACCGCAAGGAATAGGAGCCGCCGCCCCGGTGCGCTGTGGAGAACGTTGACACCGGGGTTTCAGCCTTGCGCGCAAGCGCGCGCGCTACTCCGAGACCCCCTGAGCATCGACCGACACTCTCCGAGCATCAACGAAGACACTCCGAGCATCAACGAAGACACTCCGAGCATCGACGGAGACCCTCAGAGCATCAACGGTTACCCTCAGAGCATCAACGGAGACTCTCCGAGCATCGACGAAGACCCTCCGAGCATCAAGCGAGACCCTCCGAGCATCGACCGAGACCCTCGGAGCATCACGCGAGCGCGGGCGCGAACAAAAGTCGTTGTTTCGTCATAGTCGCGGCGCTATAACCGTGCGATAATCGCGAGCTACAACATGCTTGTTCCGGAGGATTCCAGGATGGTAGATACAGGCTCGGGCGGATTGGCGGCCGAAGCGCTGGCGGCGCGGGTCCAGGAGCTCGCGGACGCTCACCGCGGCCTTTCGGATCACCTGTGGTCGCTGACTATGGAATCGGGGTTGACGGCTGACTTCTTCAGGGAGACGCTGAGCGCCAACGCTGTCAACCTTGAGGCCACGCGGTCAATAGACGGCGAGATAGCCTCGCTAGAAGCGAGCGCCAAGGCCATCTCGGCCTCGGCGGCCGGCGCCAGCGCCAAGCTCGGCAGCGCCGACGAGGCGTCACGAGCCTCGCTGGCGGCCATAGAAAAAGGCGGCGACGCGCTGTCCAGGATGGATCGGAGCTTTAGCGGCTTCATGGCCATTTTCGGCCGCCTGGCGGAAGCGGTGGACCGTATAGAAGGCACCCTGAGGTCAATAGACGAGATATCGGAGCTGACCAATCTCCTGTCTTTGAACGCGGCGATAGAAGCGGCACGGGCCGGCGTACACGGTAAGGGCTTTAAGGTCGTAGCCAACGAGGTAAAGAGCCTCGCCGAGAAGAGTAAGGGCCTGACGAACGAGGCCGCGGGCATACTCAAGGAGCTGCGTATCGGGATGGGCGACGCTCAGGGCGGGCTCAAATCAATAGAATCCTGTAAGACGGAGCTGGACGAGCGCATCGTCTCGTCTCGCAAGGAGCAGGGCCGAAGCACGGGCCTGATGGATGGCGCTTCCGGGAATATGCGGGAGATACAGGAATCGCTGTTGGCTCAAGACAGGAGTTCCGGGCACATCGCCGCTTCTATGTCCAGCCTTGCCAAGGCGGCCGACCTGCTGACGGAGAGTTCCGCCCTGATACAGGGCAATCTGCAGCGGCAGACCTCGTCGGCGGACGAGGTGTTAAAGTCCTCAGGGAGGCTCAAGGGGCGGATCATAGAGCTGGATCGTTCCATCAGAGGCGCCTCATGCGCGGACGGGGCCACGATTCCTATAGGCCACGACGTGACGTATCCGCCGTGGGTGCATATCGCAAAGGGGCATTCCGCCGGCATCACGATAGAACTGGCGCGGGCCTTTGCCCAATCGCGCGGGCTCAAGCCGGAATTCCGCCCCAGCCAGTTCGCTCTGGCGCTGGACGAGCTGTACACGGGGTCTATTCGCGTGCTCGCCAACGTCGGCTGGCCAAACGCGTTCTTCGACGGCAAGCCGGTCATTCCTACCCAGCCCTACGCCGCGTTCAAGCCGGCCGTATTCGCCCACGTCTCGCGGACCGCGGAATTCACTAACATGGCGGCCCTCAAGGGCAAGCGGGTAGCCGCCCAGCGCGGGTCCTATGTCAACGACTGCCTCAAAGGCGCGGGCTGCGAGACGCTGATCGTCGAGAACGACCTTGAGGCGTTCGCCGCCGTGATATGGCGGAGGGTGGATTGCGCCATCACCGAGCGCCTCGTTGGTTCGTATCTGTCTGACTCGTACTTTTCAGGGGTCGTCGCCTCCTGCTTCGAGGTGGGCGAGGAGAAGAACGTCGTGTTCCTCCTGCGCTCCAGCGACGCGGAGCTGAAGAACTCCATGGACGAATGGATACGGAACCGCGAGACGAAGGCTCTGGTCGATCGTCTCGTGGCCCGTAACCTGGGTACGCGCTAAGCTATCTGATAATCTTCCTGGCCTCTATGTAGAAGCGCTTCTCCGGGGCCTCGCCCATGGAGAAGGTCTTGCGGGGCATGGCTCCGTCACGTATGACGGTGCCGAAGAAGCTAGACTTGTCTATGGGCGGCAGATACAGGCCCAGGTTGCCCGGCTTTTTAGCCAGGGTCTCGAGGCTGTCGGTGCCGTGGATGTAGTCTATGACGGTGCCCGGATGGGCCTTCAGGTGAGCGTCGAGCGTCTCCTGGATGGTGCCGGCGGCTAGGTTGGCCCTGGGCTTGGCGAACCTAATGAGGCCCGTCTTGCCCTGCGACACGAAGGCGAAACGGTGCTCGGCGCCAGCGGGTTCATCGGTCTTCTTGACGGCGTCGGCCCAGGACATAGGCTCGAAAACCGCTCCGGCCGCGGCGAGATCGGCCAAGAGCGCCTTCTCGTCGGCCTTGAACAGCACGCGATGTATGGGGTGGAACGGCAGTCCCTCGTCGTAGATGTTGACCAGCTCGACCAAGGCGTAGCGTGCGGGGTGGGCCATGATGGCGGGATCTGCGGAACCGGCCTTCTTCGTCTCCTCCCATATCGCCTTGGCGGTGGCCAGCGAATGGTTGCCGTCTCCAACGGCGAAGAGGAGTACGTCGGGCGAGCCGTACCTGGCCTTGTAGGCCTTCTGGTCGGCTATGGCCTCCAGGGCGGCTGCGACGCCCGCCAGGTCTGCCTCGGAGACGACATGGGCGCCGCGTACATGGCCGGCGTCCTTCATCAGCTTGAAATCATAGAGTTTTGGCAGCTTGTCCATCTTCGCATACAACGGTTCGATGACGCTGCGCTTGGGGTCGTCTATCAAGAGCATTATGTGGGGCAGCTCAAGCGGGGCGCCGCGGCGTATGTCCATGCGCGGGGGCAGCCGTTCTACTATGGTGCCCTCGGTAGGCCTGATCTTGCTGGTGACGCCCTTGCCGTACTGGTAGGCCTCGAGGTCAACGGCCATCACCAACCCCTTGCGGGCATGCTGCTCGAAGGGGGTGACGCGCTCCACGAGCACGAAGCCGCTCTCGCGCTTTGAGAGGTATCCGGCGTCCAGGTACGCATGCATCGCGGCCCTGATATGCTCTACACGCGTGACCTTGTCGGCGTCCTCAAGGTAACATTCGGGGAAGATAAGGTTCAGGGTGCTGGGGGCCTTGCCCACCGCGGCGGCAACGTCTTCCCAGTATTCGCGCTCGCTGGAGTACTGGTCGCAGGCAACCACGGCCCATTTCACGTAATCCGTTCCAGCGGAAGGCAGATATACTTCCGGCACGGCGACGCCCAGCGCCGCCAATCGTTTCTTCGCATCACTCATGGTCATCTCCTTTTTCGCCCTCGGCCCGGCATGTGAGCCTGCCCTCGGACGGACGGCTATTATGCGACTATTAGCCCGGCTGGTCAAATCCGCAAACCCTACCCCGCTCTTGCCCTGGGCGGCGGCGAAGCGCTACTATGGATTTATAAGGACAGGTATGAACGCCAAGACACGGGAAACAGTAAAAAAGACTTTGATCGTCGTAGCGGGTCTATTCATGCTGATTTCAATAATCGTCCTGACTTCAGCGCCTATCCAGAGTCGGTACATAGAAGAAAACCTTGGCGGAACGCCGGTTTTCATAGATAAATACGTGCCCAAGACCCTGCGTGAGGCATTTGCCACCGGCCTGGACGAGGCGACGACGGGCTTCCTCATGGATGCGGGTCTGCTTTCCGCGGAGCCCGCCCGCCGTCCGGTGGCCTACTTCGCCGCCGATCGTCATTACGGCGTTATAAACGCGGACGATCCCCTGGTAAAGAAACGGCTCCGCGGCAGGCCCTCATCGGATTTTGTGCTGTTTAGGTCTATCGGCGCCAATTTCTACGCCAACGAACTGGTCTCCAGGTCGGTCGCCTCTCAGGACGGCTCCTATGTGTTCGTCAACATAGACCAGCACTGGCGCGCGTCCATCGCGCACGCCTACGCCCATGCCATAGCCGCAGCCAACGCCCCCGCGTCGGTCGCGGCGGCCTTTAAGCTGGACCAGGGCTATGATCCTGACCTGCGCTTCGCGTTCAGATTCGTCGACGAGACATTCGCCCTGTTCGCGAGCGACCTCTTAGAACTCTCCACGGCGACGGGAAGCCTCGAGCAGGCCTGGTCATCATTCTCGGCCGCTACCTTGAGCCGCTACGCCGAACCTGGCTCAGATGTGATGGAGCGCCAGGCTGAGGTGATAATGGCTACCTACGACCTGCCGCAAAAATCGGCCGAATTCTACGCATCCTGCAACTCATTCGCGGCATGGCTGCTGGAACGCTACGGCAGAAAAGCGTTCGGATCAGCCGCGGCCTCATTCTTCACCGGCGCGTATGTCGCCTTGGACGAGCTGTTCGCGTCGGAGGGCGGCCTTAGCGCCGCCGTACAAGCCTGGAAGGGAGACTCGTCCATTCCTCGCTAGGCGGACGATACACGCATGGCAACCACAAAAAACACCGCAATAGTGCTCGCGACCGCCACGGCCTTCATCTGGGGCATGTCGTTCCTCAGCATCAAGGCCGCGGTCGCGGTAATTCCGCCCATGAGCCTCGGCCTCTCCCGCTTCATCGTGGCGAGCGTCGTGCTGCTCGTATTGTTCGCCGCGCTACGCAAACGGCCCAGGCTGGCGCTCAGGGACGCGCCTCTCATGGCGGGTTCAGCGCTGGTAGGCTACACCCTGTA
>CAZNCK010000149.1:0-1042 GCA_964571545.1 uncultured Treponemataceae bacterium | reverse complement strand
CGGCGTGCTCCTCTTGTCCGCCTCGGAGGCCTCCATCATCGTGGGCACCATACCGGTGCTGACTATGCTGGCGGAGCGCCTGTTCGCGCGCACGAAACTCTCGGCGGCCCAGTACGCGGGAGCGGGCCTCTCGGCCGTCGGCGTCACCCTGATCGTGGTGGAATCGCTGCGCTTGAGCCTGGCTCCCCTGGGTTACCTGTACATGGGCTTCGCGGCGCTATCCTGGGTGGTGTACGCCTTCATGACCAAGCCACTGCTGTCAAAATACGACAGCCTCGAAGTCACGCTCTGGCAGACCCTGTTCGGCGCGGCCGGCTTCGTGCCCTTCGCGCTGTTTGAACATATAGAATGGGCAGCGGTAACGCCTGGCATCGTGGCCAATGTGCTCTACCTGGGCGTGTTCTGTTCCGCCTTGGGCTATCTGTTCTACATCATCAGCCTCAAGGCGCTCGGCGCCGGCGTCTCCAGCGTCTTCATCAACCTGATACCCGTGGTATCAGTGGTGGCCGCCTTCCTGATATTCGGGGAGCGGCTGAGCCCGCTCCAGCTTGTCGGAGGCGGCGTCGCCATAGGCGGCGTCTACCTTGCCAGTCTGGCCGGCGGCAAGCAGAAGCGGACCGACGCTCAGTAACCGTCGGAGAGGGACTTGTTGACGTCGCGCTGGTAGAGCTCCTGGTAGACGAAGCTCCTTTCGCGCAGCTTGTCCTTGATGGGCTGGGAGAAGGGCATCAGACGCCAGAATATGCCTCGGATTTCCTTGTCTAACTTCTGGATGCCTTCGCTTTCCTTGGTAAGCCAGAGGATGTAATCCTGGATGAAGAACTCCTTGACGTCGCCCTTGAGCTTCTGCTTGACGAACCACTGATAATACTGACCGGTCAGGCCTTCTTCCATCCAGTAGTACGAAGCCTTCTCCTTGGCGGCCTGCCAGCGCATGTCGGCCACAGCGGTGGCTACCGAGATGCGCAGGTTCTTAGGATACATCGGTATGGCGATGCGAGAACGGCTCGTGTGCCTGTTGCACCTATCGAACGGCTCCCAG
>CAZNCK010000148.1:0-8293 GCA_964571545.1 uncultured Treponemataceae bacterium | reverse complement strand
TAGCGCGTTAAACATGCTCTTACCCATGCCCGGCTTCGACCGTCGCGCCTCTGAAGCTGCTATCCCCGCCCGGGCCGGGCCGGGGTATGTCTTGAAAAGCCATCTCCTACAAGGTTGCGTTGGGCGCTCGTGAAATGACCCTCGCGCGCGTTAGCGCGTTAAACATGCTCTTACCCATGCCCAGCTTCGACCGTAGCGCCTCTGAACCTGCTATCCCCGCCCGGGTCGGGCCGGGGTGTGACTTAAAAGCCATCGCCAGGAAGGTTGCGTTGGGCGCCGGCAAAACACAAGCCGCGCGCGTTAGCGCGGCTTGTATTTTGCCAAGGCGGGACCCAACGCAAAATTCATGCCTTGGCCTTTCAGTATTAAAAACCCTTCCTCCGGCCCGACTCGGACGTGATATCAACTCCAGGCGTCCATGGTCGCTTTGAACGCCTTGCGGGAACCTTCCAGGCTGGCTTCCGGTACGCAGTAGCAGAGCCGAATCCAGCCGGGATAGCCAAAACCTATGCCGGGCACGGAGAGAATGCCGTGATCCTTGAGGGCCATGGCGAAGCTCACGTCGGCCGTCTCGCCGGGTTTTGGTTCGGGCCCGCCGGCGGGCACTTCGCAGAAGAGGTAGAAGGCGCCTTCCGGCTTGGCGTAACGGATGCCGGCATCGTCAAGAATTGAGGTGAGGAGGTCGCGGCGACGGGCGTAGCGGGACACGTCGGCCCTGGCGCGCCAACTGGCGGCGACTGCCCGCTGCATGAGGGCTGGAGCGTTTACAAAGCCGAGCACGCGGTTGGAGGCGGACAAGCCGGACATGAGGAGCGCCTTTTCGGCGCAGGCCGGGTTTACGGCCAGGTAGCCCAGCCGTTCACCGGGTATGGACAGGGTCTTTGAAAAGCTTGTGGCGACGATACTCTCGGGATAGGCTGACAGGACGGGCGGCACGAACACGCCGTCATAAACAATGTCACGATAAGGTTCGTCTATAACTAGATACGGAGCACGGCCGCAGGCGCGAGCGTGGGCCGACAGCGCGGCGGAGAGCGCCTCGATGGCGGCGCGTGGGTAGACGCGTCCGGTAGGGTTGTTGGGGCTGTTGATGATGACGGCTGCTGTCCTGGGGGAGAGGACGCGGGCTACGGCCGCCGGGTCGAGCGAAAAGTCAGGCGCGGTAGCGGCTACGATCATGGCGCCGCCGTGGTTTTCAATATACGCCGAGTACTCGGCGAAGTACGGTTTGACGACCACGACCTCGTCGCCGGGGTTGAGGACGGTGCGGAGTATGACGTTGAGCGCGCCGGCGGCGCCGACGGTCATTATCACGTCCTCGGAGGTGGTGGGCACGTCGTGTTCTGCGGCCACCTTCTGGGCCATCGCGGCGCGGGCAAACTGATAGCCGGAATTGATCATGTAGGCGTGCGCGCCGGGCTCATCGCTGGCGGCGGCGGCCTTGAGGGCGGCCAGAAACTCGGGCGGCGGCTCGAGATCGGGGTTGCCCAACGAGAAATCGAAAACAGCCGCGGGGCCGAGCGTCGCCTTGAGGGCTATGCCGGCTTCGAACATCTTACGTATCCAGGAACCGCGCTCCAGGCTGGCTCTGACGGCATTAGCTATGGGCATTCCTTCGTCCTCGCTTTCATTACAGAGTGCGTGTAGACTATAGCACGGCTCACCGGCGAACGGGAGCGGGGGGGAGTTGCGGGTATGTCAGAACCTATACAGAACGCCGCAGGGCGAGCGGCGGGTTTCAGCAAGCTGCTCGGCGCTATGCTGGCTGGCGGTAGCGCCGAAGCGGTCAAAGGCGCGCAACCGCTGATAGACGATGCGCGGCCGGAGGATCTGGTGGCGGCGGTTGACGAGGCCGTGGCGCGGGGCGTCGATTCCACGCTCCTCAAGCCGGCAGTCTCCAAACTGGTCAATCTGCTGGCTACGCCGCTTAAAAAGCATCGCTGCGCGCCGCAGGCCGGAGAGAGGCTTTTCAGCTCGCTGATGGCTGAGAACGCGGGCCTTTTGGCCGTGCTAGAACGGGGCAAGACGCTGGCCAAGGCGCTTAACGACGCGTCTGAGGATTTCCCTAAGCTTCGGGACACACTGGTCGCCCTCAAGTGCCTCATCGTCGAACTTGGGGCGGTGGAAATACACTACCGCAAGAAGGAAAACGTGCTGTTCCCCTGGTTCGAGGCGCGTTACCCGGAGTACCGCTGCGTGCGCCTCATGTGGGAGATCCAGGATGACGTGCGGCGCGGGCTCAAGGATATCGCCGGCCTGCTCGACGAAGCGCTGGCATCAGCCTCTACCTTCGACCCTAAACCGCTCAACCAGGCCATAGGGCGGCTCTACTTCGACCTGAACGCCAACGTATTCCGCGAGGAATGCGCGCTGTTTCCGGTGATGCTAGACCTGATCGGCGCCGTGGACAGGGAAGGCCTGTTCGCCGAGGCGCGTGAATTTGGCTGGGCCTTCATGGACAGATCGACGATAGGCCGCTTCGAGGAGGCCCGCCATTCGGCCGCGGCCGCAAACGCAGCCCGCAGCCAGCCCGAAGCGCCAGGCGCGTCCCATGATAGCCTGTCTGACGGCCTGGCAAGCGTCACGGGCGGTTTTTCCGGCAGGACCGGCGCCATCCCCAACCAGGCGCTTGTCTCGATGTTCGCGGCGCTGCCGGTGGACATGACATACGTGGACGCCGACGACAAGGTACGCTGGTTCTCCGACTCGCCTCACCGCATCTTTCCGCGCAGCCCCGCCATCATCGGCCGCGACGTACGCAACTGCCACCCGGGCGCCAGCGTGGGCCGAGTCGTCGCGATAGTCGAATCGTTCAAACGGGGCGAGAAGGACCGGGAAGCGTTCTGGATAACGATGAACGGCAGGTTCATTCATATAGAATACTTCGCGTTGCGCTCGCCCGAGGGTAGCTACCTTGGCGTGCTCGAGGCAAGCCAGGACCTGACTGAAAAGCGCGCGCTTACCGGCCAGAAGCGCCTGGCCGACTGACCCAAGACTGAACAGGAGCAACGATGAGCAGAACGATAGTGGCAGTTTTTTCGGGTACCGGCAACGCCAGGCGCGCGGCGGGCGTAGTCGCCGCGGAGCTGGAAGCCGCCGGCCGACACGCCGAGCTAGTCGACCTGGCCGCTGGCGCCGTCATTCCAGAACTCGGCACTGGCGACCTGCTGGTGCTGTGCTCCTGCACCTTGGGCTTCTCGCCACCGAGCATGGTGCTGGACGCGATCAAGGCCGCGCCGCGTTCGGGCGGAGCGCAGGCGGCTATGCTCTGCGTCTGTGGTGGCGTCATGAAGAACGGCAGAATCTCGGGCGGCTGGAGCGGCGCGGCGTCTATCGTGTCGCTTGGGGTCCTGGCGCGCAAGGGTTGGGAGCCGGTGGGTTCCGCGGACGCGAGTTACCCGGAAAACTGGACGCAGGTTACCGAGGCGGCCATAGGCAACGACCAGGTTGCCATAATCGCGCGCGGCGACGCCGAGGCACATGCCTTCGGCAAGGCCGTGGTTACCGGGCAGAGAATATTCCTCAAACGAAACGTGCTGACCCTGAGCGTAGGCCGCTTCGTCGGCTTCATCTTCAGGCTGGCGGCGCGCAGAATCCTGGGCAGCATGTACATCGCCGACGATACCTGCACGTCCTGCGGGCTCTGCGCGCGGGTCTGCCCCGCGCAGGCCATAGTCATGCGCGACGGCGCGCCGACCTGGTCGCCGCGTTGCGTCGATTGCAACCGTTGCATCAACGCCTGCCCCACTGCCTCGATACAGACCTCAACTGCGCGCCTCGTATCCTTCGCCGCCATCAACGTGGCGGCCCTGATCGGTTCACTACCGCTGGCCCGCGACATACTGCGCGCCGCCGCTCCGGGATTCTCAGGCGTTGCGTTCGGTCCGTTGGCGTTCCTGGCCGGCCTAGCTTTGTACAGCGCGATCACTATGCTGCAGCTCGGCCCGCTGGCGCGGCTCATCGTCGTGCTGGAACGAAAACCGGCCTTAAGGCGCTTCTTCACGGCCAGCTTCACACGCCGCTACGCTCGCTACCTGGCCCCCGGCTTCAGGCCGGCTGCGCATGCACGAAACTCAGACTGAAGCCTTGCCATCCACTCGGAGGGCAGGTCAGGAATCCTCGGCGTGGTCTCAACTCATCCAGGCAGCCCGGTTGTCTTCTATATACTTTAGCATACTGATAGGCAGCCGACCGAGCAGGCGCGCGACCTCGCCTGAGACGGTAGCCGCCATGCCGTTCTTGGTATTTGAGTAGAGCCAGGTCGTAACGAGGGCATACATGAGTGCTTTCCTGAGTGATAGCTGGCGCAGGAAGAAGGCCAGAGGAGCGGGGTTGCGGTACACAATGGGCCTGTTTAAGACAGCGCTGAACAGCGCGGCTACCTCGTCGTAATCGAGCGCTTCCGCACCCGTCAGGTCGTAGGCTTTGCGCTCGTGGCCAGGCCCGGACAGGCACAGCGCCGCGACCGCCCCGATGTCGCGGGCGTCGATGAAACTTGTTTTGGCCTTTCCTACAGGCAGGTATATCTCGTCGCGGTCACGTATTTCATCACGATGCGCAGCCTCGAAGTTCTGCATGAAAAACGAGCACCGGAGAAACGTGTAGTCCTGGCCGCTGCCGCGCAGGTAGGTTTCTACCTTGTAATGAGGCACGACGGTATTCTGATCTATGCCGATGATAGATAGGAACACGACCTGGCGGACGCCCGCCGCACGCGCGGCGTCCAGGGCCGGGTAGAGGTCGCGCTTGATATTGGAAATATGGGGAGGGCGCATCAGGAACATGCGCTCGACGCCGTCAAATGCCGGCCCGAAGGTCTCAGGCTTCTGGAAATCAAACAGTACCGGTTCCACGGTATCACCGAAAATGGATCGCACGGCGTCCCGTCGGGTGGTCGCGGCCCGCACCCGTGTCCCCCCGGCTATGAGGCTGCGCACGACCTCGAGGCCGACTGTCCCGAGCGATCCGATAACGAGAACCGTCTGTCCCATGCGTTGCCCCTTTCAATCCCTCGCTCCTCCGTGGGAGAAGCTTGCGGCAGTATACAGGCAACCATGTTGTTTGACAAACGACACCAGGAGATCAGCGGTCAGGCAATGGACTTTACCTGCAAGACTACTATACTGGTACTCATGAAAATCAGGATGCACATGGTATTCGGCATCTCCCTGGTTGTTGCTTTTTTGGCAGCGACTGCTTCGTGCCTCGCGCCACAGCGGGAAGCACTGCCGGAAACCCAGCCCATAGCCGACGCGAACAGCGCCGCTACAGAAACCCCTGAAGCAACGGAAGCAGCCTGGCTGGTGGCATACCCTTTCCAGGCAGCAACGCAGAAGCGCAATGAGGAAATGCTGACTTCTCCTACCGGTTATGGCGGATCAACGCCGTTTGCCCGGACAGACCTCATGCCTGAACTCGGCATCAACTTCAGGGGAAGCGCCTTTGCCGTGGAGTATCATGAAGACCGAGGCCACGCCTACGCCATGCAGGACCTGGTCATGTCGAAGCGGGTTACCAAAAAAACGCCCGGTGCCTGCATAACCTGCAAGACGAGCGCCATCGGCGACATCTTTGCGGAAAAAGGCTGGGCCTACGCAAATGAACCGCTGGAAGCCCTGAACGCGGCCGGACACCCCACCATGAGCTGCTCCAACTGCCATGACCTGGAAACAGGCCACCTTGAACCAAAACAACCCGGGTTTCTTGAAGCGCTGGCACGCACCGGCAAAGATTTTTCAGCGGCAGATCCGTTCATGCAGGAGGCATATACCTGCGCGCAATGCCATGCCGAATATTATTTTGAACCGGGAACAAGCAGGGTAATCCATCCCTGGGACGAGGGGCTGAGTGCGGGTGACATGTACAACTATTACGCAGGCACACCGGGTGGGTTTCAGTACGACTATATGCACACCGACTCGGGTGCGGCGCTCCTCAAGGCACAGCATCCCGATTTTGAAGAATTTTCGGCCGGTGTCCACGCATCCGCAGGTGTATCATGCGCCGATTGCCATATGCCCAGGGTAATGGACGAAGGCTCGCTTAAAACATCCCACTTCATCACGAGCCCGCTCAAGAACGTTGCGGAAACTTGCGGCTCTTGCCATACGGAGAGAAACGCCGAGTGGCTGACCGCGCGCGTCAAGGATACGCAGGACAGGGTGTTCAGCGCACAGCGCGACGCGGGCAAAGCCGTGGCTGACGCACACACGGCCATTGCGGCTGCCGAGTCGCGAGGAGTCGCAGGAAAACGTGTAGTCGCGGCCCGCTCGCTCATCCGTGAGGCGCAGTGGTACTGGGATTTCGTCGCAAGCGCCAACTCGATGGGATTCCATGCGCCAGCCGCGGCGCTGGGCGACCTGGCCAAGGCAACCGACCTGGCCCATAAAGCCAGACTCTCGCTCTACGAGTAACACAAACCCTTACACTGATGGAGGTTTAAATTGAGTGAATTCCTTACAGGCGACGCCAAAAAGGCCGCGCAGGCGAGTCGGCTCAAGGCTATCATAGACAAGCTGGCGGCAGGAGCATCGCCGTCCGAAGTAAAAAAGGAATTCCATGACCTGATCATGGATGCCGACGCTGTGGAAGTGGCTGAGCTGGAACAGTCGCTGATAGAGGGCGGGCTTCCGGTTTCGGAGGTCCAGCGGCTCTGCGACGTGCACGCCGACGTATTCAAGGCGGGCCTGGAGCGGGGAGAGAAGACGGAGCGCATGCCCGGGCACCCGGTGCACACCTATCTGGCGGAGAACAAGGAAGCCCGCAAGTATGCCCGCGGCCTGGTATACGCCTCCCTGACCGGCGGCGTTGAGTCACTCAAGGCTGCGGTAAACGCCATGCGGCCCATCATCGTGCACTTCGAGCGCAAGGAAAATCAGCTATTCCCCTTCCTGGAGCGCTCCGGCTTTACCGGCCCTTCAAAAGTGATGTGGGGCAAACATGACGAGATACGCGTGGTGTTCAAGGAGCTCGACGCGGCGATCAAGGCGGCTGAGGTCAAAACCGCCCGGAAAAAGGCGAGAGACCTGGCTAAGCGGGTCCGCATGATGATCTTTATGGAAGAAAAGATACTCCTGCCCAACGCGCTCAAGCGGCTAAACGACCAGGACTGGGCCGCGGTGCGACGAGGCGAAGACGCCATAGGCTTTGCCTGGGTCAAACCCGGCGCAAAATGGGACGCGGCACTGGTCGGAGGCTCGCCCGTAAGCGTGCCGGGCGCCGCTGGTAGCGCGGCCGGCGCGTCGGTAGGCGGGCAGGGCCAGTACGCCAACTTCAACGCGGCGATAGAAGCGGCCGCGGCAAGGGCGGGCGGCGCAGGAACGACGCAGGCGCTGCAGCCTATAGGGCCGGCGAGTATGATCCCGCTCTCGGTGGGCGGCCTGCCGCTGGACGTCCTGGACCGCATCCTCAAGAGCCTGCCTGTCGACGTGTCATTCGTGGACGCCGACGACAAGGTCATGTACTACTCCGACTCCCCCCACCGCGTGTTTCCGCGTAGTCCTGGCATCATCGGCCGCTCGGTGCAAAACTGCCATCCGCCTAAGAGCGTAGACGTGGTGATGAAGATCCTGGACGCCTTCAAGAAAAAGGAGAAGGACAAAGCCGAATTCTGGATACAGATGAACGGCCGCTTTATACTCATCTCCTACAAGCCCATCTATGACGACGCGGGAACCTACTTAGGGACCCTCGAGATGAGCTGGGACGCCACCGACATCAGGGCGCTTGAAGGCCAGCGACGGCTGCTGGACTGGTAAACAGCGTCCTTGCCCGTGCCGCTGAAAAGTAGAAACAGGATGTACAGGATAAGATTAAGCGATGAACAGGATGAAGACACTCCAAGGCCCTTGTCCTGGATTTTCCTGAAATTAGCCTGTGCATCTCTTCGAATTCATCCTGTCCATCCTGTTATAATTATTAAAAGAATTCAAACTAATCATGTTTTTCATGATTCTGGTATTAAAGTACCACAATACCATAGACAAACAAATCAATCGGTAGTACCATCGATAGCGAAGACGAAGTGGCCGTCGCAAACCAAACCAAAGCGGTGGCCGGAAGGAGTTCGGTATGAAGAAGTCACTGACTTCTACGGTTTCCTGGGTAGGCAAGGTGGACTGGGATCTCAAGCGTTTTCACGGCGACGAGTACTCCACCCACAAGGGTTCCAGCTACAACAGCTATATAATAGAAGAAGAGAAGACGGTGCTCGTCGACACCGTGTGGAAGCCCTACGCAAAGGAATTCGTCGACAACCTGGAGGCGGAAGGCCTCCTGGACAAGCTCGACGCCA
>CAZNCK010000147.1:0-8811 GCA_964571545.1 uncultured Treponemataceae bacterium | reverse complement strand
CCTGGTGCTTTGTGGCGTCCGCGCGGGTCTGGAGCCTGCCTTCGACGGCGGCCTGAGCCAGCATGGTAGCGTCGGAAACGAGGGCCCCGATCGCATCGGTGGACTGGTTTAGCATCTGCGCTATTTTATCAAAGAGTTCCTTTGTCTCCCGGGTATCTTCGTCAGCGCCTGCCACCGTGAAATCGCAGGACAGGTCGCCATGGGCGATTTTTTGCAGATTGCCGTTCAGCCGCATGATCTCCGTATTCTGGAACCCGGCTATCTTTTTCATCTTGCGTTCCGCGACCTTGACCGCAGTCTGGTCCGTGATCACCTCAAAGGCCCCGACGATCTTCCCTTCCTTATTTTTGACGGGAACGCCGGTATACGAGATATCGTAGGTGGCTTCCAACGGTGTCGCGGCGGTTTCCGAACTAACCTCGCGCCCCAACTGCATCGCCTTGGAACAGGCGCAATTCTGGGTCTTGCAATCCCCGGTCTTGAAGTAGTCGAAGCACTTCTTCCTCGTCTTCACAAGTTGGTCTCCGGTCGTATTACCGAGCGCTGCACCCGCCTTGTTCATGAAAAGAATCTGGAAATCCGTGTCTATCAGCATGGCGGGAGCCGGCATGTTGTCCAGGAAGCCGACCGACGCGTCGATGATCTCGTTCACGCCCAGGACTATGTCGCGGTATCCGCCCTTCAATTTGTCCGCGTCGCCGCGGGTGTCCAGCCGTCCTTCCACGACCGCCGTGGTGAGCATGCCCATCTCTTCGACCAGGGCTCCTACGTTCTCGATGACCAGATTGACCGAAGCCGCCACCTGCCTGAATTCATCTTTGGTTGTGACCACAAGACGCTCGGTAAGATCGCCGGCCGCAACGCGGTCGAGTACGCTTACAGCTTTACGTAAAGATTTGCTTATTGAAGTGCCAAGGATTATCCCAAGGAAAACAGATACTATCAGGGCAATGACCGTTACTACGACCAGCACCGTGATTCCGACTCTTGCCGCGGAAATGGCCAAGGATGTCAATTCCTTACCATAGTACTGTTGATCAAATTCATTAACCGCGTCGCTCGCCGCAATCAGATCATCCAGAACGAGCCTGCTATCACCAAAGAGATAGGCATACAGTTCGCGGTACTGGGAATCAAGAACATCAGGATCAGTCAACGTTAATAATTTTCGAGCGTCCGCTATAGCCTTGTCTGTATATACGACAGTACTGCTTAGTTTTGATTCAAAGACCGCCCACAACCTAGCTTCTTCCGGCACTTGGGAAATCTTCTCGAATTCGATTATGGCCGGCCTGTATATTGCCCTTGCCGCCTCTATATTCCCTATCTGTCGCTCTATGAAGCCAGAATCATCACGACCAAAAGGATTTGCCAGGTTCCTCACGGCGACCTTCACCTTCAACAACTCCTTGGAGATAATATTAAGATAGCTCAAAGAAGGAATAGTGATAGTTCCAACGTCGTTGAGGGATTTATTCAGGCTACTCATTTGCATGATTCCGACAATTCCTACGACTGTGCAGAGCATGGCGACAGCCAAGAATCCTACCAGCAATTTACCCAGGATCTTCATACCATTCCTCCTAAAGATTTATATACAGCGGATTGAAGTCGATGTGCCGGCAGCCGGGGCTCAATTCTCGAAATAGACAAAACGAGGTTCTGAGCATGTGAGGTTCTTAAATCTCCGAAACTACCCTGCTTGTGGGAAGTTTCGAAGGCGCTTGCGGCAACGAGGAATTCTCTGGGAAGTCGATTCACGCGGGAGTCCGACGGGAATAATTCAATGTTGTACAATTCTTCAACTGTAATCTTCATTAAATATTCTTCCTAATCAGAATATATGGAGATTGTTTCCATATTTGACATGTTAAGTTGATATACCAGATATGACAACTAAAATCGTGCATTTTGCAATGTTTTACTATGCGAGACGGGAAGCGGATAGTCGAGGAGCGGCTCCTGCCGCTGAACTTATGCTGGCTTCTTGTATGAAGCAAGCCCTGTCAGGAAATTCCGCAGGAACTGGTCCATGCATTCCATGTAATTTTTCTGTCCCTTCTTGCGAAACAACGCTGAAAGCTCGTTCTTTGACAATTCGATGCCCGCCAGCTTCATGATGGCTATCATGTCCTCTTCCTTGAGTTCAAGCGCTATGCGGAGTTTCTTGAGGACCATGTTGTTATCGAGCCCGATCGGCTGCGGAGCCGGAGTATCGGCCGAACCAGTCCTGGGGCCGCGTAGCTTAAGTATCATGCCGTCGAGCAGCGCCGCGAGGACGGCCTTGGGGCATTCGACATAGCCCGCTTCGTCTTCCTTGAGGAAGTAGGTGTCGAGTATTTCACGTGTCGTCGTGGTTCCGGCCAGGCTCAGCATCTCGAGCATGGCGGCGTCGTTTATGCGTACGGCAAACCTCAGTCGCCTCAGAATATCGTTGGTTATCATATGACCATACTACTACGCACAGCACGCCAAGGCTAGGCGGTCAGGCTTGATATCACGCCCGAGTCAGGCCGGAGGAACGGTTTTTTCTTCTGAAAGGCCAAGTATGAATTTTGCGTTGGGTCCCGCTTTCGAAAAATGACCCTCGCGCTAACGCGCGCGAGGGTCATTTTTCGAGCGCCCAGCGCAAGCTCCCCTGTAATGGCCGTTCAAGTCACACCCCGGCCTGACTCGGGCGAGATAGAAGTCAGACTAGCCAAGCATGTATGCGCGATAGGCGTATCCGGGCATATTGTGGAGCCTGAATGTCAACCGTACCCCAGTCGACTAATCCTACGCCACCGACAAAGCCGGCAAAGCGCGTCCAGACCGCTCGTCGTCCAAAACCTTACTGGATGGGCCAATAAGGCACCAGTATCACTGTTGACTAATCTTAAGGCTCCGACCATGCAAAACAAACAAGTCCGGATCGCTCGTCATCCATGACGTCATGGAGCAAAGCTCCACGATTTACTGTTGATGCGCCATCCTTGGCGCATCGGAGCCGAGGATAGGTACGATAGCAAAGGCTTCCCGGCTTACTCGGTCGCCATGGATGGCGACCACCGTTCATAAGCATGGAACGCGAAGCGTTCCGTAACGTCATGGATGGCGGGCCCCCATGCAAATTCATACAAGGCCTTTCTTAAAAGCCTCTTCGAATATAGCGGTCTGGACGTGTCAGTCCACCCGCTTGATCTTCAGTATCGACGGTACGTGCCTCAGGTTGCGCTCGGCGGTACGCGCGTCCTCTGCGCTGGGATAGGCCATGGTGAAGAACCCGGATAGGCTCTCGTGCCCGTCCTCAAGGCGGCCTTCTACGAGGCGGCCGCCGTGCTTGCGGACGGCGTTCTCTATTTCGGAGAACAGATCCAGGACGCGTTTGCCGGTCACGTGGTAACGCCGCGGAAGGGAGGGCGCGGATTCCCAGGTGACCTCGACGCGGCGTTCGGCGAACTCGCGGATGGCGGGCAGGTTCTTGCATGAGGCGCGGTGCACGATGATGCCCCGACCACGGGAGACGTAACCTACAATGCGCTCGCCCACTGCCGGTTTACAGCAGGCGGCGAAGCGGACCAAGAGGCCTGTGGCGCCGGAGATGCTGAGGCCCGCCGTGGACGAGTCGGTGGCTTCGCCAGGTACGTAGGGGCGGTAGTCCATGAGGGAGATGGCGGCCTCGGGAGCCTCTACCCGCTTGGGTTCGGTGTGCTTCGCTTCGCCGTGCCGGACCTCAAGCTCGGGTTTGCGTTCAGTGCCATGTGGCTTGCCCTTGTCGTCGTGCTTGTCTTCGCGGGTCCGTGCCACGACGTTCTTGTCTATGGCGAGCACGATGCCGGCGGTGACGAGCCAGGCGCGGATTCTGGAGCGCGCCTTGGCCGTCTTGACCATCTTGAGCCAGTTGACGTTGGGCCTGGCGGTGGCGCTGGTGACTATGTCCACTACCTGGGTGTTCTTCAATTCCGAATCGAGGGACACTATGGCGCCGTCCGCCTTTGCGGCGAGACAGCGGTTGCCGACGTCGCTGTGGATGGCGTAGGCGAAGTCCAGCGGCGTCGAGCCGGCGGGCAGTTCTATGGCGTCGCCCTTGGGAGTAAACACTATGATGGAGTCCTTGAGGATCTCGCGTTTGATGTCCTCCAGGAATTCGGTGCCGGACTCGAGCATGGCGCTCCAGTCCTTGAGCCTGTTGACTATGCCCACGTCCTCGGGCCGGACAATCTCAGCGCTGGAGCCTTTCTTGTACAGCCAGTGCGACGCGACGCCGAATTCGGCCACGCCGTGCATCTGCCGGGTGCGTATCTGTATCTCAAGCAGGGTGCCGTCCCAGGCCATCACGGTGGTGTGGAGGCTACGATAGCCGTTGGACTTGGGCATCGCTATGTAGTCCTTGAAGCGCCCGTCCAGCGGTTTCCAGAGGCTGTGCACTATGCCCAAGACGGCGTAGCACTCGCTCTCCGTGCCGCAGAGCACGCGGATGCCTGACAGGTCGTACAGCTCGTCGGCGCTCTTGGCGCGCTTACGCATTTTCTGATAAATGGAATAAAAGTGCTTGGCGCGGGACATCACCTCTACATCCAGCCCTTCGGTTTTAGCGGCGGCTACTATCTCAGTGCGGGCGCGCTCCAGGAGAGCCTCGCGCTCGGGTTTCTTGGCTGACACGAGTAGCTTTATCTGGTCAAAGGCCTCGCGGTTTATCTCCTTGAGCGCGAGGTCCTCCAGTTCGTCCTTTAGCCAACTTATGCCCAGGCGGTCGGCCAGCGGCGCGAAGATGTCAACGCACTCTGCGGCGATGCGGCGGCGATCTTCCTCGGGTAGCCACTTGAGCGTGCGCATGTTATCCAGCTTGTCCGACAGCTTGATGATGATGACGCGGAGGTCGCGGGTCATGGCGAACAGCATCTTGCGTATTGTCTCGGCCGCCTGGTTTGTCTTGTTCTTGGCCTTGAGCGAGGCCATGCGCGCGAGTTCCTCCACGAGCGCGCCTACGCGTTCCCCGAAGCGCTCGCCTACGGCCTTGCCTGTAGCCAGGCCGTCCTCGATAGCCTGATGGAGGAGTCCGGCTATTACGCTGTCGGCGTCCATGCCCATGCCGGCCAACAAGGCGGCCACCCGTTCGGGGTGGGTCACGGTGGGTTCGCCCGAGGCGCGGAACGAACCCGAGTGCAATTCGGTTGCCCACGAGCGCGCGGCGAGGATGCGGCCGGCGTCCTCATCGGTGAACCGTTCCAGGTAATCGTCCAGCTTATCGTCGTATTGCATGTTTTACCCCCGAGACCACGCGGTCGTGGCCGGCCAGATCCCCGTGCACGGCTACCGCCTCGAAGCCCGCGGCCTCGAACATCGCCTGCACGGCGGGTCCCTGTTCCTCGCCTATCTCGACGGCCAGAGCGCCGCCTTCAGCCAACAATGCGAAGGCCTCTGCGGCCAGTCCAGGATAGAGGTCGAGCCCGGATTCACCGCCATCCAGGGCCAGTCGAGGCTCGCGGCTGCCTTCAGCCATCATGCCGTCGGTAAACGAGGCCGATACGTACGGCGGATTGGCGGTGACGAGGTCCAGCGGCGCCGTAGCGGCGGAGAGTATGTCTCCGATGTACGCATCAAGCTCGCGGCCGAGGATAGCTAACGCATTGGTCCGGCACACCGCGAGCGCGCCCTCCGAGGCGTCCGAGACGCTGATCAGTATGTCGGGGCGCTCGGCAGCAAGGGTAATGCCGACACAACCCGAGCCGGTGAACGCATCGTGGCAGCGTGCCGACCGGCGCGCATCGCCGCCAGTACGGGCCAAAAGCGACAGGGCTACTTCCACGAGGAGTTCGGTATCTGGCCTGGGTATGAGGACGCGGGAATCAACGGCATATCGTCGTCCATAGAATTCTTTATAACCGACAAGATAGGCCACTGGCTCGCCCGATGCTCGGCGCGAAACGAGGGCACGGTAGGCTTCAAGTGAGAGCGCGGCGACCTCGTCGGGCATTGAGGCGAGTAGTCTGTCTTTGGAAAGACCCATGGCATGGGCCATAAGGAGGGCGGCGTCCAGGAAAGGCGATCCCGGGCAGCTCCCCTCGAGGGCGCCGGATCCTTCCGCGAGCGCAGCCCGTACGGTCAAGGGGTGCTCTCCAGCCTCAGGATCACTGCTCCTCCGCCTTCATGGCGTCCTCGCGGGCGCGCAGTACCAGGCCTTGGACTATCTCTTCAATGTCGCCTTGCATGAAGAGATCCAGCTTGTAAAGCGTCACGTCTATACGGTGGTCGGTGACGCGATTCTGCGGAAAGTTGTAAGTGCGTATGCGCTCGGAACGGTCGCCCGAGCCTATCTGGCCACGGCGCTCGGCGGCGCGCTCGGCGTTTTTCTTTTCTTCTTCCATCTCATAGATGCGGGCGCGGAGGACGCGCATGGCCTTGGCCTTGTTCTTTATCTGGCTCTTCTCGTCCTGACACTGCACGACGATCCCGGAGGGGAGGTGAGTGATGCGCACCGCCGAGTCGGTGGTGTTGACGCATTGGCCGCCCGGGCCTCCCGCGCGCATGTCCTCGGGGCGTATGTCCACCTCGGTCTCCTCGGCCTCCGGCAGTACCGCTACGGTGACGGCGCTCGTGTGGATGCGCCCCGAGGCCTCGGTAGTGGGTACGCGCTGGACGCGGTGTACGCCTGATTCCCAGCGGAGCTTGCCGAAGACCTGCTCGCCCGAGATGGAGAGTATTATTTCCTTGAAGCCGCCCAGGCCGGTCTCCGCGCTGGACAGCACCTCTATCTTCCACTTTTTATTGTCTGCGTAGCGGGTGTACATGCGGTACAGGTCGGCCACGAACAGCGCGGCCTCGTCGCCGCCGGTGCCGGCGCGGATTTCCATGATGGTGTTCTTGTCGTCCAGCGGATCACGCGGTACCAGGAGCTCGGTGACCTGCTTTTCAGCCGTGACCAGGCTTTCTTCGAGGCCATGGAGTTCCTCGCGGGCCATTTCCTTGAGTTCAGGGTCTGTTTCGTCGTGGATCATGCCCTTGGTACCGGCTATCTCGCCTTCAAGGCGCTGGTACGCGGCGTAGGCCTCCATGATCTCGGAGAGGCGGGCGCGCTCGCGCATGGTGTCCTTGTAGCGGTTGACGTCGCGGGCCAGGCCGGGGTCGGAGACGAGGTCTTCAAGCTGCCTGAGGCGTAATGCCACGGTTTCTAGGCGCTCGTTCACGGGGCGGTCTTCTCCGTAAAGTACGGGCAGGAGTACACCACGATCTCCAATTCATCGTCGGCTGTTACCTCGAGCGGCATGACGTCGTCTGAGAGTCTCCGCTGGAGATGGCAGGATCCGTTCAGGGCGCACAGCGGACAGGCGCCGTTGCCCCGGGGGTTTATAACGAGCTTCATACTAGAGAGGGTACCAAAAACAGGCTCGTCATGCAACCGCCCGATTGCCTTGGAGCATTTTTTATTCTATGATCGATCCACCATGTTAGACATACGCTTCATCAAGGACAATCTGGACGCGGTCAAGGCCAACATAGCCGCCCGCAACATGCATGCCGACCCCGACCTCGCCCTAAGCCTGTTCGAAGAGCGACTCGCGGCACTCCAGGCCCTCGAGGCAAAGCGCCAGCGCCGCAACGAAGTAGCCCAGGCTATGAAGGCAAAGCTTGATGACGCCGCGCGCGCCGCCCTCATAGAGGAAGGCAAGCGGCTCAAGGACGACATAGCGTCGCTGGAGGCCCGCGCCGAGGCCGCCGAAAAGCAGCTGGACGCCGAACTCCGCCGCATACCCAACATGGCCCACGCCGACGCCCCCATAGGCAAGGAAGACAAGGACAACACCGAGGTCAAGCGCGTCGGCACACCCACGAAGTTCGACTTTGAGCCCAAAGACCATGTGCAGCTAGGGCAGGATCTGGACATCATAGACTTCGACGCGGGCACCAAGGTCTCCGGCACCAAGTTCTACTACCTCAAGAACGAGGGCGTGTTCCTGGAACTCGGCCTCGTGCGCTACGCCCTGGACATCCTGACCAGAAAAGGCTTCACGCCTTTCATCACCCCGGACGTGGCCAAGACCGAGATCCTGGAAGGCATAGGCTTCAATCCCCGCGGCGCCGAGTCCAACGTGTACACCGTCGAGGGTGAAGGCTCCTGCCTCGTCGGCACCGCCGAGATAACGCTGGGCGGCTACTATTCCGACACCATCTTCCAGAAGGATCAGCTGCCGCTGCGCATGGCGGGCCTGTCCCACTGCTTCCGCCGCGAAGCCGGCGCCTCGGGCCAGTTCAGCAAGGGCCTGTACCGCGTCCACCAGTTCACCAAGCTGGAAATGTTCGCCTACTGCCTGCCAGAAGATTCAGGCCGTATCCACGAGGAACTCCGCCTCGTCGAAGAAGAAATATTCACCACCCTCGGCATACCCTTCCGCGTCGTGGACACCTGCACAGGCGACCTCGGCGCCCCCGCCTACCGCAAGTGGGACCTGGAAGCCTGGATGCCCGGCCGCAACGGCGGCGAATGGGGCGAAGTGACAAGCACCTCGAACTGCACCGACTACCAGGCCCGCCGCCTCAACATCAAGTACAAGGACGACGACGGCAAGAACAAGTACGTCCACATGCTCAACGGCACCGCCATAGCCATAAGCCGCGGCATCATCGCGGTCCTAGAAAACTTTCAGCAGGCGGACGGCACCGTAAAGATTCCCGCGGCCCTCGTGCCGTACGTGGGGTTTGAGGTTATTAAGAAGAAGTAATTAGTTCATCGAACCTTGTGTCTCCTTCAGCAGGCGTACTTAGGCACGTACGTGGCGCCAACCTTGAGCGGCGTCACGGCTTCTTTGCGCCAAATCTTATTGCCTTCAGCAC
>CAZNCK010000146.1:2704-8838 GCA_964571545.1 uncultured Treponemataceae bacterium | reverse complement strand
AGTCATCCGCTTCAAACAAGGTTTCGGGCGGTTGATACGGCACTCGGACGATAGAGGCGCAGTCGTCGTCCTGGACGTGCGCCTGCTCACCAAACGCTACGGCGCCATTTTCGTGGCTTCGCTACCCAAGACCAAAACCAGCTTCGGAACGCTATCGGAGATCACCGCCGACCTGCGCGCCTTCATCGGTAGACCCTAGCTAGTTCCTGGGGAACTAGCTAGACCGTAGCGCTGACCGCGGTTACAATGGACTGATGGCACTATATTTGCTTGAAAACACCATACAAAAATACGAGTGGGGTTCACCTGTCGAACTGCCCCGATTGCTGGGCAAGGACAATCCATCAGGAGAACCCTGGGCCGAACTGTGGATGGGAGCGCACCCCAAGGCCCCGTCGATCGCTGTGAGTCCAGCTACCGGAACTAGAACTCCGCTCGACAAGCTGATAGCCGACGCCCCCATCAAGGTGCTCGGAACCTCGGTGGCGAGCCGTTTCAACAATACGCTGCCATTCCTATTCAAGATTCTGTCAGCGGCAAAACCCCTCTCAATCCAGGCTCACCCCTCAAAGCGCAAGGCCGAACACGGATTCGCGCGGGAAGAGTTCGCGGGGATACCGATTGATGCTCCCGAGCGAAATTATAAAGATACAAACCACAAACCAGAAACCGTCGTAGCTTTGACCCCGTTCGAAGGGCTCTACGGATTCAGGCCTATCGCCGCGATCGTGGAGAACATCAAAATACTGGCCCCGCAGGACTGGCACCGACTCGTCGGCCGGCTGGTCAATGATCCGGGAAAACTCGAACTCTCGGTTTTTTTTCATGCCATGATCTCGCTGACTGGAGAGGTGACATACAAGCGCCTGGAATATACGCTCGCTAGAAGCAAAAGGATCGTAGCCTCTGAACCACAGAACAGTCCGGCAGGCAGATTGTTCTCATGGGTGCTGAAATTGCTGGAGGCCTATCCGGGAGATGTCGGAGCGCTGGCCCCCCTGGTACTCAACCTCTTCAAGCTCGAACCAGGCCAGGCCTTGAACCTTTCAGCCGGTCAACCTCATGCGTACCTGTGCGGAACAGCGGCCGAGATCATGGCCAACTCCGACAACGTATTGCGCGGAGGTCTTACTAACAAACACAGGGATGTGCCGGAATTCATATCGGCGCTCAGTTTCGACAGCGATACCATCGAGCCTGTGGAGGCAGAAGAATCACCATCCGGTTTCAGTACCTATCGTTGCGATGTTCCCGATTACGCGATTGCGAAAGCCGTCGTGGCCGGTCTGCTTGAGATACCCAAACGCCCGGCGGTCCCAGAGATCCTGCTGTGCACGGACGGAACACTCGAGCTTATCGCGGCTCATGGCCAGCGGCTGGCGCTTCCAAAGGGTTTATCGATTTTTGTCACCGCGGACGAGAAACGCTATTCCCTCTCGGGCAATGGTACGGTATTCAGGGCAAGCGTGCCGTCGTGACGCTCTGGGCTGACGCGGATTCCTTACCACGAGAAGTAAAGAATCTCATCGGACGCCGAGCCAGCTCATCCGGTAACGGTTTTCCAATCAGGGCAATCTTCGTAGCTAACCGCCCCATGCCCTTGCCCCCGGGTAAAAACCTGCAGGCCATCATCGTCGGCCCGGCCGGAGCATCGGCGCAGTCCTCCCAGCCGCCGGCATCATCGCCTGCGCCCTCCTGGGACAGCGCGGACGAATACATCATGTCCGCTGCCAGCCCCGGCGACGTCTTGATTACCAGGGATATTCCGCTGGCCGCCAGGGCGGTAGCAAGGGGCATCACCGCGTTGAATGACCGGGGAGACCTGTGGACAGCGGACGCGGTACGGGAGAGAGCCTCGCTACGAGACCACATGGCCGCCCTGAGGGAACTCGGCGCCGCGCCTCCTTCCCCGACAAACCGGAGCTTTGGCCCCAAGGACGTCAGGGCCTTCGCGGACGCCCTGGACAAGGCAATACGAGCGGCGCTGGCCGCTCATCGACAGTAGTCGATGGGCGGTAGTTGTCGCCTAGCGGACGTAGCGGTCCAGCAGGAATTCGTAGCGCCAGGTAAGGAGCTTGCTTTTGCTCAAGGTAGCAGGCGTAAATCGTATAGGCGAAGAAAGCACGGCCATCAAACGCGCCATCTGAGTAGCGTTGAGCTTGGCGACAGGCGCCTTGTTGTATAGCCTTGAAGCCGCCTCGATGCCGAACACACCCTTGCCCCACTCTGCCCAGGAAAAATACAATTCCAGGATGCGTTCCTTGGAAAGCAATATCTCCAGTTCAAAGGCGACGATGACTTCAAGGTACTTCCTGAGATAACTCTTGAACGGAACGAGAAATATGGTTCTGGCCGTCTGCATTGTCAGAGTAGAACCGCCGTACATGGGCCGGCCTATTTGCTGATTAACCTCATATGCCCGCTCAAAAGCCTCGAAATCGATGCCATGGTGTTCGTAGAATTTGTAATCTTCTATTGAAACAAGCATACGCCTCGCTGTCTTGGGTATACGTTCCAGGTCTGTAGGAAGCGGCCTGATTATAATCCAGCCATCAACGTACTTTCGATAAATTGAAAGAGTCGTGGCCGCTGGATCGACGAATGCAAAACACGCTACGGTAATTGTCGTGACACCGATATACCAGATATGGAAAAACACAAGAGCGAACAAGACCTTCCTTAATCCAGCGGCCACCATAGCTCGACGAGTACCGCGCAATTTCGTGGCGTGCGCTACCAGGGGCAGGCTTCGCACGCGCGGAAAATCCTGGTCGCAGGCGGCTTCATTTGAATCGGCGGCGAGCGGCGACTTGATTGCTATAGCATCGCCGTTTCGCAAGGCCTTGGCGGTGCGCGTGATGGCCCTGTCATACAGTACTGTTGTCATCGTTGGGCATAGTACATGATTCTGCGCTTCAAGCCTAGCTGTTCACCGCAAAGTCAGACATACAATAACTATTTCACGCAAATAGATGAACTCTTCGCTGCCAACTTCTTGTACTATCATCGATCTACAGCTATACAAGGTCGAAAAAGACGCCATGACTGGCCCTGGCAAGGTCATCGGGGGACAGGATCATTTGCAGGCCGCGGGTTCCGGCGCTGACTGATATGGTATCCCAGAGCTGAGCCGTTTCATCTATGAAGACTGGCATACTTTTTTTTGTACCTATAGGAGAACACCCGCCGCGGATGTAACCCGTCAACGGTTCCAGCTCGCGTAGCGGAAGGGGCTCTACGGCTTTGTCTCCGGCCGCCCTGGCTGCCTTTTTTAGGTCAATCTCGGCGGAGCCCGGTCCCACGCAGAGGAAGGGGCCGAGCTTGGCTCCCCTCACCACGATAGTCTTGAACACACGATCCGGATCCATGCCGAGCTTTTCGGCCGCGGCTGTCGCAGAGAGATCGTCTTCGGACCATTCGTATTCCACCGTCTCGGCGGCAATGCCTAGCGATCGAACGATCCTGAGCGCGTTAGTCGTCATGAGGCGCGACCTATCGTTTGTGCCGGAAGACCCGATAATTGATATTAGGGAAGATGTTGTTGCGCTTCTCGAGCTTTGTAAGCCATTCCGTGCCGACGGTGTTTGCGCAAAGCATCTCGTAGATGCGGTTGAAGTTCGTTACCGCGTCTTCTATCTGCTTGCGCGCAAATGAGCCTGACTTTCCGGCGCGCAGGAGGAAAGGCCAGTCAGAGGCCTGGGCCAACATCACTTCGCGCGCAGCCTGGTTGAGCACCCGTTCACGCAGTCCGCTCTCGTTGGGAAAGCGCTCCGCAAGTTCTATCATGCGCTCTATCAGCTTAAAAACGTGACGATAAACCCAATCATTCGACTTTTCCAGCCAGATGCCGCCGTAGCCGCCATCGCCCCACGAGGAATATTCAGGTACCGATTCGTAATTGTCAGGATACGCTCTCCGGTACTCGGAAAGCGTAACGAAGCGCAGATCATCAGCGGCTTGCGCCTTCCGGAACAAGGTCTCTATCCACTGAGGGCCTTCGAACCAACCATGCCCGAAGAGCTCCGCATCATACGGAGCAACCATCAAGGGCGGTCGGCCATCCATGTACACGGAGGCGGCTTTAGCCTGGGCGGCCCTGTCCCGAAGAAAGCGCGTAGCATGTTCGACTATCCTGGCCGAAGCGAGTTCCGGCGAATACGGCACTTTTTGATCAATGCCGCCGGTTATGGCCCAGTATTTGAACCCAGTAAAGGTTCTGATCTGATTCTGCTCGATGTAGGGGCCAACATAGTCTAAGGGCAAGTCAAATCCTATATCACGATAGAAATCGCGGTACGCGGGATCGGCAGGATAACCGTTCGTTTCAGACCAGACGTCATCGGTGGCCGCGACGTCGCGTATGAATGTCGTAAAACCGTTTGGACAGGATACCGGAGCGTAAGAACCGTACCGAGGCGTCGGATCACCGAGCAACGCGCCCCTCGTCGAAACAATGCTGTACTGAAGTCCGTATGCGCTCAGGGTCTCCTCGATACCGGGATACCATCCGAGCTGCGGCATCCAGAAGCCCGAGGGTGAGCGGCCGAACGCCGCGCGGAACGATACGACAGCAGCCTCAACCTGTGCGGTCGTTGCCGCCTGATAATTTCTGTATATGGGCATGAACGCGTTGGTGGCCCCGCTCGTCATTAGATCGATGCGACCCTTTTTATAATAGAAATCAAGCGCTCCAAGCAGATTGCCGTTGTACAACACGGTAAAATCTTCAAAGTCTTTGAGGTAAAGGTCATAATACATAGCGGCCAAGGGGGCAAAATTAGGATCCCCGGCACAGCGAATCATTTCCTTCTCGGCGAGTTCGAGTTGCAACTTCAGCCAAGCGATATAGCGGGCGCGTAGCAACGCGTCGCCGAGCATGGCTTCCAGAGTTGGCGATAACGCCATGCTCAGTTTCCAGGGTACCTTGTCAGCCTCAAGTCGCGCAAAGACACGGAGCAACGGCAGATAGGTTTCTGACAGCGATTCAAAAAGCCAACGCTCTTCAAGGAAACGAGGATAATCAGGTTGCCGCACGAACGGCAAATGTGAGTTCAATACGAGTGCTACGAGTCCGCTGTCCAAGGGAATCCTCCGTTACTCGTCAAAGCCGCCAAGAATGCGGGAGGGATGGCGCTCAGGTATCTGTACTATCTCGAGGCTTGCGAGCCCTGAAAGCGCCGCGAGTTCCGCCGCGCCAGGATCCAGATCGGCCAAAGAATCAGACATCAGGGCTCTCGGTGTATGTATTATGGGTGAATGAGCCAATAATCTCGATTTCGAACCAGTCTTAGCGTATAGATCGACGCGATACGAGCGATCTTCTTCAGGCAGATGGAGATACCAGTGATCGTCATCTTCGCCGACCACAACCTCAAACGAAGCCGATGACTTGCCCTCGTAACCCGGTTCCTTGATGACTCTGAGGAATAGATGCGAAAAAGCGTCAGAAGCCCTCAGTTCATCCAGTTCCTCATCACGCAGATCCCAGAATACGAAGGCCCATGCGGGGTCACGGGCAATGACATGCACAATTGTCTCGTTGTATCTGCACTCAATGCACGGTGCGGCATCGATGGAGGCGTCAATCTCGTCGAGTTCTGAACCCGAATACTTTTTTTCCTCAATATGTACCGCCGCGTCTCCAGCGGATTTACGATCCTCGTTGTCCTCTTCAAACGCATCGAGGAGGGCCTCTACGAGAAAAACACGCTCGAGGTCCGGAGGCAAATCAAGGCTCATCTTCTCGGAGAGTGCGTAGAGGGCATCAATCGATAGACCATTCAGACGTTCAACATTCACGCTTTCATCATCCGAGAAATAGCGCCGCCGTGTCAAGCCGTGCCTTAAAACGGCGCGCCGTCGACTTAATTTCCATCACGCGGCTTGTCTTCCGAGCCGCCATGAACCGCGGGATCGCCAGGACTGGTAGGAGGCTTTCGTCGCCTGCGCCGCCGGGGTCGCTTGGGCTTCTGCTTTGGCTCAGGAGCGGTAAATACCGCATGCACAGCGGCTTCAACCTCGATGCGGGGCATCGTCAGCGGCGCAAGAAAGTCGCGCGCAGCTTCCAACGCGTTACGGTACGCGTCCTGCGCATCCTCGGCAGGCAGGGCCTGAGCCGCCACAACCGCGTCTTT
>CAZNCK010000146.1:2115-2694 GCA_964571545.1 uncultured Treponemataceae bacterium | reverse complement strand
CGTTCAAACTCCAAAGCCAAATACGCGATGGTTGTTGCTGAGTGAACCATTGCTCGCCAATAAAGCGCGGCTTCAAGCCTTTCAAGATAGAGAACTTCCCCGCCGTGCGCCCGGCGCCGCAGCCTTTCGTGGGACGATAGAGCGCCCCACTCTCACGCACAAAGCGATAGACATCATCGGGAAGCCAGCCGGAATCCACCAAGACAAGAGACAACGCCAACGGCGAACCAACGGCATTGCGGAATGGCGTGGCGCCAGCGGCGTAGAGCGCCCGGCGTTTCGTCAAAGCGTCCACAACGGCGGCGCCGAGCGTCTTGTCGCCTGTCTCGGCGACATACGAATCAAGCTGATCGAGAGAGGAATGCATCGACGAGGCGGCGGCGGATCCGGCGAGCAATCGAGATTCCACGCCGGGCATGATAGCCGACAGGAGGCCGTAGCGTTGTAAAGAGTCAAATATTCGGCGCGCATTTCCTGAATATAGGATCTTCGTCGCCTCCTCGCCCAACCTGCTAACCGACGCTCCGACCAGCAACGGGGCATGGCGCTTGATGGCGTGCCGTGTCAGGAACGGTATGG
>CAZNCK010000146.1:0-2105 GCA_964571545.1 uncultured Treponemataceae bacterium | reverse complement strand
CGTATCACCCGGACAGGATCTTCCGCAAAGATAGTCTTGAGCGGTATGACAGGCACGATGCGCTTGGCGCGCATATCCTTGAGCCCCCCGACATAATCCACGAGTTTGCGGTCCAGCGGGTCGAAATAGAGGGCGTTCATGGAAAAATCACGTCGCTTGGCATCATCGTCTATGGTGCCGTAGGTGTTGCCCACCGTGCCGTTGACTATAGACCGGAATGTCGAAACTTCGTAAATCCGCTCGCCGACATAGACATGGACCAGCCTAAACCGCTTGCCGATGATACGGCTCCGGTAAAACAGTTTCTTGATGCGCGGGGGTTCGGCATCGGTGACAATGTCGTAATCCTTAGGAGCCCGGCCGAGAATGAGATCCCTCACCGCACCGCCGACGATATACGCGGAGTGTCCGGAGCGCCTGAGTCGTTCAATAATTCTGACGGCGTCGGGATCAACGGCCTCGGGATCAATGCCGTGTTCGCGCTCTGTGTAGACTATGGCTTTTTTAACCGGTTTACCGTCCGGACCGTTCTGATATCGTACGAGCAAATTTTCCCCTGAAATTGATATAGGGATTGGTCCGGGCAGCCGTAGATCGACCACACTGCGGAAGGACAACTATACTCCCTCTCAGGCCTCGCTGGTCAAGGCCGGAGAGAGGGGAGACTGGTCTTGCCGTATCAGGCGTAGGCGTTCAGCCACGCTATGACATCGGCGGTCGTCTCATTCCGGCAGGTATCGTTGAGCGCTTCATGCCGTCCCTCGGGGTAGAGCTTCTTGCTCAACGTGACGATGCCAAGCGACTTGTAGCGCTCGTATAGCCGGTCGAAGGCCCCTGTAGCCGCCCCGACAGGATCCTTAGCGCCCGCGAACATATGCAGGGGCAGATTCTTCGGAACCGCCGCCATGGTAGCCGGAGCATGAATCCAGGAGAGCCCTCCGAGCAGATCTCTAAAAAAGCCGTAGGTGCACAAAAATCCGCAAAAGGGACTAGCAATATACTTGTCTACCTCTCCTGGATCACGGGAAAGCCAATCAAACTTGGTCCGGGCAGGCTGGAAATCCTTGTTGAAAGCGCCGAAGCTCATCGTATCCAGAAGCGGAGCCTTTGCTCGTTGTCCCTTGAGCGCGCAGCCAAGCGCCGCGACGACCTTGCCGGCCTTAACCGTAAGACCGCCATCGCCCGCCGTACCGCTCAGCACGCAACCCGCCAAGCCCGAACCGTACAAAGAAATATAGCCCTGGGACAGGAAAGAGCCCCATGAATGACCGAAAAGGAACAATTTTTTACCGGGACGATCAGCCTTGATACGTTCCGAAAGACCATGAAGATCCTCCACGACACGACGGAATCCGTCCTTGTCGGCTAGCCACCCGAGTTCGCCCTCAGAAGCCGTCTTGCCATGGCCGCGATGATCGGGAGCCCAGACTTCGTATCCAGTCTCGGTCAGAGCCTCGGCGAACCTAGCATAACGAGCCGCATGTTCGGCCATTCCGTGCGCTACAAACACGCAAGCCTTAATCTCTGCTTCAGGGCACCAATGGTAGACATGGATGCTTTTGCCGTCATCTGAAATGAAGGAAAATTCTTCTGTTTTCATAGCTGGAGTATACACCCGGTCTATCAGAGCCGCAAAGGGTACTCAACAAAAACCTCATGCGTACAGATCGAAGCATCGGAGAAAAATCCCTACTCAAGTTTTAAAGGGAGAGTGCCGATATGTGAAGAAGAGGCGGATTTCGAAACTGGCGCGGCGCTCTTGCCCTTCAGTTCGTACCCTACTCTACGATCATCGGCTCCGGCCAGAATAACTTGAGCGCGTACCGATAGGCGGAACGCGCCGAGCAAGCATGTCGCCGAACGGCGAGAGGAGGACTGAAAGGCGACACAACCGGAAACCGGATCACTACGCGGGACATGGATGCCCCGCGCATAGACTCAAGGAGGAAGTCATGATCATTAACCACAACATCAGCGCTCTGTACGCCAACCGCCAGCTCGGCCTCAACGGCCTTTCCACAGACAAGGGCATGGAGAAGCTTGCCTCGGGCTTGCGCATCAACCGCGCCGGCGATGACGCCGCCAATTTGGCCGTATCGGAAAAG
>CAZNCK010000145.1:6483-9056 GCA_964571545.1 uncultured Treponemataceae bacterium | reverse complement strand
TGACCGCGCTCGGCACTCAGGCCGGAGCGAGCCTGCCGCGAGCCTATGAGCGCACGGAGCGGCAGGATAGAGCCATCACGCTCGAGGGCGTCTTCGAGGATGATATTTTCAGGGCGGCGGGAGCCGGGGGTAGCGGCGAATACCTCTGGATGGACGGACGCGATGGCCCCCAGGCCATTCCGTTCGTGCGGCAGTCCTGGAACGAGGGGACCAGCGAATACCGGTACGTGCCCGTCGAGCGCGCCGTTTTCGATGCATGGGGGGAGTATGCGGGTTTTGCCGCGGCCTTGGCTTTTGTTTTTATTCTTGGTTTCGGCGCCACGCTCGCGGAACCGTCGCTCGCGGCTCTCGGCGCGACGGTGGAGGATATGACCACCGGCACCTACAAGCGCAAGACCCTTGTCTTGATGGTTGCGGTAGGCGTCGGTTTTGGAATGGTCTTCGGCTTCGCGTGCATACTCTTTGATCTGCCGCTCTCGTTGGTGCTCGGCATCCCGTACGCGATCGCCCTGGTTTTGACTATGTTCTCATCGGAGGATTTTACCGCTATAGCCTGGGACTCCGCGGGCGTCACGACCGGCCCCGTCACGGTGCCGCTCGTCATAGCCACCGGGCTCGGAATAGGCGGCTCCGCCGGCGCGGCGTCGAGCTTCGGCGTTGTCGCGGCCGCGAGCGTTTTCCCTATTGTGGCGGTTCTCGCGAGCGGACTCTGGAACACCCATCGAGCACGATCAGCGTTCGCCGCGGTTGCGGATTAGGAGCCTAGTATGGTACGCGTACAACTATCCAAGATAACCTGCGCTGTCGACGCGATGCTTTCACCCGCCATCGACGAGGCGCTCGCCGACATGGCTATTCCCGAGGCCTTCATCCAGCGGGGAAAACAGGTCTCGTTCATCGAACACGCCGGTCTTTTAGGCTTGGGGTCAAGGCTGGCCCTCTCCGGGGCTCGCGCGGAATTCTACCGCTTCTACGTGCCGGCGGAATTTGAATCCGCCGCCGCGCGCAGGGTGGCAGAAGCCGCTGACCTCTATCTACCTGGCCGCGGCTCGCTCTTCGCTGAAACCGTAACGTTGCTGGCGGCTAGCGAGCCCGTGTTCGACCCTGCCAGGATAGCCTCATCGTGCCCCGACCGCGGCTGCGATAAACCCCTCGACAGCCATACCGTGCTCTGCTGCATTGTGCAACGCGGCATGGGCGAGGCGCTCGAGCGAACCGTACTTGAAATGGGCCTCTGCGTGCCCGTCGTCTCGTTTGGCGAAGGCATGGGGCTAAGGAACAAGCTTGGTCTGCTACGGATAACGATACCCGTCGACAAGGAAATATTGTATTTTATCGTGCCGGAGCGCGTCGCGGATTTCCTGGAAGATCTGGCTGTACACAAGGCCAGGCTCGACCGGCCAGGCCAGGGATTCATCTACCGTTTCAACGTGCGGGCCTATGCGGTCAATCTTCGCGTCAGAAGCGGCAAGCACAACCATGCCGCGTCGATGGAGCAGGTGATTTCAGCGCTCGATGATTTGCGGGGATCTAGCGAATGGCGACGCTTTGCCGCCGCAAAACCGTCCAGGCACGGGCAACACCGCGCGCCCGCGGCTGACAGTCTCGTCTGTCTCTCGTTGATCGCGGAGGAGGGGAGCGTTGGACGTTTTGTCCGTGCAGCTATGGATGCCGGAGCGGGAGGCGCGACCCTTGTGCCCCTGGCTAGACGGTGCTACAGCGATATCTTCGCCACCGGTACTGGCACTTCCAACGCCCGTGAGAGTTGCGACCTCATCATACAGCGCGGAATTTCCGACGCCATACTGGACGCGGTCGCCGCGATGGGGCTATTTTCCGACGAAGTATACGGTCTGGCTGAACTCAGCGCGGTGGGCCATGCCGTTACGTACACTCCGCCGGTTGGCGCCGCTAGACCGTGAGTTCAAGTCTTTTCAACGCGGCGGGCAGGGGCGCGCCGCTCTTTTCGTCCCAGCCGAATTCCCTGCGATACCGCTCCACCATGGCCTGGAGCGGCACCGTATTGCCGGCCAGCGGTCCGCGCGGCAGCGGCGGATTACCATAGATGCGCGGATGGGCCAGCGGATAATCGCGTGCCCGCTCCTTGTCCGAATCCGCCGCCTTCTCTCTGGCTCCGAACGCGGCGCGCGCCGTCTGAATGCGCCTGCCCGCTTCCATCCACTCGTCGGGGGAGCGGTTTTCGCCGGTAGCCGCGTTCAGCCAATCGAAGAGCCGCCAGTGTTGCAGTCCCGTCGTCAGCGCGAACAGGCATCCGCCCGTCGCGTCCAGCAATTGCTTGACGCAGGCTCCCGCGACGGATTTGAGAGTCTCCTCGCCGCTAGCCACAAATTCCTTTGACTTGAAATACGGCCTCGTGACCGGCGGCGCCCAGCTGACGAATTCCCACAGGTGCGACACGTTGTAGTACACCGCCGAGGAGATCGTATGGCGGCCCGGCGTCGGATCGGCGCTGAAGGCTACGGCCATCATCGGATCCATCCTGCCGTCGTGCATGCCCGGTTCCTGGCCCCCCGCGTGCACGGCGATAGCATCCGCGCCTTTGCCCAAGCGCT
>CAZNCK010000145.1:5885-6473 GCA_964571545.1 uncultured Treponemataceae bacterium | reverse complement strand
CCCCGCCGTTCGGCCATCATTGTCAACAATGCCGCGACCGCCTTGCCGTCGCCCCATCGGAGCTCCAGACCGCCCGTGTCGTCCTTCGTCAGTATCCCGCGCTCGAAACACTCGAACGCGAACGCTACGGTTGATCCCGCCGAGATCGTGTCCAGCCCGGAGCGGTTGCAGATGTCGTTACAGAGGAATATCGTATCGAGGTCATTCGACAGCACCAACGCCCCGAATGCGCAGCAGGTTTCATATTCGGGCTTGTGCATGTGCGCGCCCTTGGCGCCTGTCCCGCTCGCGTCGCAGATGCCTCCGCACCCGATGACGCAGGAATAGCAGTGGTACTTTTTCGTTTCCCTTGCGACTATCCTGTCTGGATTGAGCTTGCCGTAGCTCTTGAGCCCGAAATCCTTGACCGAGCCGCCCCAGTTGCGCACCGGGGAATCGCCGTTGACGAGCCCCGCGGTGTTGTTGTAGATCGTGCCCCACTTCTTGAGGATGGCCGACGCCAGGATTCCGTCCACCGGAACCACGGTCTTCATGCCGAGCATCTTGCCCATCAGCGGCATGAACGCTCCCGTCATGAAGCCCGGCAGG
>CAZNCK010000145.1:0-5875 GCA_964571545.1 uncultured Treponemataceae bacterium | reverse complement strand
TATTTTTCCAATTTTCTGTGTAAAGGCCTTGGATATTTCCCGGACGCGCGCCTGATCCGCGCAGGGTATGGGCTTACTGCCAGACAGCACGACTGCTTTGAGTCGTTTCGAACCCATCACGGCCCCGACGCCGGAGCGCGCCGCGTACCTGCCGCCGTCGTTGGAAATGCCCGAGATCAGCGACAGCTTCTCGGCCACCGGCCCTATCGTCGCTATGGCCGGCTTCTTCGTTCCCGCCCACGCTGCCTTGAAACTGTCCTCCGACTCGATGGCGTCCATACCCCACTGGGCCGAGGCGTCCACCAGGCGCGGCCCAGTCTCGTCCGCCACGAAGGCCACCGGCCCGGCCGAGACGCCCCGGAACAGAATGCCGTCCCAGCCGCAGCGCTTGATCTCCGGTGAAAGCGTGCCGCCGCAGTTGGCGTCACCCCAGCCGCCCGTCAGCGGCGATTTGCAGCAGACCATCCAGCGTCCCGTCATCATCGAACCCGTGCCGGTGAGGAGTCCGCTCATAAACGCCAGCACATTGTCTGGCCCCAGAGGGTCGGCTCCAACTGGAATCATATCGGTCAACAGCCTGGCCGCTAGCCCCACGCCGCCCAGATAGTCGCGGTAGATATCGTCCGGTACTGCCTTTTCTTCAATGAGACCCGTAGAAAGATCGACGATCAGAACCTTGCCCGTCATGCCGCGCATCGCGCCTCCCCGGCCGCCTGCCAGTATCGAAAAGAACGAAACGACATCACCATCTCGCAGGACGCGTTTCATATCTGATTTCTCGTAATTGACTACACAGAAAGCAAGCGCCAAGCCCTTGAAGGGCAGTCGCAGGCGCCCGAGCAGATCCCCCAGTGTCGATCCCGGATCCATTTCCACAAAACCCCGCTCGTCAACTGCGCTAGCATCGGCGAAAACCGGAACATAGACTCGTATCCGCACGAAGCCTCCCTGCCCGCGTTCAAGACTGACTGCTTGGTTCGCTCTATGCTATAGCCCAGCTACCTTGTAGTCAATCAACTTCTTTTCTCCCTTGACGCGCCGGCCCTCCCCGGAGTATACAATTCCTCGATCCCGCCCGGATGGTGGAATTGGCAGACACGCTAGTTTCAGGTACTAGTGCCGCAAGGTATGGGGGTTCAAGTCCCCCTCCGGGCAAAAAAGACAGATCGCGCTTCGCGCGGTCTGTCTTTTTTAATTAGCCCGGAGGGGGACTTGAACCTGAGTGAGCGCCGAGCGATAGCGAGGAAGAGCGCGTACCTGCGGTGCGAGACTCGTCGTACGTATTCGTACACGCACCGCAGGGGTGCGGGGGCTTGCCCCCGCCCTATAAAGGCGCGACTGGAAGCCAAATCCTCCTCCGGGCTTATAGCACAGTCGTCGGACGGCGGTACAATATTACAATTCCAGCAGTAGTCACGATTCACTCTGCTTCCTAAAGATTCATGAGTGGCCTTGGGCTACGCGTTGATGATGACCGGTAGCCCACCCTCCCATTTCTCCCACACTAGCGGTTCCGTCACGAGCTCGCACATGAAGTGCGCGACGTTGTCCATGGAGCTCCGATCCGGTTTGGCGAGGCTACTGACGAGGCCCTCGTGCAGCGCGTATTCGGAGACTCCGCCTTCCACGAGCGTATCCGGGCGCAGGGCTACCCACCGCACGAAGGGATCAGCCTGCCCGACCTTAACGCGGAGAAAATCGGCGGCATCCTGGTTGTCCCGAGCGGGTGGCACGAGCCCGCGGAGCACCCCCAAAACTGCCCGCTCGATCAGGCCGCGACGCGTATCAAGCCGCTTGGGACGATTGACGGAGACACTGCTCATGAGCACTAACTTGACGGGCTCAGGCGGCCGCAGTTCCGTTACCGCGCGGCATACCCGCTCGATCGCGCGCGTTACTAGGTCGTGCGGCGGCCCGAAGATGCCCTTGAGGTCGATGGTGTGTCCGAGGCAGCTGACGACCGCATCACAGCCTCTGACCTGGTCCAGCAAGGTATCCTGCGGCAGCGACAACAGGTCCGCCTCGACCGTCGTCAGATTGGCGTGGCCCGCTATTCCCTCTGGCAGCCTTTGGGCCGATCGTACTATGGCGCGCACTTCGACCCCGCGCTCCAAAAGCTGCTCGAGGACGCGCTTGCCTGTGCGCCCGGTGCCGCCGAACAGAAGAACCGTTATTTTACCAGGCATGGTTGACTTCCTTCTTCGCCGCGCTCGGGCTGAATCCTCGTACAATCAGCCAGATGGCTAATACCATCTCCTGAAGTCCCAAAGGCGCTTGAAGAAGAATGTGCGGGGGCTCGAAAGGCGTGATCACATGGAACATGACAAGGACTCCTGCCGCCCAGTAGAGCATGGCTCCGAGGAATCCCCATCCCGACAACCACCGTGGGACAAGTCTTGTCCGGAAGAATACCCAGTACAGCACCATCGCTCCAACCGGAAATAGCGCGACATCGAGGACCACATGGCCTGCCCATTCAGGCACACCCGCGAGTATAGCGCCCAGAGTCTCGAATCGCGCAGGCTCCGCTGCCCCCGCCGAGACATACTCCTTCCCGAGTTTAGCTAGGGCAAGCATGCTGACGACCCCCATGATGACGGGAACGGCCTCCAGCACCCTGAGGCCGAAGTATGCGATGGCTGCGCTCGGGTTATATCTCCTTACTACTGGATAGACCGCCGCAGCCATGGCTACCAGTGATATGCTCATTAGGAGTTCGAGCAGAGACGCGAACAATACCCGCGTTTCCATCGTGCCGTATGCCGTGAGGTAGTCCGAGGCGCTCAGTAGCGGCTCGAGGACCACGCCCAGACCAACGAATCCCAACACCGTGCCTCCGATGTAGAAGCAATCCGTCAGTGCCGCACTTCGCCCGTCCGGATCCATGTGTAGCGCTAGCTCGTTCTTGTTTCGTTCCTCGTGAACGGCTACTGTCTTCATGATTTCTCCTCCTCGTAATGAAATACCTCGTCTAGCGGCACAGCGAACACGCAGGCGATCTGGAACGCCATCTCGAGCGACGGCGAGTAACGACCCTGCTCTATGGCTATGATGGTCTGTCTGGTCACGTGCACGCGATCCGCTAGCTCCGCCTGTGTCATCTCGTCCGCGGCGAACCGAAGCGAGCGGATGCTGTTGGATATCCGTGTCGGCTTGCCCATGCTAGAAGCCCCGGCGATAGACGATCAGCTTGGCTGTCGCGGAGGCGAGACCCCCGACCATGAATGTCAGATAGAGGGCGTTAGCGATCCAGAACTGGTCATAGCGCAGCATAGCGAGGGCAAGAACGCCG
The DNA here is from genome assembly GCA_964571545.1 of uncultured Treponemataceae bacterium. Lineage (GTDB taxonomy): Bacteria > Spirochaetota > Spirochaetia > Treponematales > UBA12059 > SZUA-370. Next base: position 2,583 of record CAZNCK010000145.1, on the reverse strand, counting down.
AGCGCGCCGGCGGACGATACATAGTAGCCGACCAGCTCGCCGCGGCGGTTGATGTCATCGTCCCTCTCGTCCTTGCGATCGATCTCAGCGACAGAACCGCCGCCGGAGATCTTGGCGGAGATCTCGGCGGAGACCGCGGTACCGATCGACATGAGTATGGTGCCGACGATAGTCATCACGATGATCGCTCCGACGGCAATGAGCATGGGGCGTTGGTACGCGATCTGTGCGGCCGGCACGCTCTGCAGTTGCCCTAGGACAAACATGGAATAGGCACTTAAAACCAGCACGGACACAACCATGCTCACCCATGTGGATTTCTCTTCGAACGACATCGTAACCTCCTGGAATGTCTAGTTTGTTTGACATTCACAATGTAAAGAAGTTTGTACACGATGTCAAGTATATTTGACTTTTAAAGACAGAAACCGGAAGGCACGCTGACGCATCGTTCAGCGGATGCGATCGCTAAATTTTTTCGATTCAAGTGCGTTGTCGCGGCCAGCGCAGTGCCATGATGAAGATGGCGATAACCAGGCCCAATTCGAGCAGGCCGAATAGGTAATAATATCCCCATGTTTCACCTAGCAAGTTTCCGATGTTCACAAGCGCATAGAGCGGGCTGATTACTACGTTGATCCCGCGGCTTACCCTTGCGGCGGCAAGTGGAGTGATGAAAATCATCAGGCTTGGAAGAGCCATCAAGACACCAGCCCAGAAGAGGCTCGTCTGTGAAACATCCAGGAATCCCATTTTCCCCTTTGCCATCGTATCGATATACCCTGGCCTATACAGTGAATAAATATCGCAGTATATGTACAGGCACATCACGGCGATCCAGGCTGCCATGATGATAAGCTTTGTGTCGACCTTGCGTTCGACCAGTGATACTTTCTCTTTCATTTGGAACTCCTTGCGACATGCACGTGGCGCCTGCCTAAAACCTGAAACCGATGTTCAAATGGGGTTCGAACGGTTGGTAACTAGGCCAATTCTTTTCCTTTTGTTGGAAGGCGTCGGGAAAATTCGTATTCATAGGCCAGTAATTAATGTAGACCCCAGGCTTTATGAAAAATCGACCATCAAAAAAATCTATCTGATATCCAAGCTGAGCCTGCAGGTATAACTGGAATCCTGATTGTATGAATTGATTATCGCTCGTATAAAAATTCTGGATAAAGGGAATAGCGTACAGGGATGCAAAGAGTCCTTCCCACAGGAACCTCTGATAGCCGACGCCAAAACCGAAGGCTCTCACGTAACCGGGGTACGCTTCAGCCGGAGCGTCGAAGCTTGGGTCCCACATGGGGATTCCCAAGGGCGCCCAGTATTTCCAGGTTATGCCGTTTAATAAAAGGGTGTTTTTCTCATCCAGCTGGTACCCAAGACATAGTTGATAGAAATCCGGCGGATCAGGCATAAGATTGGCAATCATCCACGCAGACGTTTCAACAAAGCAGGGATTAATAGCGCTATCTGGTTCTTCAGCCGCAAGGGGGAAACTGCACATAAACGAAAGAATGAAACAAGTGCCTACGATCATTCGGTGAAACGGTGAATTCATCGGCTTCCTCCATATTGGTATAGAGAGCGTACCTAGAATTACCGCGAATGTAATTGATCTAAGTTAAGAATGATCGAGACTATGTTTGTACCCTGTCGGATGAGCAAGTCTTTTACGTATCCTGCTCAAGGATTCGGGTTGTACTCCTAGATAACTGGCTATCTGATACTGGGGAATCCTCTGGAGCAGATCCGGCCGCTTTTCTATCAAGTCCCTATAGCGTTCCTCTGGCGTCGAGGTTTTATAGCGGGCCAGGTTCTCCTGAAGTTTTTCTGCCATTATTTCGGACATGGCGAGGCACACGGCCTTCAACTGGGGATAATCGGAAAGCGTTTTCGCTTCCTGATCGGGTGTACTCGCTACCGCCACGGTATCCTCCAGGCATTCCAGGAAATGTACGGAAGGAACATCCTTTCCTAAGCCAATGGGGAGCACCGATTCTTCTTCGATTCCTAAGCCAATGGGGAGCACCGATTCTTCTTCGATAAAAAAATCAATGGTCTTGTCTTCTCCATTTTTAAGGACATAGCTGCGGATACAGCCTTTCAAGATGAAATATCCCTTTCTTATGGGATCCCCCTCCCGCAGGAGCACTGTGCCCCTGGGGTACGTTGTTACGAATGAGCTTTTCGACAAAACATCCGCAAGCTCTTCGGTTATGGGCATATAACGGGATAGATAGGATACTAGATCAGTATTCACGAGGAGAACCCTCCATATTTCGCGGGTGGCTCCAGTAATCGCCACCCAGTGACAAGGAGCATGGTATGCCCGAAGCGAGGATTCCGCAACATCGTTGAATGTTAATTAGTTCATCGAACCTTGTGTCTCCTTCAGCAGGCGTACTTAGGCACATAGGTGGCCCCAACCTTGAGCGGCGTCACGGCTTCCTTGCGCCAAATCTTATTGCCTTCAGCACTTAGCTTCTGCTTCGATAAGAACGCCCGGTCCGTGTAGAACATCGCAAACTGCTCAGCAATCCGGGCGGAAGATATTCCCGCCATTTCCGCATGCACTTC
>CAZNCK010000144.1:8750-9191 GCA_964571545.1 uncultured Treponemataceae bacterium | reverse complement strand
CGTAGAGCCCGCGGACAACTCGAGGTGGCCGGAATCCAACAAGGTGCCCGAGCATGTGCACAATTACCACGAACTGTACACCGCCATCACCGGCGAAAAGCTGGACTGGGACGGCCTCATCCGCCAATCGGAGCGCGTCTACAACTTCCAGCGCGCCTTCAACGTCCGCCAGGGCAAGGGCCACCGCGTAGACGACTACCCGGCCTACCGCGCCATGGGTCCCGTCCTGGAGGACGAGTACCAGGCCCGCGAGGAACGCTACGACAAGCAGATGAAGGAAAAGATAGGCGTCGATCCCGCCGGCAAGTCGCTTGCCGAAAAAGTGGCGATAACCCGAGAATTCCGGATGGCCCAGTACGACTCGCTTATCGACGCGGTCTTCAAGCGGCGCGGGTGGAGTTCCCAGGGCGTCCCGACGCCGGAACACCCCAAAGACATAGG
>CAZNCK010000144.1:0-8740 GCA_964571545.1 uncultured Treponemataceae bacterium | reverse complement strand
CGAGGTCGGTCGCAAGCACATCTAACCAGAAATTTGGGCGTTACCCCGGCCGCCGATTACGGCGGCCGGGGTCGCGCTCTCCGCTGCAAGTCCTCGCGTCGCCCTTTGGCGCGCAAGGGTGCGCGCCCCGGATACCGCCCGAGCGTTCTACGCTCGGGCACGTCATGGATGACGACGACGCTTCGGGCTTTCCGCTACGATCGCTAACGCTCGTTGGCGGACGCTGCCGCGACCGAGCGGGCGCTTGTTTCGGCTGCCGATTCAGGGGTCGGCAGTACGGCGACCCAAATGCTGCCTGCAGCAGCCGCGCCTACCACGACGAACTTGACCCAGACGACGGGTATGGCAATCGAACCGAGGACGGCAAAACACATCATCGCCGTAATGGAGATGACCTTGCCGCGCCTGCGTATCTGGCCTTCTTCCACAAACAATTTGATGCCGGGGCCAAAACGCTTGTGCGCTATGATCCGCGCGTACATGAGCTTGTTGGTGCGCAGGAAAATCACTGCCGCGATGATCCAGAATATAGTCGTAGGTAGCCCGGGCAGAAAGACGCCAAGCCAGCCCAGGATGAAGGCAAACCAGCCAACGGCCAGCAACCCCCAGGTCTTGAGCCTGCCGACCCTCGCGCCGGCGGTCGTTCCGTCCACCCGGGCCTCGCTCACTTCGGCACCTCCGTTAGCGCTATGCCTATGGCATCCGCGACGCCCTTGCCATACGCGGGATCGGCCTTGAGGCAATTGCCGATGTGCCTGATCTTGATATCGCGAGGAGCGTCGCCTATGGCCCTGGCCGTATTCCAGAACAGCGCGGCCTTCTGATCGGCGCTCATCAGCCTGAACAATGCGCCTGGCTGGGAGTAGTAGTCATCGTCCTCGCGGTGGTTCCAGTGGCCAGCCGCGCCTTCAAGGTCGAGCGGCGGCTCGGAGAAGTCGGGCTGCTCCCGCCATTCGCCGTAGCTGTTGGGCTCGTACCCCAGGGCGCTGCCGTAGTTGCCGTCAACGCGCATCTGGCCATCGCGGTGATACGCGTTAACGGGGCAGCGCGGCGCGTTGACGGGTATGGACTCATGGTTAACGCCAAGCCGGTATCGCTGGGCGTCGCCATAGGAGAACAGCCGTCCCTGCAACATCTTGTCCGGCGAGAAACCCAAGCCCGGCACGATATTGGCCGGATTGAAGGCCGCCTGCTCGACGTCGGCGAAATAGTTCTCGGGATTCCTGTTGAGCTCCAGTACGCCCGCCTCTATGAGGGGACAGTCGGCATGGGGCCAGACCTTGGTCAGGTCGAACGGGTGATACGGGCATGCGGCCGCGTCCCTTTCAGGCATTACTTGGATGAACATTGTCCAGCGAGGATACTCCTTACGCTCTATGGCTTCATAGAGGTCGCGCTGGTGACTCTCCCGGTCCTTGGCCACGAGAGCCTCGGCTTCCAGATCGGTGAGGTTCTTGATACCCTGCTGGCACCGCAGGTGGTACTTGACCCAGAAGCGTTCGCCCTTGGAACTCAGCATGCTGAAGGTGTGGCTGCCGAACCCGTGCATGTGGCGGTAGCTGGCGGGGATGCCGCGGTCGCTCATGGTGATGGTCACCTGGTGGAGCGCCTCGGGCAACGAGGTCCAGAAATCCCAGTTATTCTTCGCGCTGCGCATATTCGTCCGCGGATCGCGCTTTACCGCGTGGTTCAGGTCCGGAAACTTGAGCGGGTCACGGAGAAAAAACACGGGCGTGTTGTTGCCTACGAGGTCCCAGTTGCCCTGCTCGGTGTAGAATTTAATGGCGAACCCGCGAATGTCCCGTTCGGCGTCGGCGGCGCCGCGTTCGCCAGCCACGGTGGAGAAGCGTACAAAGGTCTCGGTGCTCTTGCCTACGGCCGAAAAGAGCCGCGCTTTCGTATATTTCGTTATATCACGGGTAACGGTGAAGGTGCCGAAGGCGCCTGATCCCTTTGCGTGCATGCGGCGCTCCGGAATCACCTCGCGGTCGAAGTGCGCGAGCTTCTCCAGGTACCAGATATCCTGGAGCAGCATCGGACCGCGCCTACCCGCGGTCATCACGTTCTGGTTGTCCGGCACCGGGGCTCCCGCCGCCGTGGTCAACTTTTTCGACTCAGCCATTAAAAACCTCCCGCCATCCCTAGCCGGCTTGATGCGGCACGAGCCCGAAACGGCACAACTATAAGGCTCGTGGAATCCTGCGGGCTCCGGGGTCAGACCTAGTTCTGGCCTGGCTATTGCCGGGGGCGAATGACGGCGTATTGTTTCCGCTATTCTGTATCCGCGTATATGTGATTACATAGAGCAACAAGCATGCCAAAAGGTGTATTGATTAGTAATTACATTCCAATAAGGCAATTAGCTGGCAAGAGCCGACGAAGCGCTTGTGCGGTACCGATATTTCGACGATACTTCACCACTATGGCGGTGCACAACGATATTTCGGTGACAAAACACATACAGGATTCCTGGTTGCGGCCCGGCATGGAAGCCATGATGGCTCCCGAGCGGACCATGGACATTGTCCTCGATTCGCTCAGGGAGCTCATAGACTACGAGCTCGCCGTGGTGCTGGGCTACTCGGGAGATGACCGCCTGATTGTCAGAACCATGAAGGGCCCGCTCGCATCGCCCCGACTGGCCGGATACAGCATTTCGCTCGCCGAGAGAACCGACCTGGCCGCTCTATTGGCGACGGGCAAGCCCAGACTCTTTCTTACCGACGACGACTACATCGACACCTACGCCGACATCCTCGATCTGCCCGCTGGTCACTCCTGTCTCGCCGCGCCCCTGGTCATAGACGGCACCGCCATAGGGCTCCTGACCCTTGACCACCGGAGTTGCGGCGTCTTCTCCGAGCAGATACTCCGGTTCATCGGCGTAATATCGCGACTCATCGCGGTGGCGCTGGCACAGTCTGAGGCGTCGCGCGCCTTGCATGACAGGAATTCCAGACTCACGGCCGAGCGCAACCGGCTCCTCAAACACGACGCCGAGGCATTCAGGGACCTCGCCGGTTCGTCGCAGGCCTGGCTGTCCGCCCTCGACTCCATCAAGCTGGTGGCGGCCACGGAATCCCCAGTACTGCTGCTCGGCGAGACCGGTACAGGCAAGGAAGAGGCGGCAAAGGCCATCCACCGCCTCTCGCCCCGCTCGGCCGGCCCCTTCGTCGCGCTCAACTGTTCCGCGATGCCGGCCTCGCTCGCCGAGAGCGAACTATTCGGCCACGAGAAGGGTTCGTTCACCGATGCCCGCTCGCTCCGCCGGGGTCGATTCGAGCTGGCCGACAGCGGAACACTCTTCCTCGACGAGATTGGCGACCTTCCGCTTGAAATACAGCCAAAACTGCTGCGGGCATTGCAGGAAGGCACCTTAGAGCGCGTAGGCGGAGAAACGCCGGTGCGGGTAGACGTACGCATCATCGTGGCCACTCATGAGGATCTCGGTACGGCGGTGGACGCCGGCCGTTTCAGAGAAGATCTGTTCTACCGCGTGGCCATATTTCCGCTCAGGATGCCGCCGCTCCGCGAGCGCCACGGCGACGCTATCCTCCTAGCAGAGCTATTTGCGTCCCGGCTCCGCGCCCGGCCCGGCTGGGGTTCGCTCTCGTTCAGCGAGGATGCCCTCAGGTTGCTTGAGACGACGCCATGGCCGGGCAATGTTCGCGAACTGCGCAATGCCGTGGAGCGCGCGGCCATCCTTGCCCGCGGCGGCATTATAAGCGCCGCGGAACTCCGCGCGGGCGACTGGGCAAAAGGAAGGCCCGCCCCGTGCATAAAAGACGCGGCGTGCCTCGAAGGTTGCGCCGAGCTAGGCGCCGGAACCCTCCAGGATGCTGAACGCCGCCACATCACGGCTGCGCTGGAACGTTCGGGCGGCAGGATCTACGGAACGGGCGGCGCCGCCCAGGCGCTCGGCCTCAAACCGAGCACCCTGCAGAGCAGGATGAAGAAACTGGGCGTCTCAAGAACAGGCGGCGCCCGATGAATTTGCTGGCCCACGCGTTGCTCGCGTACGCGACTTTGAACGATACCGATGGCCAGGAATGCACCGGATCGATGATGGCGGATTTTTTCGTCGGACAAAATGCGGCCGACTATCCCGCGGGTATCCGCGCGGGCATGGCCCAACACCGGGACATCGACGGCTTTACCGACGCGCACCCGGCCTTTGCCACATGCAGACGCGCTATAGCTGAGGCGGGTGCGCCCCGCTTTACCGCCGGAATCCTGACCGACATATTCTGGGACCACGTGCTGGCTTCCGACTGGGGAACGTGGGGAACACCGCTCTGCGGGATGGACCTCCAATCGTTCTGCGCGGAGATCTACGGCAGACTCGGCCGGACGAAGGACATGCACAGCCCCGGCTTCGCAAAAGCCTATTCCTGGATCGTCGACCTGTCGTGGCTGACCTCGTACGCGGAAATAGCCGGCATAGAACAGACGCTACGGGGGCTATCCGCCCGTATGAGCGGCCACCTGGACCTAGCCGCGAGCGTCAATCTGCTCACACTCCTCGAAACGCCCATCCGCGACAGCTTTGCGGCTTTCTGGCCGGACCTCGTTGACTTTGCGCGTGGTTGGGGCAAACGGGAGTATGCGGGCGAAGCGAGGCATGAGCGGCTCGCCGAGCGTTAACGACGCATGCAGAGCAGAGGCGAGCCCGCCCAGCATTCAATGTTGGATTCCATGCAAACCAGTTTTATATTTCACCGACCGAGTGTGTTTTTTGGTCTTAGCGCTCAAAGCCATGTTCCGCAAGTCCGATCCATTTTTTTACCAACGCGGAAAGCGTGGCCTTGTTCTCATCCAGCCAGCCCGCGTTTTCTATCCTCAGGACAAAGCGCTTGTCAGCTACCCATTCCAGGATTTCTTTATAACCATTGAATAATGGTGTTCCTGTATGCGTATCTTTTCCTTTTGGTCCGGTATGGAAAACAAGCGCGACGTTTTCAAAATTCCTGAAGTTGAAGGTGATGATATCATTGCCGTTGAGCGAGTAACTGGGCGCATTCCATTTTAGGTCTTCCACCAATCTGGGGGATGCGTTGGTTATTTCTTTTCTTATCTGATGTATGAGCGCAATTTCCGGACTCTCAAGATCTTTCAGAAACTCGTCAACGGATGTATACACTTTTGCCACATTCTGCTCCTACAATGGCGGAGTTCAGCACAGCGATATTGTGTTCTTATCTACTTCCCGCAGAGGACTATTCGATAAACAAGCGGAGCGGGTCCACGCTGAAGCCTTCAAGCAGCCTGGAGGGCACGGGGCCGCGGGGCGTCAGCGGTTCGTAGAGATCGCCCTTGCCGAAGCGGCCGTCATCGCCGAGTGCATATACATTGATCCACTTGCCCAGTGGATCGATGACCCAGTATTCGCGAACGCCAGCCCGTTCGTAGCGCCGGAACTTGTCGTTCTGGTCCCATTTGGATGTTGACGGCGACAGGATCTCCACAGCCAGCTCCGGCGCGCCGCGCGCATACTTGTCCAGTACCTTCCTGTCGTCACAGAACACCATCAAGTCGGGCTGGACCACGGTATCGATGTCTTCGTCGGCTTCGTCGCCGTCCGGAATGAGAACATCGAACGGCGCAACAAATAGCTCGCAGGGCTTGTCGTCGAGGAAGTCAGCCAAAGAACGCAGCAATTTCAGCAATACTCGCTGGTGTGCCGCACTCGGCGCGGCCATCGCCATGGCGACTCCGTCCACGAGTTCCCAGCGTTCGTCGTCGGGCCATGAGGTGTAATCGCGGTACGTGAACAGTCCCTCGTCCTTCAAGGCTGGCTCTCCCATCGCTCGTGCTCCTTCAAGTATAGCATCATGGAAGAGGCTACGCGAGGAGGAGCGCCGGCGCTTGCGCGTCAAGCGGGTCTAGAGATCCACCTTCGTCCAGTCTATCGTGTAAGAGATGCGTGAGGCTACCGATTCGACGCTAGCGTCCGTGTGGTGGAGCATGCCGGCCGCCTCAACGGATATGCCGCCGTCTTTGGGAGAGAAAACCCGGGCAACATGGTGAGCCGCCGTCAAGGTTTCCTCGTTGTTGCCCTTAGCGTCTATCGTATGGATTTCTCCGTTGCACGCGCAGACATAGGTGGACGTAGCGTCGGCCCAGATGCAGAACAAGGTGCCCCGGACGCCCATCACCGTCTGTGCGGTCCGCACGTTGAACGAATTGCCCGTCGCCACCGTTTCGAGCTTCTTGAGCACCGCGGTGACGCCGCCGCGCTCGAGCCGGACAACGGGTGCCAGGCTCGTCAGGTCGATGTCGACAAAGGCGTTTTGGCTTATGCTAAGAACGTTGCGCTCGTCGAAAACGAGATCCAGGCGGGCGCCTTGTTCCGTCCTGACGGAGAACTTCCGCCCTATCTCGTCACCGGGCTCGACGGAAGCGCCGTTGACCGTTACCGTGCCTTCCAGATACGCGACCGATGCCGGGCGTACGGCTCGGGCAGCCGGGGCAGCGGCTTGCGGAGCCACTGCTTGCGGACTTGCGTCTATGGGAGCCTTAGTCCCCGAGCAGGAAGCGAACGACAACAGCGCTGAAACGACGATGGCAGCGACGGCTACCGGTATTTTAGTGGTATGCATATCACTATGATCGCTCTTGAACAAGCGGCAGTCAAACGCCAGGCCATATCTTGCTATACTACGCGCGTTCCAGTTCTCGCTCCGGGCAGTTCCAGTGTATCGTGGTATAAAACTATGCGATAATACAAGTTGCGGAGGACTCAACAGTGAAGCGATCGTTCCTGGGTAATGTACCGGTACTCTTCAAGTTCCTCTCGCTGACCGTCGTATTCCTGGCCGCGTTCACGGTGATTTACCTGACAGCGGATAGAGGCTTGCGCTCCCTGGGCACTGCGCTTGAAACAGTGCAAATCGTGCACATGAAGACCTACCGCGCAGCCTCCGATCTGCGCTCCCGGCTGGCCAGCTACCATGCCCGCGTCCTGTCGCTGGCGACCGTCGCGTTGTCCGGCGACCCCGACAAGGAAGTCAGCTCCAAGTTGTTCTGGCTCGGCGATTCGACGATAAAACTCGAACAGGCAGTCAACGGTTTCGACACAATTTCAGACGACGCGGCCATCATCGCTGAACTCGCCGCCTATAAGACGGCCTCCGAACGGATACGCGCGTTCGCCAGCAGCACCGATATCAAGACCGTAAAGGCGGCGCTCAAGGATACCGAAGCCCGCTATGAAGCTATTGAAAAAAACCTCGACGCGCTGGAAGTCAAGGTGCGAGTAGTCCAGGACGACAGCTACCTCACCGCCACCGAGGAAGCCCAGGCCATCAGGCGACTGCTGCTCTTGGTCAACGCGGTGGCCGCGCTCGTCATACTCGCCAGCTCCGCGTTGATATCGATATCTATGACGCGCGCGTTGGCCACCTTAGTGAAAAGCCTCAGGAACATGGCCAGAGGCGACTGCACGGAGCGCGTCGATGCCATGGGTTCAGACGAGATAGGTTCAATCGGCTCGGCGGCCAACGAGCTGACTGGATCGCTCAACACGCTCGTCGGAGCGGTCAAGGAGCGCGTCCTCCAGCTCAGCCGCCAGGGCGAGGAACTCGCGGAGAATATGCACGGCACCAGCCGCTCGGTGGATGGTATAGACGCGGCCATCGCGTCGTCGCGGGCAGGCCTGGAAAACGAATCGGCAGCGGTGGAAGCCGTGGCGGCCGCGATAGAGCAATTGGCCCGTACCGTGGACTCGCTGTTCGCGATGATAGGCGACCAGGGCTCGGTGATAGACCACTCGTCCACCCTCGTCTCCGATATGATAGCCAACGTCAAGACGATAGCCGCCAGCACCGATTCCGCTGACCAGGCGGCCGACGCGTTGCTAGCCAGCTCAGGCGACGGCGCCACGGTACTCGGGGAAATGGATGAAGCCGTAGCCGACATATCGCGCTACTCGCAAGGGCTCGCCGCGGCCGCGACCACCATCAACGACGTTGCCGTGCGCACGAATCTGCTAGCCATGAACGCCGCGATAGAGGCCGCCCACGCGGGAGCCTCGGGCCGCGGCTTCGCGGTAGTGGCCGACGAGATACGAAAGCTGGCCGAACGGAGCGCCGCCCAGGCCACCGAAATTTCCTCCGATCTGACAAAAGTCGGCGCCTCCATCACTAAGGTGAAAGGCGCCGCGAGCGCCGTGACGGCAACCTTCGGCAAGGTGCTGGCGGAAGCAAGGGAGGTAGGACGCATAGTCTCTGAAATCCGGACAACCACCGCGGAACAGAGCGCGGGCGGAACTCAGGTACTGGACGGCCTGTCCCGGCTCGTCTCTATAACCAGGCAGGTCGCGGAAGGCGCACAAGAGATGACTGTCGGCAACGGGCAGATACTGGAGCAAGTCTCCACGCTCAAATCGGCCGCCAGGGCAACGGTCGAGGCCAACGACCAGATAGGCCGCGGCACCGCCGAGATCGCTAAGACCGTAGCGTCCACCTCAGAACTGGCCGAGAGCAACGAAAAACTTATCCTTGAGGTGTTGCACAGCGTCAACGCGTTTAAGATAGACAGCTGCGCCGACACCGATGAGCCAGCGCGGAGAGCACAGGCCAAGGATACGTCAACCCGCGGGTAAGCGCGGCTTTTCGCGCGCAGTCTGAGGCGAAATTAGTTCATCGAACCTTGTGCCTCCTTCAGCAGGCGTACTTAGGCACGTAGGTGGCGCCAACCTTGAGCGGCGTCACGGCTTCTTTGCGCCAAATCTTATTGCCTT
>CAZNCK010000143.1:0-9204 GCA_964571545.1 uncultured Treponemataceae bacterium | reverse complement strand
AGAACGGCGGGCTTTTTGTCAACCGCCGCTAGCGGAAAGGCTGGTTGCCGCGATGTGCCGGTTGCGTTCCGCGATATTCACCAGTCCGTCCAGTGCCAGGTTCGGCATGAAAAGCTCGTAGCCGGCTTCCGCCATGACCATCTTACCGGTCTCGTCGCCAGTACCAATCACCGTTACTCTTTCGCCAAGCTCCACGGCCATCAGCTCGACAAGCCTGCGCACCAGGCCGCCATAGCCCAACAGTATACCGGACTGGAGAGCCTGCGCCGTATTACGGCCAATGGCGCGCCGTGGTTTATCCAGACGAACCTCGGGGATCTGTGCCGCGGAGATCCGCAGAGACTTGGCCGCCGTCTCCAGACCCGGCGCGATGGACGCGCCCAACAATTCTCCGGCAGAGTCTATTGCCGACAAGACGAGCGCCGCGCCAAAATCCACAACGATACAGGCGCCGGAATGGGCGGCTATCGCGGCGACGGCCGAACAGACGATATCGCTACCGAGTTCCGAAGGCGTATCGGTGCGAATCTTGAGGCCGGTCTTGATGCCCGGGCCAACAACGGACGCATCGACGCCAAAGGCGGAAGAAATGGCCGCAACGATCCGCGGAGTGAGCGCCGGTACGACGCTTGATATCCACGCTTCGCCGAGCCCCAGCTCGGCGCCGAAGCCAGCCCGCCTTGCGCTGGCTTCAAGCAGGATACCGAGCTCGTCGGCGCTTCTGTCGACGCCAAGGTGGACTATCGCCGACCACGCGCCGCTATCCCTGAAACCGGCGACAATGCCTGAATTCCTGGCATCCAGCGCCAGTAGCATCGCCTCAGCTTCCTTCGCCCGACAGCTTAGCGCGACCTCGCGCGCTTTCTATGCCCTTCCACGCGCCGACGACTGAACTCGTAAACACCGCGGCGGCGGCGGCCTCTACAAGGCCGTTGGACAGCGCTATCGATGCCAGGACCGCCGGAAGCGCTCCAACCTGAACTCCGATGACGCCGGACAGTTGTTCCGACGCGGTCAGACCGAGAGCGAGGAGTACAAGGATCGTGTTGGTGATGCTGCCGACCGCTCCGGCTACGCCAGCGGCCAGCGGCAGCATTTTGCCGCGGAACAGCCTGAACGCGCCCCAGGCCATGAAACCGATGAAGAGCCGAGGCAGAACCGAAACGAGAGGATTGGCGAAAAGAGGATCCAGGGGCCCTATCGGGGCGGTAGCGGCCTTGACGAGGCTCGTTACGCCGAACACGAGACCGACCGCGGTGCCGGCTACAGGCCCTTCTAGAACCGCGGCTATGATGACCGGTATGTGCATGATAGTCAGAGAAGCGCCTCCAAACCAGGGCAGATACCCAAGCGGCGTCACCGCCATGACCGCCGAGACGGCGCCAAGGGCGCCAGAAACCACGATGCGTCGAACACTAGATCGTTCCATACAACCTCCAGATTCTGGTACGCGCTGTCTCGAGACAGTCGCGTCCTCAATGCTATACTACCACGGGATAGTCCCGCGGTAGATCACGATGCAAAAAAGACAGGAACGGCGAAAATTCCAACGGCATAGATGATAGCGGCTATCCGCGCCGCGATATCCGCCGCGCCTCCGGTGGTATCGACATAACGCGTCGAAGGCCCTACTCCATAACAACGAGCCTCCATGGCCTCCGCCAGAGCTTCGGCCCGTTCTAAGGCGCGTATCGTCACCGGTACGATCAGCGGCAGGTAAGCCCGAGCCTTGCGTATTGGTCCACGCGCGCCCGCCCCAAAATCAGCGCCCCTGGCCGCTTGCGCCTTGACGACAGACTCAAACTCGCCGGCCACTATAGGTATGAACCTGAACGCGACCGCTATCATCAGCGCTAAACCCCGCGCGGGAAAGCCTATCCTGGCCAGCGGAGCAAAAACGTCCTCCACGCCCCTGGCCGTATCGCCCTCGCTGGTAACCGAAGTAAAGAGGCCTATGGTGCTCATCATGGCCATGAAGCGTAGAGCCATGAGCGCTACTGCGACAGCCTCCCGAGCGCTCAGCGTAACCGGCCCCAAGGCCAGTAACACTGTGCTCCGGTCCGCCGGCCACGAAAACAGCACCTGAAAAATCGCGGCTATGCCCAAGAACGGGAGCACAGGCAGAAAGCCCCTGAGCAGAAACAGGATGCGCACCCGCGCCAGTTTAGCGAAGAATAGCGGCAGTACCGCAGAGGCGCAGACGACGGCAGCGGAGGCCGAAACGGTCGCGGACAGAACCAGCGCCATCATCCACAGGTATTTCGCTACCGGAGTGAGTCGGTGCACCGGAGAATCGGCCTCGACATAACGACCGATGGACACATGCTTAAGAAATTCTATTCCCTTCATCGATGCGTCCTCGCGTCCGCTGGCGCGCTAACCAAAACAGGGTCCGCGGCTAAGGCAACAGAAGACGGGACAACAGCCGCCGTAGAGGGGGACATCGCCTCGTCAAGTTGATAGGCGAAAGGCCGGTCCAGCCCCCAGGACTCGTCCCAGCCCTTTCCGAATATAAGGATGGGCGGCCCGAAGGCCGCTAAGGCGCCGGCCTTCATGACGGCAACTAGGTCCGCCGTCGCCGCCTCGTCCATGGAATGCGTAGACATGACCACAGTGCGGCGACGGTTATCGGCAGACGCGTTACCGCCACTTGCGTAACCCTGTATCAACGCGAGGATCTCAGCGCGAGACGCCGGATCGAGCGCCGAGCTTGGTTCATCGAGCAGCAACGCATCCGGATCGAGCGATAATATCGAAGCGAGCGCAAGGCGGCGCTTCATGCCGCCCGAGAGCGTGCGCGGTTGGCGATCCCGGAACTCGTCGAACGGCAATCCCGCCGCGTCCATCGCCGCGCGTACCCGATCCACGAGGACTTGCCCTGAAAGCCCCTGGTTGCGCGGGCCAAACGCCACCTCGTCCCCTGAGTATGCCTCGAAAATGGCGCTCTCCGGTCGCTGCACCGCTAGCGGCGCACGCATACGTACCGCGCGCAGGTCAGTCTTACGGTCGGCCGTATCGACGCCCAGGGACAGCGCCACGCCGGAATCCGGAAGCGCGAGTCCGTCCAAAAGCTGGAGCAGGCTAGACTTGCCGGAACCAGTCCGTCCGACCAGCGCTACCACGGCGCCGGCTGGAACATCCAGCGAGACAGAATCAACCGCAAGCCGTTCACTCTCTGTCCCGGCAAGGTAGCTCATCGAAACGCTACGTAGGCTGAAGGCCGGCTCAGCGTTCGTTGGTATGAATGCCGCGTGTTGGCGGGGTGCAACCTTCGACGTCTGCGCTACGACGGCACGACGGCCAAGAGCCGCGGCATCTTCGCCTATGACCGGCTGAAGACCGAGCGCTATGGCCGCGGAATACGAGCGGGGCCGGGCCAGGCGCAACTGCTCGAGCCGGTCCGACGAGAACAGCTCGGCAGGGGATCCCAGGAACACGAGCCGTCCTCCGGAGAGCACGGCTATGCGTCGAGCGCGCGCGGCTTCGTCCATATCGTGAGTAACATGAATGACCGAGATGCCGCTGGTCACCAGGTCATCCATCAAGCCGAGCACCGCTTTTCGTCCCATCGGGTCAATCATCGAAGTGGCTTCATCGAAGGCCACGACGCGGGGACGCATGGCTATAGCGCCGGCAACCGCGAGGCGCTGCTGCTGGCCTGACGACAGGAAACGCGGCGAGCGCGAGCGCTCTTCAAGCAGGTCGACGGCGGCAAGCGCGCCTTCCACCCTGACGCGCATTTCATGCCTGGCCACGCCCAGGTTCTCTAACCCAAAGGCCACGTCTTCCTCTACGACAGAGGCGACGATCTGGTCTGGCGGCGACTGGAATACGAGCGAAAGCGCCTTTCGGGCAGCGATGCGACCAGAAGGCGTCGCGGGATCAGCGCCGGCTATGCTGACGGCGCCGACGGGAGGAACGAGAAGGCCATTCAAGCAACGGACGAGCGTGCTCTTGCCGGATCCGTTTGCTCCGACTATGGCCAGGTAATCCCCTTCGCCTAGCTCGAAGCTGACGGCCGACAAGGCCGGTTCCGCTGAACCCGGGTAGGTATAACTGAGCGAGTTTAGGCCTACAATCGTCATGCGCGCCCTGAACGGCGCGCGAGGAGGAAATTAAACATCGTGTGCACCTCGCGTCTCGGTCCGTTTACCGGATCCAAGCGTTCAAGGCAAAGTTAAGCACCGCGGGCATTTCTGTCAAGTTGCCTCTGGCGCGGCCAACTCCGTTCGTCGTAGTATCGAACCATGCTATGCAGACTGTGCGGCGCCGACGCCGAGACCTTTCAGGCAGGCGGAACCGACTACGCCGAGTGTCCCGAATGCTCGTACATAGAGGTGGATCCAGGCCGGGTTCCGACACCGGAGGCCGAAGCCGCCCGCTACCGTCTGCACCGGAACTCGTACGACGACGAGCGCTATCGGCTCTGGATAGCCGAATTCCTGGACGCGACGGCTGAGTACCTGCCCGCGGGCGCGCGCGTGCTGGATTTTGGCTCGGGACCAGAACCGGTGCCGGCGCGTCTGCTTGCTGAACGCGGTTGCGCCGTCACGATCTACGACCCATTCTTCGCCCCGGGGGATACCTGGCGAAAAAACCGCTGGGACGCCATCCTCGTACACGAGGTAGCCGAACATCTAGTCAATCCTTTGCCGGTTTTCGTCGAACTGGCCGGATTGCTAATGCCCGGCGGCGCGCTCTGCATACGTACGCGCTTTCCCCCCAGGGGCAGCAACGCCGAGACAGACAGTATTACAGGAGCGGACCGCGCCGAATTCGCCCGCTGGCGCTATCGCATGGATGAAACGCACGTCGGGTTCTTCTGTGAACGAACCATGCGGTGGCTCGCCCAAAGGCTCGGTTTACTTCCCGCTCGCGTCGAACGTCCCGACAGGATAGTCCTCACCCGCTCCTCGTGATAGGTCAACGTTACTGCAAACGTCACGCAATTCCTGGCTTGTTATGAAATCCAGACTTGCACCAATGCCGTAAATGAACGAAAATCGGTAGTCGTGGAAAAGCGCTTTCTAGCCGCCGAATCTGTGACGCTCCTGTATCGCCACATCATAGAAGCCGACCGCGCAGAAGCCCGAAATTTACTCGTGGCGGCGGCGGCGGGTATGGGTTATGACGACGCGTTGCGGAATATCTTGGAACCGACGCTGCGCATGGTTGGCGAACGCTGGGCCTCGGACGGCATTTCCCTGGCACAGGGTTTCGTAGCGGGCAAGGTGGCCGAGGATTTTCTAGTCCTGGGCAAGACCCAGAACACGCCGCGGTTCGCAGGCGGAGCCGAAAATACGGGAGACGACGGAGCCGGGCTTCCCGCAAGGATAGCCGTGCTCGGCAATGTGGAAGACGATTACCATGTGCTGGGCAGGTCCATGGTTGCCTCGTTTCTGGGAATCGAGGGCTGGAACATCGTAGACCTTGGTTGCGACGTGCTGGCGGATGAATTTGTCGACAAGGCCATCGAGGCAGGCGCGTGCGTGATAGGCGCGTCGGCGATGATGTTGACGACTGCCAGAAACATTGTGAAGATACGGCAGGTACTCCAATACAGGGGTCTCGCTGACCGCCTCAAGCTGGCTGTCGGAGGTGCTGTCTTTGCCATGCGGCCCGATCTTGTTGGCGAAGTGGGGGGACGGAACAGCCAGAACGGCGCTTGAGGCGCCAGCCCTGTTCGAACGGCTACGCAGGGAAGCCAGGCGTTAATGAACTCGATGGAACGTATCGGAGCGGTGCTTTCGGGCGGCGTGCCAGACCGAAGGCCGTTTACGCTGACCTTGTCGCTGTATGGCGCCAGACTTGCTGGCGTGAGCGCTGTCGACTATTTCGCGGATCCGGCGTTATATGCGGCCGGCCAGAAGGCAGTCGTGGACCTCTGCGAGCCTGATATAGTATTTGGGCCATTCGCTCTGGCGCTTGAGGCTGAGGCGTACGGAGCCTTGGTGGAGCGCTTTTCCGACGCGCCTCCGCTGGTCAAGAACCCCGCGTTCAAATCGGCTCTGGACATCGAATCCATCACGCGGCCTGAGCCGGAAAGCGATCCACGATTGCGGTTTTTGGTCGATTCGGTGCGGGCGGTGGTGCAAGACCAACATGGCACGCGTCCGGTTGCGGCGCCAATCACGGCGCCTTGCGATCTACCGGTATTGTTGCTCGGCATGGATCAGTGGCTGGAGACGCTCCTGTTCAAGCCCGAGCTGGCGGCTCAATGGGGCCGCCTCGCGACTGAACATTTCGAGGCGCTTGCTACAGCCTACTTCACTGCCGGCGCAAGCTTCCTGGTTTCGCCCGTGATGCTGGCTAATCCGGCCATTATCCACCCGGAACTTGCCGACAGGACCATCCTGCCCATACTGAAGGATGCGTTCGGGCGTTCGCCTGGTCCCATCGTATTCCATCACGGAGGGAATAGGCTCTCCAGGAGCCTGGACCAGGTGAAGGACTTGCCCAACATTGCCGGCTTTGTCGTTGACGAACGGGACGCGCTGGCCGTCTCTCGACGGACGCTCGGCGCGGCGCCCTTGCTCCTGGGCAACTTGAGCGGCCCCCACTTTGCTCACCGACACCCAGCGGATATTGCTAATCGGACCGTCCAGATACTCCGCGACCGCGAAGCAGACGTCAACTTCATTCTAGCGAGCTCGAACGCCGACATTCCGTATGACACCGATCCGGACTGCGTTGTGGCGGTCCGGAGAGCCGTAGAGGCATTTTGATGCCCCGAACACCCGATTCGTCCCAAGGGGTAGCCAGACTCATAGGGTGCGGCATCTTCAAAAACGAATTCAAGCTTCTTCCAGAGGCATTGCAGAACGCCGTACTACCCACCTTCATGGATTCAATGCTGCACATGGATCCGGCGCGCCTGGACGGTATCCTTTCCGCTGCCATGATCAGCCTGCGAAAAGAGGAAACGGTACTGGCTTTTGGCGACTGTTGCCCGTACATGCGAGAAATTGCGTCTCGTGAGGGCGTGGCCAGGACGCCCGGCGTTAATTGCTGTGAAATATACCTGGGCCAGGAACGGTACCGCCAGCTTCGGAGTGAACGGGTATTTTTCCTGATGCCAGAGTGGGCAACGCGCTGGAAGCATATTTTCATTACTGAGCTGGGCTTGCATACCAAGGCTTTGGCCCGTGATTTCATGGCTCAATCTATGCGAAGGGCAGTCTACATCGACACCGGCGCGGTACCAGTGCCGGTTGAGCCGCTGGCGGAATTCTCAGAGTACACCGGTCTGGAAGTGACGATAGAACGTACGGGTCCGGAGCACTTTGCCGCGGCGCTGGAAAGCGCGCTTAAAGCCGCCAGGAAGGCTGGCTTTAGGCAGGATGGCGGCAATGGATAATCAGCCTCATGCATTCAACATGCTCTTCACGGATCTTGTGGAAAACATCCTATCCATGGCCGATTCCCCAGGAAGATGCGCCGACTACCTGTCCGAAAACTTGAGGGCATTGATAGGGGCCCGTACGGTACTGGTTCTGGAATGCACGCATTTTTCCGGTGAAATGCTCCATGAGATAATATCCATTTTTCCGGAACGCCGGCGCTCTCTTGGATACCACGAGGCCGTCCAGAACATAGCGGAGTTTTCTCATAAACTTGAACATACGGCTATGTTCGAACCGCATGAAGGCGGCCCTATCGCGGATGCGCTCGGGCGGCTCAATATCGATTCGGCTATCGTAGCGCCAATCAAACACGGCGAAGAGAGGATGGGCGTACTGCTGTTGCTGGATCTGCTCGATACCACGGGCTCCAAAACAGTCATGGAAACGCTGGACAGGCTGACGCCAGCCTTCGCGCTGGTGCTCCGGAACGCGTTCCTCTACAACAACCTTGAGCTCGAGGTGGCCAGACGCACTCGCGATCTAAAGGAGCGCACCGCGAGTCTGCAAATGGCGCTGGCCGAGAAGGAGGTCATGCTCAAGGAAGTACATCACCGAGTAAAAAACAACCTCCAGATCGTTACCAGCCTGCTGTTCCTCCAGGCCGACTCCTCAAAAAATTCCTCACTGCGTGAAGCCCTGAAGAAGAGTCGCGGTCGCATCCAATCCATGGCGCTGGTGCACGAAGAACTCTACCAATCAGAAGATCTCGCGTCAGTGGACATGAATGAGTATGTCAGAAAACTCTGCGCGGACCTCGCGGAGGCGCTCGAGAGCACGGTGCCCATCGTCTTCAGGGAATGCGCGCTGCGCTTGCCTATAACGCAGTCGATACCATGCGGGTTGATACTCAACGAACTGGTGACCAACGCCCTCAAATATGCATATCCTGACGGTCGATCCGGAGAGATACGAGTGAGCATGTTAGAAGATCATGGGATGGTTCGGCTTGCGGTCGAAGATGACGGGGTGGGCCTGGCTTCAAGCATGAAAAACGCCGAAACTTGCTCTCTGGGGCTGTCCCTGGTGGATGGGCTTGCGGCGCAGCTCCATGGCCAACTGAAGATAGTCGACAAGTCCGTTGACCAGCTAGGCGGATACGGCGTACGTTTTGAAATCGATTTCCCCGGGGAAGAGCCATGACCGAGTCGCGTAGCCTGAACATTATGATAGTGGAAGACGAACGTATCATCTCGATGATGCTCAGCCGCATGGTTGAACGGCTCGGTCACCATGTTTGCGCCTGCGTTACCTCCGCTCCCGCCGCCATCGAAGCGCTCGATCGCGTCATCCCCGACTTGGCGTTCCTGGACATCAACCTTGAGGGCGAACAGGACGGCATCGCTGTAGGCATAGTCCTGCGTGAACGACTGGGCATACCCTTCGTCTACGCTACCGCCTATACCGACGCTGAAACAAAGGCGCGCGCGACCGCGACCGCGCCCCTCGCCTTCCTCGCCAAGCCCATAGACCTGGATTCAATAAAAAGCCTCTGCGACCTCGTGTCTAACTGACCGCTACGGTACGGTTAAATACTGAGTTTCTCCTACATACAGAAGAATACTGCGCCGATTCAGATAGCCAGCCATCAATCCGACCGAAGCCCTGGCCTAGGGCAGCGCGCATGGGAAAAATAGCCGAGCTGAACGGCATAAGCGTGAAGAAATTCAAGCAGGCCTTCTCGCTACAGGATTCAGTAACCGCCGATACGCCCCGTAGCAGGATCTAAAAGGCCGTCGTAAAGCCTCGTTAGTTCATCGAACCTTGTGCCCACATCGCAAGCGCTGGTGCCCGTTCTAGCGTA
>CAZNCK010000142.1:0-9304 GCA_964571545.1 uncultured Treponemataceae bacterium | reverse complement strand
ACGTACGGTGGTGTGAGAGGACGGGGGCCGTAAGGCGCCCCCTCCTACTCGATATGGAGACACAGTGTTAACCACCGCATGGAAAGAAACAACATACGACGACACGTACTCGACAACCCTCAGAAGCCTCCAGCGCAGGCAAGCAGAGGATCAGTCGTTTACGCTTGATGCAGCCAAGGGCCAACTCAGGCACCTGTATGTCAACGACGGCAACAACTGGGTAGGGCGGGGTGAGTTGCAGGATATCATCGTGCAGGCGATGATCGATGCGTACGAGTGTTATATCGCCGAGTGCGAGTCAAAGAACTAGGCGTCGGTTACAGGCTCGTCGGCGTTCTTTTCGTAAATTTCATTGAATTCCTGTGCAATGCTTTTGAATACCTCGATAAGGGCTGGGTCGAAATGGCTTCCCGAATCAGCGATGATGAGGAGCGCGGATCGCTCATGGTCGAACGGCAGCTTGTAGCTACGCTTCATGCGTAGCGCGTCGTAAACATCCGCAATCGAAACGATACGCGCGGGTAGCGGGATCATGTCTCCCACCAGATTGTAAGGATATCCCGTGCCGTTCCACCACTCATGGTGGGACTGGGCTATCTGCTTGGCCATGGGATTAGGGTAGCTCGACAGGATGAAGGCGCCGTTAATGGTGTGTTCCTTCATGATGTTCCATTCGAATTCGTCGAGCGGACCCTTTTTATTCAGGATATCGTCGGGGGTGCCTATCTTGCCTACATCGTGCATGGCTGCTAGAAAACCGATGTTCTCGATGAAATCGACGTCTACGTCGGGCCAGGAACCTAATTTGTAGAGCTCCCGGGCCAGGCGCTCGGTGTATAAGTTCACTCGTACGATGTGCCTGCCGGTATCGTTGTCCTTGAGTTTTGACGCTTCCAGGAGACTGGAAAACAGGCCTCTCAGGAAGCCATCGCGCTCTTCCGTTACGTCGTCAAAGAGCACCACCCACGCAAGCGGCTCAGATCCGTTCAACGCTTCAGGTTTGAATGGCATGATGGTGGTCTTGGCTAAAACGCTACTGGCATCCTTGGCCTTAAGCCGTATAGTGCCGCTCCAGCTGTAGCCTTTAGCGCTGTCCTTGAGGTCGATATATAGTTTTCTCGCGGTATCGGCATCCAGAAAACGACCTATCGCATTGAGCAGCGTCGGCCTGTTTGAAGCGCCAAACGATCGTAGCAATGTCTCAAACGTTTTGTTCTTGTACAGGAACGAGAGCGACGCGTCAATAATCGCTATGGGTAGCGGCACGATGGAATAGGATGAAATCAAGTCCTTGACCAGTTCCGCTATAGGCCCCGCCGGAATCGGGCGGTGGATTTCTTCAGGCTCTTCGGGCAAGGGGCGGACGATTTCCGCTGATTCCGCCGATTCAAGTTCTTCGAGTATCTCCAGGAATTCTATCTCGTCTTCCCCTGAATCGATCATTGTCTTGTCGCTTCTTCCGCGTCGCTGGCCCGCAGGTAGACGAGGCCCGTTCCCGACGGGCTCTGCCCTGATCGTTCAAATATTTCCACTGCCAGTCTTGTCATTGCCGCAATGGGGGAGCGCCTGCGTTCGACGGCTATCCTGTATCCCGGGCGTTCGGCGACCGTAGTCTCAAGCAGATCCGCGTCCGGGCCCACAAACAACACTTCAGGATAGTCTTGAGTCAGCGCTATGAGCCGAGCCAATCCGTCGTCAAACGGGCCGGCAACGAGGCGGCCATTATCGTATAGCGCAAAGTAGAAACGTGATCTCTTGGCGTCGATGATGGGTACGACGATGCCCGCCGAGCCTTCCCAATCGGCGGCAATGGCGTCAAGCGTCGGCACCGTTACAAACGGCTTGGCGAGACCGAGAGACAGGCCCTTGATCGTGGCCATTCCGATACGCAATCCGGTAAATGATCCTGGGCCGCCAGCGCAGGCCAGCAGGTTAAGATCCGCCGGCTTCAGCCCAGCTTCCGCCACGCAGTATTCCACGGCGCTCATCACGCGTTCGGCGTGCCTGAAACCCGCGTCGATCGATATGCCGATGAAGCCGGGGCCTCCGGCATGGCCGTGTCCCGCCTCTTCGCGGTACGGATGCTTGACTGATTCAGGGCCGCGGCCGCCGCTTCCCCAAGCCCGTCCCACTCCGACAGATAGAAGTTCTCCGGAGCAATCTATGGCGAGCACGTTCAAGCCAGCGCTCCTTCCATCAACGCCCCTATGATGCTGATCAGGCGGCTTCCATTCGGTTCCGGCTCAATCTCAATGATTACGGCATCGTTGGGCAGGGCCTCGGTAACGCGCTCGCTCCATTCCACGGCGCACACGCCGTCGCCATAGAAATAGCGGTCGGAATCGAGTTGCTGGAATTCGTCGGCTGACGACAAACGGTAAGCGTCAAAATGGTAGAAGGGCAACGCGCCTTCGTATTCGTTGATCAGCGTGTAGGTAGGGCTCGTTATTGGTTCGGTAACGCCAAGTCCTCGCGCTATGCCGCGGCACATAGCCGTTTTACCCACGCCAAGCCCGCCTCTGAAGGCTATAACCGTACGCGGCCTTGCCGCTCTTCCGATACGCTCGCCTAGGGCTTCGGTCGCTGCTACATCAGCGCACACGATGCGTATCAGGGTAAGGCTCCCCGCTTATCCATGGCCGTTATGAATACTTTGAGCTCGGTCACAAAGGGCATAACCGGGTAGTCCAGATCGTCTATAATGGTAGCGCTGACGTCTACAGTTCCCGTTGGTTTATGCTCCAGAACAAATTCTATGGGAATGCTTTTCGTCTGCTGCATGATTTCAAAGACAGCGTCGGCCTTGAATTCTCTGCGGTAGTAGATATGCGTTTCTTTGCGTAAAATATTTGTCAGGTCAACTATCTTCATGGGCAAATTGTAATGTCGGTGGCCAAGCCGGTCAAGATAGAGTATCGTCCGTCAATCGTACCCGTAGACCCTGGCCCGTATTTCGTTGATAGTCTTCCGCGCGGCCCGCACAAACTTCAGGTGCATCAGCGCCCCGTTTCTGGTTCTGCTCACCCGTACGACAGTCGCATACGCTGAAATTTTGCCCGAGTCCAGTTCAAACTCCAGCTTAACGAATTCGCCCGCGTTGGCCGGGCTCATCGTCTGCATCGACAAGCCTCCACCCGATAGATCGGTAATGATGCCGGCTACGGCCGCCCTCTCCACCTGTACGGTTTTTACAACTTTGCCTTTATCCTTAGCTGCGTGTACGTGTACCAAGTAGTAGCGGCCGGAAATGTGTACCTCGCTCCGCTGATGACGCCTAGCGGGCAGTGGTTTGATCTTGTCGCAATGAGATACGGACAGGAATTTTTTGCCGTCGATGTCCACCATGCCACGTGATCTTGACTGGAAGCTGTAGCCGACATGGCTGCCCGAATAGAAATAAAGCGTTAGGCGCGAACCGTAAGCAAAGCGTATGGGAGAGCCGAAGGCATCGAGGGCAGGTTCCAAGTATAGAGCCCTTGATTCGTTGACCACCAGTATCGAAGAGTAATGCGCCTCTTTGGCCGTGACGATTGAAAGCGGCGTCCTGGCTTTGAGCTGTCTCGTTGAATGGATTGCGGCTCCGGAACTGGAACGGGCTCCGAGCGCTTCTCTGAGTCCGAACAGCTGATGTTTCTGCTCTTCCGCCAATTCCTCGGTGTCAGCATGCCGCTCGATATACTTGAAGGCATTGCGCATGAACGTATCGAGCTGTGTCTTGCTGCCGAATATCGCCTGCGGGCTGGTAGTCCCGAGTTTTCGCGCGTAGAACTCTAGAAATTCCGCTTCGCCGCTCGAAAAACCAAAATCCTCAGCCCTCCGCCTGAACGAGCTGGCGCTGAAACTTCGAGGCTTACCTACACCGAGCGTTATCCCCTTGCCTGAGGCTAGCCGCTTGACGAGAGAGTATATGATTGCGAAGAGGATCAATCCGCCAACGAGGAGCAAGAAATTCCTGGTCTCCGCGGGATTGGACTCTTTCCAGTACATTTGCGCAAGAAGCGCCCGGCTATCAAGCGCTGGTATCATAGCGTGCCTGCGGCGGCCCTGATGGCAGAGTAGAACGATTCAAGCCGTGGTCTGATTTCATACTCTGCAAGGTCTCCTATGAGCACGCCGTCCTTGTTTTCGAATGCCTGCGCGAGTTCTCTGAGTACCCCGTTAAGGGCGCTGTAAAACTCGGGCATGGCCGTGCCCCCAATGTCCAGGGGAACCGAAGATGATGCGCGAACGAATTCCGGCATTATCCTGACGGTTTTGTTTATCAATTCAACAGCCAACACCATGGTCCGCATCGCTTCTGCGTCCTTGCCAGTCTGCAACCTCACCGGAACTTCTGATAGATCTTCCTTGATGGCGTCAAAGAGCCTTGCCGCAGCCATCATCGCTTCACCCGGGTTGCGCAGTTCCGCAAGCCTCTCGCTGAAGAATGCGGCGAGGTTGTCCGCCAGTGGTCCCAGCGCCGCTCCAGAGTTTCCGGGAGCGAGGCGTTCGCCGAACGCGTCCATGAACGAGGCTTCCTCGGCAGAAAAGAGTCCTCCGAAGGAGGTTCTGTAGGATTCCCATGCCTTGCGGGCCGAATCAGCCGCCTCGCTGTCACCTGAAACCATTGCCTGCGCCGCCGCCTGTACGAGTTCTATCAGCGACTCGAGCCCGCGGGCTTTGAGATCAGCCGCCGGCTCAGAGACAAGCGCAACCGTTCCCTCGCCCGAGGCCGCCAGGTTCGAGGCCTCGGCCAGTTCATCGGGTGAAAGCGCCACGCCATTGACGGCAACCTCGACGATTATCTCGCCCATGGCCTCCGCACGCTCATCCAGTATCGCGAGGATATCGCCTACCGTCCGCCCCTCGGCGGAAACCAGGGACGTCGTCCCGTTCATCATGAATATCATTTATTGCTCCTCGCAGATATTTTATTTGCCCTGGCCGGCGTTGAAATTGTCCCAGGCGCCCGATGAACTTTCCATCTGGCCGAGCGCGCTCTCCATCAGTCCATATTTTCGCTTGAGGTCGTCTTCCTTGCGCGCCAGTTGGGTGTCGAGGTTCTCTATGTCCCTTTTTTGCCGTGTTATCTGCTCGTCGAGCGTCCGGGTTCGTGTTGAAACGATTCCGCCGGTCTCAACGTATGCTTTCATCATAGTATCCATCTTGAAGGCCGCGCCCGAGTCTATCAGCAGGTCGTTGTCGGTATCGTAACCGAATACTTCCTTTACCCTGGGGAATTTCTCAAGGAGAGCCTTGTCCAGCGCCGATTCATCTATTTCCAGGTAACCTCTGAGCCTGGTGGCGTCATAGGAGCCGCCTCGGCGTGAATCGGTGGATATGCCGAAGGCCGCGAGTTGATCCATGCCGCCGCCGGTCGGGTAGGCGTCGGTCAGCGTGCGTTGCAGGGTTGTACGCAACTGCGACAGGGTCGTGTCGCCCTGGAAGAGTCCGAGCCGCTCGCTGTACTGCTTTTTCTCGTCTTCAGTAAAGTAGGTTATTTCTTCGAGTATGTTCTCGTCCGGCCTGGCCAGGATGTTAAGTTCCGCCATCAACCGGTTGTAGTTTCCCACCAGTTCGATGAGGGATTCCTTGGCCACCTCGCGATTCGGCTCTATTTTTAGCTTTACCGGCTTATCCGATTCTTCCCACAGGTTGACCGTCAACCCAGGCACCAGATCCGCTATGGCGTTGCTGTCTCGCGTCACCTCTATGCCGTCCATGACGACGATGGCATCCGACGCGGTCGCTACGGGATTCTTGGGTCTCATGCCGGCGGTTTCCGTCGGGTCAAAGATCCGGGCCGATTTGACGCGCACCTCGCGGTTGGTATTGCCGTTGCGCACGCCTATTCCTGAAATCGAGTCCAGGTATGCGGAGAGCGGCACCGTGATGGTCTTGAAGCCCGGCCCCGAGCTTACAGCCGGCAAGGCCAGAGCCCTGCCTGAGCCATCTATAAGGTAGAGCGGCGAAAAATCGTCGCTTCTGGGTGGTATCGAGGGAGGGGTCCATTCGGGCAGCACTGCCTCGGAGGGCGCGCTTTCTATGCGGATGCCTTCATACTCGACGGCGCCTGTCGCGGGGATCGCCGGACCGGGGGGAGGGCCCTCAGCCGCGGCTCCCGTAGCGGGTTTGTCGCTCAGTTCCAGCTCTAATTCGAGTACAAGTCCGACGGCGGGAGATGGGGATGTCAGTTTGAGAGCCGCTTCTGCCCCGGGCCCAACGAAGAGCGTGCCTTCCTTGGAGGACACCTTGGTCAGGTCAAGCGGCTTTTCAAAGCGTGTCGGAGCGTCCACGGGTAAATTCCTGAGCGTTGAGCTGGTTTTTTCGACGAGGCCAGCGGTCAACGCGAATTTTTCAGCGGCATCGGCGAAGCCCAGCCGGTTCTTGGCGCCTGTCTTAAGTGATTCCAAAACCAGCACGCTGGAGTCGGAGCGGACAGCAACGAGCTGGGCTCGTACGGTTTCCCCGCCCTTGCGGTTTATCGCGTCGACAAAGTCCTTGATCGAGCCGCCGCCGTACGACAGCTTTACCGACTTTTCGCCTACGGTAAACGTATAGGCGCCGGAAGCTACTTTGTAATCGGACGCAAGAGGATCGGACATGAAGCGATCGGCCGCGGCTGTTCGCTTGACGAGGAAGCTTTTTGTCTCTTCTATCGCCTCGCGGCTCGCCGTTCCGGTGAGCACGGTTTCGTCGCTCGAGGTCGCCAGCCGCTCATTAAAGGGGTTCTGGAACGAGTACAGCGAACGAGAGCTTTCCCTGAGGGCAGAAAGGCGACGGTTGAGATCCAACCATGTGGTGCGCTGGAGCTCTATCTGCTTGAGTCTGCTCTCGGCGCGCGTCTTGGGAATGCGCTCTACGGCCATCAAGCCTTCGACTATGCTCTGGGTGTCGTACTTGCTCTTGACGCCGGGAATGCTGATATCCGACATAGGGCTTTAAAGCCCTCCTTCCGGTTCACGCCCTTTCGTCGAACAGGATGCCGATTACCTCCCTGATTCGTTCGTGGACGCGTTGTAGCGCTTCAAGCGGTATTTCCCTGATTACCTTATCGGTCGCTGTATCGACGACCTTGACGACGACTTGGTCAAGTTTTTCGTTGATGCTGAACGTCAGGCGCTTGTTCATGGCCGCGCTCACCTCAGTCAGTTCACTGAGTATCACTTCAGTAGAAATAGGCGGCTCTGTTTTCATCGTGTCGCCCTGTTTTGCCCGCGGTAGGGCACTTTCACGTTTCTGGGCTACTGCTGCCATAGAGAGTGTTTGAATGGTGGAAACGTCCATCGACATACGTTCCTCCTATCGATTTGGCCGCATGGCGCAACGCTTTCAGGTGTTGGCCGCTTGGCTCATCCGTTAAGTGAAAGGGGGGAGGGCGCGATCCCCCCCCTTCCGATCGCATGTAACCCGTCGCGGAAAGACGACGTCCAGGAAGCTCTCCGCTACAGATATCAGAACGGTTCTCTTAACCCAACAACTGCATGACCGACTGGGTCCTGGTGTTGGCCTGGGCGAGCATCGCTCCGCCGGCCTGAGTCAGGATCTGGTTCTTTACGTATTCGACCATCTGCGAGGCCATGTCGGTGTCGCGGATGCGGCTCTCGGCGGCCTGGAGGTTCTCGGAAGCTATAGCGACACCCTTGGAAGCCATCTCGAAACGGTTCTGGTAGGCGCCGAGGTCGGCACGCTGCTTTGAAACCGACTTGAGGGCCGCGTCGAGGTTGCCGATCGCTGCGTTCGCGCTGTCGGGCGTGGAGATGGAAATCATCTCGGCCGTTCCCTGCGCGCCCTGGAGCCCGAGGGCCTGGGCGGTCATCGTACCGATGAACACGCGCTCGTTCTGGTCCATGTTGGCACCGACCTGCAGCTGCATGGTCTGGCCGCCTTCTCTGCCAAAACGTCCGGTCATGATATTCATGCCGTTGAACTGGGCGTGGCTCGCGATACGATTGATCTCGTCAACGAGCTGCGAAACTTCGACCTGAATCTGCATGCGATCTTCGGCGGTGTAAATGCCGTTGGATGACTGGACTGCCAATTCGCGCACGCGGTGCAGAATGTCCTGCGTTTCCTGGAGGTAGCCTTCTGTGGTCTGGATGAAGGAAACGCCGTTCTCTATGTTCCGCTGAGCCTGGTTGAGGCCACGGACCTGTCCGCGTAACTTCTCGGAGACCGCGAGGCCGGAAGCATCGTCGCCGGCGCGGTTGATCCGCTGACCGGAAGCAAGCTTCTCCATATTTTTATTGAGATCGGTCTGCGTGACTCCCAAAGCTCTGTTGGAGTACATCGCGCTCATGTTGTGGTTAATTATCATATGACCCTCCTTGCAGGACTAACAAGCGGCATTCCTTGCCGCTTGTCCCGTGCGCATGGCTTCGGGGCCGGGAATTTATTTCATCGCGCCGGTTCCCGTCCGTTCATGCCCCGCGCGGCGGGGAAACCAGTCCCCTTCGGGGGCTGGCGTCTCCGCCTGCATGCGCATGAGGGTATTTGTCAAAGAACGATCACTGGCGGCGAGCCGGAAGACCCGCCGCCAGATCAATGATCAGTATATCCCCTTACTGGAGCAACTGCAAGACAGAAGCGGTCTTCTGGTTGGCCTGCGCGAGCATTGCGCTGGAGGCCTGGATGAGGATTCGGTCCTTGGTATAGCTCACCATTTCGGCCGCCATGTCGGTGTCGCGGATGCGACTCTCCGCTGCCTGGAGGTTCTCCGCGCCGATATCGATGCCGCGGACAGCGTGCTCAATTCTGTTCTGATAGGCGCCGAGATCAGCCCTCTGCTTATTTATCTTCTTCAGAGCCTCGTCGAGAACGCCTATCGTCCTGTTGGCGCCATCGGGCGATGAGAGGGAGACGATTTCGTCGCTGGAAATCTGTTTGACGCCGAGGCCCTTGGCGGTCATGGTGCCGATATATACGCGTTCCCGCTGGTCCATGTTGGCGCCGATGTGGAACCACATGGAACCGGTAACCATGTTCTCTCCGTCTTCGCGGCCAAACCGGCCGGTCAGGAGGTTCATGCCGTTGAACTGGGCATGGCTGGCGATGCGGTCGATCTCGTCGACCAATTGCGAGATTTCTACCTGGATCTGCATGCGGTCTTCAGCGGAATAGATACCGTTTGCAGCCTGAATTGACAGCTCGCGGAGCCGCTGCAGGATGTCCTGGCTCTCTTGCATGTAGCCTTCTGTGGTCTGGATAAAGGAGACGCCGTTGGCGGCATTCTTCGAGGCCTGGTTGAGGCCGCGGATCTGGGAACGCATTTTTTCCGAGACAGCGAGACCGGAAGCGTCGCCGCCGGCGCGGTTGATGCGCAAGC
>CAZNCK010000141.1:7279-9311 GCA_964571545.1 uncultured Treponemataceae bacterium | reverse complement strand
CATCGTGCGCCAGATGATGAAGAAAGTCGAAATTGTAGCTCCTGGCGATACTCGGTTCATCTACGGGCAACAGATAGACAAGTTCAAGTTCCATGAAGAGAACCGCCGCGTGCTTTCAGAGGGCGGTCAGCCCGCTATCGCCAGGCCGCTGCTGATGGGCATAACGAGGGCCTCGCTCAAGATCGACTCGTTCATCTCGGCCGCCTCGTTCCAGGAGACTACCCGCGTACTCACGGACGCCGCGATTGCGGGAGCCGTCGACCCGCTGCACGGTCTCAAGGAAAACGTCGCCATCGGCCACCTGATACCCGCCGGCACCGGAATGCGTCAATACAAGGGCCTCCAGCTGTCGGACGGCGTGCATGATGACCTTGACGCGTATGTCGCCGAAATCGCCGAGCAGAGGCGTAAGGAACGCGAAATGTCGGTGTTGCCGCTCGGTGATGAACAGGTGCAGTACGTTGAGGAACCGGCTTTCGAGGAAGATACCGCGTTCGAGGATGACGAAGGCTTCAGTCCTGTCGTCGAAGAGGAGCCTGAGGAAGAGGATGTCTGAGGTCCGGGTTCCGATTCGACGGATTGACAAGGTGCCGTCAGGAATTCTATTGTCTATGCTCGGTGCGTTCCACGGGCGCACCGCCCAAATGTAACTCGTGTACCTAGGAAATATGTCGGGCGATGCTGAAGTCCGGCCACAACAGGAGACCATGTTCTAATGCCTACGATCAACCAGCTAATCCGATTGGGCCGTAAACAGTCCATCTGGAAAACCAAGAGCCCGGCGCTCAACGAGTGCCCTCAGAAACGCGGCGTATGTACCCGCGTCATGACGGTCACGCCCAAGAAGCCGAACTCGGCCCTCAGGAAGGTAGCCCGCGTACGCTTGTCCCACGGCATCGAGGGGACCGCGTACATTCCGGGCGTCGGCCATAACCTGCAGGAGCACTCCGTCGTGCTTCTGCGCGGAGGACGCGTCAAGGATCTTCCTGGCGTCCGTTACCACATCATTCGCGGCGCCAAGGATACCCTCGGTGTAGCGGACCGCAAGCAGGCGCGCTCCAAGTACGGCGCCAAGCGGCCCAAGGCTTAAGGGGGGCGATCATGGGACGGAAAAAGAAGTCAGAGGATCGTGGCCACCAGCCCGATGCGCGTTACAACAGCGTCATCATCACCAAGTTCATCTGCAGGATGATGTGGCAGGGTAAGAAATCTACCGTTACCTCCATCATGTACGACGCGATGGCTCAGCTTCAGGAGAAATCCGGAGCCCCGGCTCTCGATGCGTTCATGAAGGCTATGGACAACGTGAAGCCCGTGGTGGAAGTCAAATCCCGCCGCGTCGGCGGCGCGACCTACCAGGTGCCGATTGAAATCCGCGATGCTCGTCGTGAGGCTCTCGCGATGCGTTGGATCATCGCCGCTTCGCGCAAGCGTTCCGGCAAGTCGATGGCCGACCGTTTGGCCGCGGAAATGACCGATGCCTTCAATAGCACCGGTACCGCAGTCAAGAAGCGTGAAGATACGCACCGCATGGCTGAAGCCAACAAGGCATTTGCCCACTACCGCTGGTAAGGCGGTATGGCTTCGCGGTCCAATACAGACCGCGCTGCCATTTATAGTATTGGAACCTGCGCTCGGCGCCGGTTTCCTTTTTTCGTAATACCAGGCTAGGAGGATACTAATGGCGAAAGAGAAATTCGAGCGCACCAAACCGCACATGAACGTCGGCACGATCGGTCATATCGATCACGGCAAGACAACGCTCAGTGCTGCCATCACCATGTACTGCGGCAAGAAATTCGGCGACAAGGTCATGAAGTATGACGATATCGACAACGCTCCCGAAGAGAAGGCGCGCGGTATCACTATCAATACCCGTCACCTTGAGTACCAGTCGACCAAGCGTCACTACGCGCACATCGACTGCCCGGGCCATGCCGACTATATCAAGAACATGATCACCGGAGCCGCCCAGATGGACGGCGCCATCCTGGTTGTTTCCGCTCCCGCCTCGGTGATGCCACAGACCCGC
>CAZNCK010000141.1:252-7269 GCA_964571545.1 uncultured Treponemataceae bacterium | reverse complement strand
TCTTGACGATCCCGAACTCGTTGAGCTCGTCGAAGAAGAAGTCCGCGACCTGCTGACCTTCCAGAAGTTCCCCGGCGCAGAGACCCCCATCATCAAGGGATCCGCTTTCAAGGCCATGACCGAGCCTGACAATGCCGAAGCCACCAAGTGCCTCGAGGATCTCCTCGACGCCATGGACAACTACTTCAAGGATCCCGAGCGCGTCATCGACAAGCCCTTCCTTATGCCGATTGAGGACGTGTTCTCTATCTCCGGCCGCGGAACGGTCGTTACCGGCGCTATCAACCGCGGTATCGTTCACGTCAATGATGAAGTCGAAATCGTAGGCATCAAGCCCACCAAGAAGACCGTCGTCACCGGCGTGGAAATGTTCAACAAGCTCCTCGATGAAGGCCGCGCCGGAGACAACATCGGCGCTCTTCTCCGTGGTGTGGACAAGAAAGAAGTGGAACGCGGACAGGTTCTCGCCAAGCCCGGCTCCATCACCCCGCACACCAAATTCCGCGGCCAGATCTACTGCTTGTCCCAGACTGAAGGCGGTCGTCATAGCCCGTTCTTCGCCGGATACAGGCCGCAGTTCTACTTCCGCACGACCGACATCACCGGCACCGTTCCCCGGCCCGAGGGCAAGGAAATGGTCATGCCCGGCGACAATACCGAGATCTTTGGCGAGCTGATCTATCCTATCGCCATGGAGAAGGGCCTCAAGTTCGCCATCCGCGAAGGCGGCCGCACCGTAGCTTCCGGCCAGGTAGTCGACATTCTTACCTGATACCTTTACACGTTAGTAAAAGGCCGCCCGAAAGGGTGGCCTTTTTGTTTCCGTTTATATGTTTACATGTGCCTGCAATCACAAGATAAAAGTTGCGCACTATACGATTCGCGACTACAATACTTCGTTGACTTGATCCGCCCCATGAGGGCACCTCATCAAATTTTTGGAGGCAAGAATGAAACGACTTCTGTTGGCAATTCTCGCGTTGAGCATGATCGCGACATCGGCGTTCGCCGAACCGATCGGTCTCGACTTCTGGCACGCAATGACAGGCAAAAACGCTGAAAACGTGCAGCTCATCGCTGACAAATTCAACGCCAGCCAGACCGCCTATAAGGTGAATCCTGTATTTAAAGGGTCATACATCGATACGATGAACGCCGGCATCGCCGCATACCGAGCGAAATCAGCGCCCGCTATCATTCAGATTTTTGAAGTCGGTACCGCGACTATGATGTCCGCCAAGGGCGCCGTTAAGCCGGTATACCAGCTGATGAAAGAAACCGGACAGAAATTCGATCCCAAGATCTATATCCCGACGATAACGAGCTACTACTCTACATCCAAGGGCGAGATGCTCTCCCTGCCGTTCAATTCTTCGACTTCTGTCATGTATTACAATAAGGATGCCTTCCGCGCCGCCGGCCTCGATCCCGAGAAGCCCCCGGTTACTTGGCCCGAGTTCTTCGAGATTGCCAAGAAGCTCAAGGCTTCCGGCATGGAGGGCGGTTTCTCTACCAACTGGATTTCCTGGATCCAGCTGGAGAACTTCGCTGCCTGGCACAACCAGCCTTTTGGCACCAAGGCGAATGGTTTCGAGGGCCTCGACACCGAACTTGCATTCAATACGTCGCTTACCCAGAAGCATTTCGAGACAATTTACCAGTTGAGCAAAGAGAAGGTCTTTATCTACGGCGGACGTGAGAATAAGGCCAATCCGTTGTTTACTTCCGGCCAAGTAGGCATGCATTTTGAGTCTATCGGCGGATATGCTAACTTCAAGAATACCTGCAAGTTCGATTTCGGTGTAGCCCGCCTTCCGTACTACCCCGAAGTGTCCGGCGCTCCCCAGAACTCCATCATAGGCGGAGCGAGTCTTTGGGTCTTCGGCGGTAAGTCAAAGGATGAGTATAAAGGCGTTGCCCAATTCTTTACCTTCCTGTCTACTCCCGAGATCCAGGCCTTCTGGCACCAGAATACCGGCTACCTGCCGATAACCATGGCCGCATATGAACTCACGAAGTCCCAGGGATTCTATGACAAGAATCCCGGTCCCGAGATCGCCATCAAGCAGCTCCTGAACAAGGCGCCGACCAAGAACTCGATGGGCATTCGTTTTGGCAATTTTGCTCAAATACGTGAAGTCGAGGATCAGACTTGGGAAGATATCCTCGCTGGCAAGATATCCGTCAAGGACGGACTAGCTAAGATGGTACTCTACGGTAATGCCCAGCTTCGTGAATTCCAGAGGCTGAACAAGTAAGACTCCCGCAAGAAATGTCGCTCCGGGGCCGGTCTCTGACCGGTCCCGTTATCTTTAATCCAGGATGCTTCATGACCCAACAATACGAGTTCAAGGCGAAGTGGCTTCCATACCTCCTCGTCCTTCCGCAAATGGTCATCGTTTTTGTATTTTTTTTCTGGCCTTCTCTTCAAGGCGTCTGGCAGTCGTTTTTTCTGCAGGATCCTTTTGGCGGTCGCGTAATTTTCGTCGGCCTTGAAAACTATACAAGGCTATTTACCGAACCTTCATACGCATATGGTGAATCCTTTCGAATTTCCATAGCATTCGCCGCCGCTGTCGCGATGTTATCGATGGTGGTCGCCCTGTTTCTCGCAACTCAAGCAAATAAGAAGATGCGGCTTTCGTCATTCTATAAGACGATGATGATTTGGCCGTATGCCGTCGCGACTATGGTTGCCGGCGTGCTGTGGCTATTCTTGTTCAATCCTAATGTAGGCGTTATCGCGTGGGCCATGAAACACAAGCTCGGAATCGAGTGGAATCATCTTCTAGACTCGAATCAAGCGTTTCTTCTTGTCACGCTCGCGGCGAGCTGGAAGCAGATTTCATACAATTTCGTGTTCTTTCTCGCTGGTCTACAGAGTGTTCCTAACGATCTCGTAGAGGCCGCGGCCATTGACGGCGCCGGCCCGACGCGCAGGTTCTGGACCATAATATTCCCTCTTTTGTCCCCGACCACGTTCTATTTGCTCGTTATGAACCTGGTCTATGGTTTCTTCGAGACCTTCCCCATCATCCATCAGGTGACGGCCGGCGGTCCGGGAAAGGCCACCAGCATACTCGTCTACAAGGTCTGGCGCGATGGCGTCGTCAATCTCGACCTGGGCGGTTCTTCCGCACAGTCAGTGATCCTGATGATCATGGTTATCGGATTGACAGTTATACAGTTCCGCTTCATCGAGCGGCGCGTGCACTACTAGGAGGCGAGAAATGACCGAGCATAATACCGTGCAGCGAGTCTTGCCGCACGTTTTCCTGATAGTGGCTATGGTGATACTTCTGTTCCCTATTTGGATAGTTTTTATAGCATCGACCCATACGAACGCGGAAATCCTTTCCGCGCCGATGCCGCTGGCTCCCGGATCCCATTTTTTAGAAAATTATTCACGCGCAATCCTGGAAGGAAACAAGAATCTAGGCACCTCCGCGCTTACGATGTTGAAGAATTCGCTGATTATGGCCTTGGGTATTTCCATAGGCAAGATCGTTATTTCTTTGCTTGCGGCATTCGCGATCGTCTTCTTCAACTTCAAGTTGAGGAAATTCTGTTTCTGGGCGATTTTTATAACACTGATGTTGCCCGTAGAGGTCCGTATCATGCCTACATACAAGGTGGTATCGGATCTCGGCCTGCTCAACACCTATGCGGGGTTGATATTGCCCATGGTCGTGTCTGCCACCGCAGTATTCCTGTTCAGGCAATTCTTCATGACGGTGCCACGTGAGATAGCCGAAGCCTCGCAGATCGACGGCGCTTCTCCGATGCAATTTTTCTGGCGCATCCTGCTTCCGATGACCCGCACGCCGATATCAGCAATGTTCGTTATCCAGTTCATTTACGGTTGGAACCAGTATCTCTGGCCGCTCCTTATAACGACCAAGCAGGAATATTACACCATTCTGATAGGCATTAACCGGATGCTGAGCGGCGCGGATGTTCTGGTCGAATGGCAGATAGTCATGGCTACCACTCTGCTAGCCTTGCTGCCGCCGGCCCTCGTCGTCGTGGTTATGCAGAAACAGTTCATAGCCGGCATGACCGACCGCGAAAAATAGCCTTTAAGACAAAGATTTTGCATAGTGTGATCCGAGCAGTGCATACGACGCGAATCGATGAGCGTCGTATGGTCCGGGGTGTCCCCGGCTTGAAACTGTCACAGGGGTTCCAGGGGGTATCCCCCTGGTGGCAACCGTTGGGGGATGCGTACGTATACGTACGCATCCCCCAAACCCCCTTGTCTGCTCCTCGCCAACTCGGAGCGATAGCTACGAGTCTCTCGCCGCACTCTGTGGCTCTGTGCCTAAATTTCCTATCCTGTACGGGCCGGTTGGCTGGGTTGACATTTGTTTCCGGGTAGGGCATTATCCACGAGCTACTCGTCTGGGTGCCGTGGTGCCCGCGAAGGATGAGCAGTCGCGAATCACGTGTTACGTGAAGCGCGTCGCGAGGTTCCACGACCTCGAGCGTCAGGGTTCATGGGCACGCCCGCCAGGGTACGGCCCGCGGAATGCCGGCGCAAGCGATCTTTGGAGGACACATGAAAGATAGGATCCGTGTCAGGCTCAGGGGTTTCGACGTTCGTCTTATAGACGATAGCGCGAAATCCATCGTAACAACAGTTCAGAGGGCAGGGGCAAAGGTCTCAGGACCAATTCCGCTTCCCACGAAGATCAGTAAGTATACGGTACTTCGATCTCCCCACGTGCATAAGAAGGCACGCGAGCAGTTCGAAATGCGTACGCACAAAAGGCTGATCGACATTCTGAGCCCGACTCCCGACGTCATGGATGCGCTTATGAAGCTCGAGTTGCCCGCAGGTGTGGACGTCGAGATCAAGCAGTAAACGGACGGTTTCGTACCGTACTGTTCAACGCTTAGGAGAGACCGATGATTGGATTGATCGGAAAGAAGATCGGAATGACCCAGGTCTTCGACGACGCCGGCCGGCTTGTACCGGTTACGGTTATAGCCGTCGAGCCTAACAAGGTTGTAGATCGAAAGACCGTGGATGAAGACGGCTACAATGCTGTCGTGCTCGGATATCGGGATATGAAGAAGATCCAGATAACCAAGCCTTACGCGGGACAGTTTCCTGAAGGAATGGCTCCCACGAAGGTTCTTCGCGAGATGCGAGACTTCACTGGCGAAGTGGAAGTCGGCAATGAGCTCGGTGTGTCCCTGTTTGAAGGCACCCGGTTCGTCGACGTGATCGCAGTCAGCAAGGGCAAGGGTTTTCAGGGTGTCATCAAGCGCTGGGGGTTCGCTGGAGGTCGCAATACACACGGCTCCAAGTTCCACCGCGAGCCTGGTTCTACTGGTATGAGCACATACCCGCACAAAACCTTCAAGAACAAGAAGATGCCTGGTCGTATGGGACGTGAGCGGGTAACCGTCATGAACCTGAAGCTGGTCAAGATTGACGTGGAAAACGGTTTCATGCTGATTCGCGGTGCCGTTCCCGGTCCGCGCAACTGCGTCGTTGTCGTGCGTTCGGCCGTCAAGAAAGCTAAGTGAGGATAGACTGATATGGAAAGCAAAGTCTTTTCCGTACAAGGCAAAGAGCTGCGGTCGATCGAGTTGTCCGATGATGTGTTTGGCCTTCCGGTCAACGAAGACGTCATCTGGTACGCGATCAACAATGAGCTTGCCAATGCCCGCGTCGGCACTGCCGATACGAAGACCCGTTCCGATGTCCATGGTACGAATCGTCGCCCTTATGCCCAGAAGGGCACCGGCCGAGCCCGTCAGGGTGACGTCAAGGCGCCGCAGTTCGTAGGTGGCGGTACCGTATTCGGACCGCACCCGAGGGACTATTCGTATTCTATCAACAAGAAGGCCAAGCGCCTCGCGATGAAGAGCATTCTGAGTCTCAAGGCCCAGAACGCCACCATGAAGGTCGTCGAGGATTTCTCCATAGAGAGCGGTAAGACCAAGGACCTCGCGTCCGTTTTGGCTGGACTGCTCCCAGGGGACAAGGCCGAGAGGACCGTCGTCATTCTTAAAGATGACGACGCGATGGTGAAGCGCGCCGGAAAGAA
The DNA here is from genome assembly GCA_964571545.1 of uncultured Treponemataceae bacterium. GTDB lineage: Bacteria > Spirochaetota > Spirochaetia > Treponematales > UBA12059 > SZUA-370. The sequence continues at coordinate 1,210 of CAZNCK010000141.1, read as the reverse complement.
TATTCCCTGGTTGCACTTCCTGTCCTTCAACCGCCTTCGCGCCCACGATCTGTTCTACGGACGGACTGTGATCGTGATGGAGTCCGCGGTGAAGAACCTCAACGAATTCTACGCGGATAAGTAAGGAAGGCCGAGCAATGCAGTACGAAAGCATACTGATAGAGCCCGTCCTCAGCGAGAAGACGAACGTCCTTCGCGAAGAGGGACAGTACGTATTCCGCGTGGACCCGAGGGCCAACAAGACCCAGGTCAAGGAAGCCGTCAAAAGGCTCTTCGAGGTGCACCCGATCTCGTGCACGATCATGAACGTGAAGGGCAAGCCCAAGCGCCTTCGCGGCCGCGCCGGTACTACATCGGCGTGGAAGAAGGCCATAGTGCGTCTCGCCAAGGGCGAGACCATCAAGGCCTTCGAAGGCGCATAAGGGAATAGGGGAATACTATGGCTATCAAGACATTCAGGCCGATAACCCCCGGACTCAGGCACCGGGTGCAGGTGGTGAACGACGCGCTTACCATTGGCAACGAGCCTCAGAAGGCTCTTACCAGGGGTAAGAAGCAGAACGCCGGTCGTGCCTCCAATGGTCGCATTTCAGTGCGGCGGCTGGGCGGCGGACATAAGAAAAAGTATCGTTTGATTGACTGGAATCGCGACAAGTTCGGGATTCCGGGCAAGATAGCGACGATAGAGTACGATCCCAACAGGTCGGGCAATATCGCGCTGGTCAATTATGTTGACGGCGAGAAACGCTACATCATCGCCCCCACCGGCCTCATGGTCGGCCAGACGGTTATGAGCGGTCCTCAGGCTGCTATCGAAATCGGCAACGCTCTGCCGCTTGAGAACATCCCTGTGGGCTTTACCGTGCACAATGTGGAACTAACCTTGGGCAAGGGTGCTCAGTTGGCTCGCGCTGCAGGCGCCGGTGCGCTGATCGTCGGTTCAGACGGCGATTATGTG
>CAZNCK010000141.1:0-242 GCA_964571545.1 uncultured Treponemataceae bacterium | reverse complement strand
TCAAGCTTCCGTCCAATGAACTTCGCCTTGTTTTCAAGAAGTGCATCGCGACGATAGGCGGCGTTGGCAACGAAGAACACATGAACGAGCGCTTTGGTAAGGCTGGCCGCGTGCGCTGGCTCGGCAAGCGACCGAGGGTGAGAGGCGTGGCCATGAACCCCGTCGACCATCCGCATGGAGGCGGCGAAGGCCGCGGTAAGGGTTACAAGCAGCCGGTCACTCCGTGGGGCCAGCCTTGTAAG
>CAZNCK010000140.1:0-9318 GCA_964571545.1 uncultured Treponemataceae bacterium | reverse complement strand
CTTTTTTGAGGCTACCCTCCGCTTTATTCCTGTCTATGTCGTCGCGCATCTCTATGTTCTGCCTGATTTCTTCAAGGCTGGCAACGCTGGTTCCCTGACTGAAACGACGCTTGGCTCGCGCTTCTACGCTCGCGTCAATATAGATCTGAACCTCCGCATTTGGGAATACCACCGTGCATATATCCCTTCCTTCTACGACCGCGTCGATGCCGGATCCGATTGATCTGATTATCCTGTTGATTATATGCCGCACCGGTATGATGGCTGAAATCTGGGCAACCTTGGCATCGACGGCATCCGAACGCAGATAGCCTTCAACCGGCTTGTCGTTCATGAGGAGCGCCCCGCCGTCATAGGAAAGCTTCGCCGATCCGGCGAATGCTGCTACCGCCTCTGGATCATCCAGGGCAACGCCGGAGCGCATGGCGCCCCAGGTGATAGCGCGGTACAGGTTTCCTGAATTGATGTAGGTAAAGCCGTTGCGCTCGGCGACCATGCGCGCGATAGTGCTTTTTCCTGTGCCCGCGGGGCCGTCCATCGCCACTATCATCTAGGCTCCTCCATGCATCAATCCAGAGATTTCTTCGTCAGTCAGTGAACGCCAGCGGCCTTCTACGAGTCCGCCGAGCCTGACGTTTCCTATGGCAACCCGGCGCAGCACGACGACTTCAAGGCCAAAAATGCCAAGCGCTCGCCGTATCTCGCGATTTTTGCCTTCCATAAGGCGTATGGTGCAGCGGAATTCTCCCGTGATGGTTACGCTTTCCGCCTTGAGCGTTTCTCCGGAATCCAGGAAGCCGGCCTCGAAACGTTTGCCGAACTCATTGGGTATGCGCTTGTCCGTCTGGATTTCGTACTCTTTTACTAAGCTCGCCGAGGGGTGCCCTACTCTTGCGGCAAAGCTACCGTCGTTAGTGAACAGAATCAGGCCGCATGAATCCAGATCGAGCCGGCCTACGTTGTAGATCCGTTCCTGAATCTGCGGCTTGAACAGTGAGGCGGCCAGCGGGCGGCCGAATTCGTCGCTCATGGCGCAGAGAAAGCCCGCTGGCTTGTTGAGAGCCAGATGATGCAACCGTTCCTCGGCTACAACGAGCTTGCCGTCTACCGTCAGGATGTCAGCCGGCACAGCGCGGACGCCGAGTTCGGTAACGACCTTGCCATTGAGACTGACGCGGCCGGATTTTATGAAGTCTTCGGCCGCGCGGCGGGATGCGAGGCCCGCACGGGCTACGAGCACCTGGACGCGGACGCCGCGCTCGCTTGTTTCGGGCGGAGTAGCTGGATCGGAAGTTTTCTCGGAACTCATTCTGCATCCTCAAGTTCGAACCTGTCGCGCTCCAGCTCACCGAGTTTTGGAAGGTCCGCGATGCTGCCAAGCCTAAAAAATTTAAGGAACTCTTTAGTCGTTCCATACTGGATGGGTTTTCCGGGGGCGTCTTTTTTCCCGACTTCCTTTATGAACCCCTTATCGAGGAGAAAGCGCATCATGGTGTCGGCTGCGACGCCGCGGATGGCTTCGACTTCAGACCTAGTAATTGGCTGAGAATAGGCGATGATGGAAAGTGTCTCGAGGGCGGCGCGCGACAATTTTTGTTCGTTTTTTCGCCCATACCGGTCTTTCAGGGCTTCCCAGAATTCGCGTTTAGGCGCTAGCATCCAACCGCCCCCCATCTCGGACAGCTCGAGGCCGTGCGAGGGAGCCGACAATGTTTCCTTCAAGTGATCAAGCGCGGCTTCTACGAGCTCCTTTCCGAGGCCGCTTATGCGCGCGAGCGCCGCATGGTCCATCGGCTCTGATTCCAGAAACAGAATCGTCTCGAGTATCGCCGCTTCGCGGTCAAGATTCAGTTCCATCGGGTCTCCGCACTTCGTGTCTTCGTATCTGGATGTCGCCGAACAGGCGATGCTGATGTATCGAAATGACGCGGTATTTCACCGCCTCGAGCAATGCGAGGAACGCGCAGACTATGTCGAGCGTAGAACCGGGGCGCGTGATGAGGTCGACAAACGCAAATGCTTCTCTGGAGTCCAATAATTCATGAATCAGGGCCGTTTTCTCATTAATGGATACTTCTTCATACATGTCGATGATGCGTTCGCTCGACATGCCTCCCATCAAACCGGAGAATGACTTGAGAAGGTCCCATACGTCGATCTTGTCCCAGAGTTCTTCTTCGTCGCCAAACGGAAGCGCTCTCTGCATTTTGGTGCGCTCTATGGTCCATTCGACTTCTAGCTCCTTGCGCTCCATCAGCTCTGACAGTTTTTTGAACTTCTGGTATTCAATCAATTTTTCGACAAGGTCGCGCCTGGGGTCATCGATCTCGTCGGACAGGTCTATCTCAACGGGCAAAAGCATGCGGCTCTTGATGTACAGAAGCGTCGCCGCAAGCGTGTAGAATTCGGTCAGATCATCGAGACTGACGCCTTCCGCCCCTGCGAGCGAGGCCAGAAATTGTTCAGTAATTGAAGCGATGGGTATGTCGTAGATACTGACCTCATTCTTCTTAATGAGGAAGAGGAGAAGATCCAGGGGGCCCTCAAACTCTGCGAGGCTGTAACTGCGCCCGGTGCTGCCCGGTTCGAGGGGTAAATCGGTGGGTTCTTCCATGTGATGTGCCCGGATTATACCGGCGGCCCCGCATGCAGGTAAATCCCCTGTCCTCGTACCGAGTTCAGGTACGAAGCGAAAGGCTGGCCGAACAGCGGATGCCGTAGTTCTGGCGCCAGTTCCACGAGCGGCACCAGCACGAAGGCGCGCTCCGTCATTCCCGGGTGCGGGACGACCAGTTCGGGCAGGTCGATGCGTGCGTCGCCATACAGCAGTATATCGATATCGAGGGTACGTGGTCCCTTGCTCTGTTCGCAGGTTCGGTCACGGCCGAAACGGGCTTCGATGGCCTGGGTGACGGCAAGCAGTTGTAGCGGCTGCAAGTCAGTAGCGCCTTCGACGACTAGATTATAAAAGTCAGCCTGGTCGATAAGGTAGCGCGGCGAGGTCTTGTAGACCGAAGAAGCGCGTAGACCTGTCAGGTTCGCCTGGAGCTCCAGCAAGGCACCGCGGAGTATAGCCTCGCAGTCGCCTTTGTTGGAGCCCAGACCGAGGTATACCGGGGTCAGAAGAGTCCGCCGTCGTCATCAGCGGCCGGCTTAGCGGCGCGCGGCCCGCTCTTATCCATGGAAGGCTCGGCAACGGGCTTGGGCGTTGCGACGGAAGACTGAGCTACCGGAGCGGCAACCGGCACGGAAGCTGCCTTAGGCGGGATTTTGGCTGAGGCGGGTTTCTTTTCCGCGACGGCGGTATTGTCGATGGCAGTCTTAACGGCGTTGCTGGTCTTGGGCGGGAAGAAAATCACACGAACTTTGGCCTCTATCTCGTCGGCCAGTTCCTTGTTCTGCTCTATGATTGCCTTGGCGTTTTCGCGACCCTGCCCGAGCTTTTCCTCGCCGTAGGTATACCAGGCGCCCTTCTTGTCGACGATGCCGCACTTGACGGCCGCGTCGATGAGGCTGGCGGACGCGGAAATACCCTTGCCGAACATAATCTCCAGTTCGACGCGGCGGAACGGCGGCGCGACCTTGTTCTTGACCACCTTGACGCGCACCTTGTTGCCGATTGCCTCTTCGTCGCCTCGCTCTATGGTTTCGATGCGCCTGACCTCAACACGGATGGACGAGTAGAACTTGAGCGCGTTGCCGCCGGTTGTTGTTTCCGGATTGCCGAACATGACGCCTATCTTCATGCGTATCTGGTTGATGAAAATGAGGATAGTCTTGGACTTGGAGAGGCTGCCGGTGAGCTTGCGGAGCGCCTGGCTCATGAGGCGAGCCTGGAGGCCCATGTGGGCCTCGCCCATGTCGCCCTCTATTTCTGCCTGGGGGGTAAGCGCGGCCACCGAGTCTATGACGATGATGTCCACGGCGCCCGAGCGTACGAGGGATTCACATATCTCGAGAGCCTGTTCGCCATTGTCGGGCTGAGAGACCCACAACTCGTCGGTGTTGACGCCCAGATTCTTGGCGTAGACGGGGTCGAGCGCGTGTTCGGCGTCTATAAACGCCGCGATGCCGCCCTTCTTCTGGGCCTCCGCGATGGCGTGAAGCGCGAGGGTCGTCTTGCCGGACGACTCCGGACCGTATATCTCGATGATGCGGCCGCGGGGATATCCGCCTACGCCGAGGGCCTCGTCGAGCAGGATGGAACCCGACGGGATAGCCTCGATGCCGAGCGCATTGTCGTACTTTCCGAGCTGCATGAGCGAGCCGAGGCCATACTGCTTTTCTATCTGAAGTCGGGCGGCTTCAAGCGCCTTGAGCTTATCGTCTGCGCTCTGCGCACTGTAATTGGTTTCGTTCTTGGCCATGAGATCCTCCTGATAGACGCCTACGCGGCACGGAGCACGTATGCGTTCGCACGGTCACTATACCCCGGGTGTGGCGGATTGTCACCACGTACTGATTCAGCCGCCAACAGTCCCGGAGGTAACGGTCAGCGCTTGCGGAAGCCATCCAGCGGAGACATCGAGGCCGCCCGGCGCGCCGGTCCGAGGGCTGCCACGAAGGACAGGGCCACTGTCGCCGCAACGACAACGACGATTTCGCCGAACGGGACCTCGACGGGGATAGTCTGCAGGTAATACTCCGGATTAAGCACCTTGAACGCCTCAGGCCTTATCCCGTCAGTCAGGGCGGCAAGCAAGGAGCGGAAAGCGTTGGCCAACTTTTCTATCATAGCCAGTATCTCGTTGATCCTGAGGCTGGCAAGAAGCCCCCCGGCCGAGCCCAGGATGGCCCCCAGGCCTCCGATGGCGGCGCCGCCGAGAGAGAAGATACGCGCAAGGTCGGCGGGGCTGGCGCCCAGGCTCTTCATGACGGCGATTTCCTGGCCACGCTCCATGACGAGCGTTGTAAGAGCGCTGGAAACGTTGACGGCGGCGATGGCGACAGTGACGGCCATGATAAGAAGGAGCATGGTGCGCGTACTGGCCAAGGATTCGAAGAGGTTTTTTTCCACTTCGCGCCAGGAGTACACGGAGAAACCCGCCGGCAAACGCCCTTCCACGGCGTCGCGCGCGGCGAAGGGCCTGCCGAAGGGATCAGCGGCCTTGATGCCGACGAAGCTTCGCGTATTTTCCTTGGGTAAAACCCGGGCGGCTGTATCCTGACGCATGAATAGCCACTGGGCGTCGAGGTCGCGGTAGCCCGCGGAGACGATGCCTCGCACCGTGAGCATTGTTACACGGGGCGCCATGCCCCCGTCCTGGCCTTTCCGGATCGATATGAGACTGACGACATCGCCAGGCGCAATGCCGAGCTTGGCGGCCATGGCGGAGCCCAGGAGCGCGTCATTGGACCGCTCCAGCGCTATCTGGCCCGACTCGAGTCTCAGGTAGGATAAAGTAGATGAGTCAGCCAGAAAACCGGGCTCGACGCCGCGCACCGCCACGCCTTCGCGCCGGCCGTTGGCGAAGGCCACGCCGACCGATTGCGTCTCGATCCAGGCCCCCGTCACGCCTGGAGAGGCGCGGGCGGCGTCGCGGGCGCTCGCAAAGTCGCTGGTGGCATACGGATAGGCCTGCGCGTGATAGGTGCCCAGTTCTACATAGCGGGCGCTGATGCCCTGGATCATGCCGTCCGCTACCTGCATGACGGTAATGAGAGGCACGAGGCTGAGCGCGACGCTGAGCACGGCGCCCGCCAGCGCCTTGCGGGCCTGGTCGCGGGAGCCGTCGACCGCTCGGCGTCCAATAAAGAAACGGGTTGCGACAAAGGCTACGGGAGAACCGGTCATGACTCGAGCAACGCCCCTTCGCGAAGCGTGAAACGTCGTGACGCGCGCTCCGCCAGACCTTGATCGTGGGTGACGACGAGTAGCGTCGTGCCCCGGCGGGCAGCCAGATCGAACAGCAGATCCTCGACGGCCTTGGCGCTGGCCCGGTCCAGGTTGCCTGTAGGCTCGTCAGCCAGCACGATTTCTGGATCGTTGACCAGGGCCCGCGCTATCGCGACACGCTGCCTTTCACCGCCAGATAATTTGGCTGGCACATGGGAAAGCCGCTGGCCTAGCCCCACGGCCTCCAGAAGCGGCCTTGCCTTGGCTATGGCGGCCTTGCGGTCGCCTGACAGCATGTAGGCAGGCAACATCACGTTTTCAAGCGCGGTAAAGTCCTTGAGCAGATAGTGAAACTGGAAAACGAACCCGGCGATACGGGCACGGAAGGCGGAGAGTCCCTCGTCATCAGAATGCACAAGATCAACGCCGCCCACGCGGACTTCGCCGGCGCTCGGCCGATCAAGCCCGCCCAAGATCGACAGAAACGTACTCTTGCCGCAACCGCTCGGCCCTGTTATCGAGGCGCAATCGCCGCGGGCCAGCCTGAACTCGACCCCCCGTAATATCTCGAGTTCTTCGGCTTCGCTTTTGAACACCTTGCGGACACCGCCACACACGATTACGTCTTCACTCATCGCGAAGGACCTCCGATGGATGTATCCTGGATACGCGCGAACTGGCCGCACGAGCGGCCGCGACCGCGGAAAGGGCCCCCGCGGCGGTAATGAACAGCGTCTCTGTAAATGACAGGCGCACCGGCACGTCTCCTATATAGAAAAGATCGGGTGAAAAAAATTCAAAACCCGAGCCGCTGCCTCCGAGCAGGCCATACAGAAAAGCCACTGCCGTCTCGATGGCAGAAAACACGGTGTTGACATTGGTGGCGACAAGAAGGCCGACGCACAACCCGATGGCCGCACCGCCTACGCCCGCGGCTATGCCATCCAGCATGAAGATACGCCGTATCGCTGCAGAGTTAGCGCCAAGCGCTTTCATCGTCGCTATGTCTTCGACCCGACCATACACGGCCTTGCGCATTGAATGGAAGATATTGACGCCGACGACTATGAAGATGAGGCCGACGAGCATCATCATTACCGATTTTTCCATGCGAAGCGCACCGAAGAAGGCCCGGTTATAGTCGCGCCAACTCTCCGCGCCGACTATGCCGGCGGCAGCGAGCCCGGCGATGGCCCTGGCGTCGTCGTAGCGGTCGTCCAGCTTGACGCCTATGACAGGAAGCTCTCCGCCGGACAGGTTTTCAGCCGCTGATTCCGCGATGAAGGCAAGCGTCGCATCAAAATCATAGTATCCGGAATAATAGATGCCCGAGACGAGCAGGTCGACCATTCTGGCATCGATGCCCTCATCCTCGTCCGCCGAGACCGCAAGCACGGAAGCCGTATCGCCTACGCGCAGATCCAGTTGCCGGGACAACTCCGAACCGATGACGAGTCCGCCCGCAAAGCCGCCAGAACGGAATTCGAGCCGCGTAGCCAGGCCAGGATCCATTTCAAGGGCCAAATCGGGAACAATCTTTATTCTGATCGCAGCGGCCTTGCCTCGCGCGTTGGCGGCCATAGTCCGCACATCTACAAAGGGCAGTGCCGCGCTTACTCCTGGGACAGCGGACAGGATGGCCTCGACTGTACCGGCGCTCGACGGAACGCGGACATGGTAGCTGTCTAGGTCCAGTACCACGTCGATGAAACCCATCTGGAATCCATTCATGACGCCTATGACGCATAGCAGGGCCGCGACGCCCACGGCTATGCCCGCAGTAGATGGCGCCAGCGACGGCCCCGTCTCGCGTCCCTTCCTGAACCACCGCGCGGCGATGTAACGGGTCCAGCCGGATCGACTCACGGGAAACGCCTTGTACGGACTACAATCCCGTCGCGAAGCATTTCCTCGAGCACCCTGCGGCCGTCCTCGTACCGCACGCGCGCGAATACGGCCCCCGCGTCATAGAGCTCCTCCACCCGGACCGTTTGCGATTCGTAGCGGATTATGGAAGAAAGAATGCCCTCCACCGAAGTCCGCGTCGAGGCGAGGACGCCATCATCGTCATAGTCGTACTCGACGACCGAGTCTCTGCCGCCAAGGCTTGCATCGACGCGTGACAGCCGTCCCGTCTCGTCGTAAGTTCGCCGCTCTGTCGAGACGACCTTGTCGTTACGCTTGGCGGTAAGTGCCGCAACTTCACCTGTTGCGGCGCCGGACATGATGTAGTCGGTGCTGGTCATCGAACCATTCTTTGCTTCTACGTCGACTCGCTCGAGCGTCCCCTCTTTCCAGAAACGCTCCTCGTGGTTGAGCCTTTCGGCTCCGTCGTATAGTGATATGGAAACGAGGCGCCCCTTGGTATCATAGGTTCTGAGTTCTAGCCCGTCCGTGCCAATGCTCCAACTCGCTGAACTGCCTGTTCTGGCCTCGCTGGTCCCGAAATCGTTGCCAGAGGCTTCCCTGGCAAGCGCCAAGCGGCCGTCAGGCGCGTACAGATAGGTCATTTTCAATACAGACGTCCCGCCGATAGACGTTGTCCTTGAAACGAGCCGCCCCGAGGCATACTCGTAGGCCGTTTCCTCGACATCGCCGCTATCCAGGAAAATTCGTTCCAGGTTGGGCCGGCCCTCCGCGTCGTACAGGAATTCTTCTTTGAGGAGCCCCTCTTTTTCCATTGTTTCGCGCGACAGGAGTCCGCTGGGGCCATAGGCCTTGATCCAGACTCTAGCGGTCTTGCCGTTCTGGAACAACTCGGAACGCACTGTGCCGTTCTGTTTCAGGACGCGGAGCGCATATTCGTACCCCGCGGGATTCGGGATGGAATCAAGGGCCAGACCGGCGGGATCGGAGGAATACCACCCCTCATGGAGGGCGCCCTGGGCTCCAAGTCCGTTAATGAAGACGCTAAGAAAACAAGCCGCGACGATGACCGTCGCGCTACTCTTCACGATTCAAGCCCGAGGAATTCGTCGAGGTAGCGATCGGGATCGAAGGGACGGATATCCTCATAACGCTCGCCATCGCAGACAAAGGCGGTGGGTATGCCTAGTTGTCTGGCTATAGCCAGCGCTACGCCGCCTTTAGCGCTGGAATCGTACTTGGTCAGCACGAGCCCGTCGATATGCACGGCCGCGGCAAAGGTCTCTGCCTGTTTGAGAGCATTCTGCCCCGTTGTGGCGTCGACGACGAGCAGGCGGCGGTACCTGGACGGATCGGCCTTGGCGGCTACGATCTTATCCATCTTCTCGAGTTCCTTTATCAGGTTAGCCTTGGTGTGCATACGGCCGGCAGTATCGGCGACGACCAGATCGGCGCCTTCGGCCGCGGCTGATTCCAACGCGTCGTAGAGCACGGCGCCTGAATCGGAACCATGTTCCTGAGCGACCACCCGCACGCCGAGCCGTGTGCCGTGCAGCTTGAGCTGGTCTATGGCGGCGGCCCTGAAGGTATCCCCGGCCGCGAGTATCGCTTTTTTG
>CAZNCK010000139.1:0-9370 GCA_964571545.1 uncultured Treponemataceae bacterium | reverse complement strand
CGGGCTTGGAGCCTCGCTCCCTGTACTGGTAGATATTTTCCAGGATCACTATCGACGCGTCGACTATCATGCCGACGCCCAGTATCAGGCCTGTCATCGTCATCATATTGAGGGTTATGCCCGCGAAATACATGGCGAGCAGGGTGACGAGTATGGAGAACGGGATGGAGATGCCTATGATGATCGTGCTCTTGATGCTCCTGAGGAACAAGAAGAGTACCGCCATCGCGAGCACTGCTCCCTGCAGCGCGGAACTTACCAGGTTGTTCAGCGTGCCGCGAATGGTCTCGGTATCGTCGGAGACGATCTCCATGGTCACGTCGGAGGGCAGGAGCTTGCTGATCTCTGCCATTTTCTCGTAGACGGCATCGGCCGCCTGCACCGTATTGGCGCCGGAGCGCTTGGTCAACGACACGTAGACGCCCGGCTCGCCGTCAATATACACGAGGGAACTCTCGTCTTCATATCCGTCGGTCACGGAACTGACGTCGGACAGCTTGACGCCGTAGCCGTTCTTCGTGGCGATGACGGTCTCGGCTATCTCATCCAGGCTCTTGAACTCGCCTGTCGTCCGTATCAGGTAATTCTTGGTGCCCTCGCCGATACTGCCGCCGCCGAGCTCGACATTGGCTGCCGCGAGGCTCGAGGCTATACCGGTAATCGTCAGGCCGTACGCATCCAGCCTGTTCTGCGATACGTCGACTCGTATGATCCTGTTTCTGCCGCCGTTGACGGAGGCTTCCGCTATGCCGTCGACCTGCTCGAGCCTCGGTTCTATATACTCTTCGGCCATGCTCTTGAGTTCCTCGGACGACCGGTTGCCTGAAAGCGCGATCTTGATGATGGGCATGTCGTCCGACGAGAATTTGAATATGCTCGGAGAGTCGCAGCCGTCTGGCAGCGACTCTCGTACCTTGTCTAGCTTGTCGCGTATGTCATTCGTTGCTACGTCCAGGTCAACGTTGTAGCCGAACTCAAGCTGGATGATGCTATTGCCTTCGCTCGAGGTGGATGTCAGCTTGCTCAGGCCGCTGACGTTTATCAGTGCGCTCTCGAGCGTTTCAGTCACCGTTTTCTCTACTGATTCCGGGCTCGCGCCTGAGTAGGAAGCGGTAACCATCAACATGGGCATGTCCATGTCCGGCATCAAGTCGAGCGCAATGTCCGATACCGAGTAGAGCGCGACTATCATGGTCAGGGCGAATACGATGGCAGCGAGTACCGGCCGTTCCACGACTTTTTTTGCTATGCTCACTTCGAGGCTCCCGTAACCGTAATGTCCTTGATGACGGCGCCGTCGAAGAGCACGGACGCGCCTTCTATGACGACGAGCTCGCCCTCGTCGACGCCGGACGCAAGCTCTACGGTCCCGTCGACGTCCGCGCCTGTCGTGACGGCTCTCCTGGAGGCGGTGCCGTCGGCGTTGACGATGAAGACGTACGAGCCGGAGGTGTCGGACAGCACGGCGCTGCCGGAGACCGTCAGGCGGTTGGCATAGATCACGGTATCGAGCTGTATCTTGGCGAACATGCCGGCGTTGATGCGCGGGTCGGATTTGTCGAAGGAAAGTCTGATGGTCTTGGTCCTTGAGCCGGCGTCTACGATCGGGGATACGCGGGAGACCGTTGCGGAGAAGCTCTCTCCGGGGTAGGCCTCAAAGGCAACCGAGGCTTTGAGCCCGAGTTTGAGCACGCCGACGTAGCGTTCCGGTATCATCGCCTCCGCCTCGACGTCGGTGATGTCGCCTAGTCCTATGATGGCGGACGAGGCGGTGACCGTGGAACCGACAGGCATCGGGGCGGTCGTCACAGTTCCGGCTATCGGCGCGTGTACAGGGTTGAGGGCATATGCGCTGCCGGGCATTGACGGGTCAATCTCGGCGATCAGCTGGCCCTTGACGACGTACGACCCGAGCGCAACCTTTACCGACCGGATCTCGCCGGAGACCTGCGGGTAGACCTTGACGGCAGTATCGACGACGATGTCGCCGTTGGACTCTATATAACCCTGCAAGGATCTGCGGGTGACGGTCGCGGTCCTTACCGTAAACGTTGCGGTGGCGTCAGTACCGGGACCGGCCGCGCCAGGCGCTCCGGGCGGTAATTTTTTGGCCGTGCCCGGCAAGAGCATCACTGCCGCGATAACGACCAGGAAGACGGCCATGATGGCCATATTGCGTTTCTTCACGATTGCCTCCCGAGCGTCCCGAAGGGGACGCCCAATGTGTATTCAAGATCGAGGACCGCGGCTTGCAGCGTGTACGCTTCCTCGGAGACGTCGAGCCTGGCCTGGGCCAGGCTGTCCCTGGCGCTCTGCAGGCTCAGCAAGTCCTTGGTGCCAAAACGGTACGCCTCTTCCGTGAGACGGTACGTCTTTTCGGCGAGAGTTTCGTTCAGTCTTTTGCTTTTCAGTGAGGAACGGGATTGCTCTATCCGTTTGACAAGCGAGTTGATTTTCATGACCGCGCCATTCCTGGCCGCGGAAAGCCGGCTCTCCAGTTTTGCGACCGTTTCCAGCGCCGTCGCCGCGGCGCTGCGGGCGCTGGACCCAGGCAACAGGTCATCGAGGGAGAAGCTTACTGACGCGGATACCGAGCCGGAGTCTGACCAGGTATCCATCGCGTGGGTAGGCTGGTACGATGCCGACAGCGAGAGGCTCGGCGAGTAGACCGATCGTTTCGCGTCCGAGAGGACCAGCCGGGCTTCGGCGAGTTGCGCCTCGAGTGCGGCTACATCGGGAGATGCGGCTTGTATGCCGGCGATATCGACCGAATTGATTTCCACGTCGACGGCGGCGGCCAAGTGCACGCTCGCGCCGGCGTCCAGGCCGAGCAGGACCCTGAACGCATCGAGCGCGTCGTCGTACGATAATCTTGCGCTCTCGAGCGTCGGTTTCAGTTTCTCCAGCGTTACGAGGGCCGACAGGGCGTCGAGCTCGGGGGCCAGGCCAGCCTTGCGCTTTGCCTCGGCCTGATCATAGCTTTTCTGGGCGCTCGCGATGCTCTGCTCTATCAGCGTCATGTTCTTGCGCGACAGGCCGAGCGAATGATATGCCTTGCGGACCGACAGCTCCAGGTTCCGTTCCTCTGTCCCGTATGCGAGCAGCGCCGTCTCGTACGAGAGCCGAGCCTTTTTTCCGGCCGATAGCAGGCTGGGCGACAACATCAGGCTCGCTTGCGCCAGGCCGTACATGGCCGACTCGCTGCCGTTCGGTCTGGAGGCCCCCGCTCCTGCCGAGAGGCTGGGCACGAGGCCGTTCCACGATACGTCGACTGCGCGTCCCGCTGCCTCGAGGTCAATCCTTGAGCGTATCAGACCCGCGTTGCCGGCCAGCGCCGTCCTTACGGCCTGTTCCACGCTCAGTGCCTCCTGTGCCCCAGACAGCACGGCAGCGGAGAGCAGCGCTATCATCGCGATTGTCGTATTCTTCATTCGTTTGTAACCTCCGGCGCGGAGTTCACCGCACAACCAGAGGGTACGACAACAGCGCCGGCGAAGCCTATAAACAGCGCATGAAGCGAAGATAATATTTTGTTATATCCGCCTGTCGCCGCATGCTGCCGCATTGCCCACCCTCGATGGCCCGTGTACACTCGCGATCAAGAGGCATGCATGAAGGCAAGGGTTCTGATCATAGAGGATGTGGCGGAATTGTCAGATCTCGTGGCTCTGTACCTGTCAAAGGAAGGCATGGAGACGCGCCAGGCCGAGTCCGGCGAGGATGCCCTGGCCATGCTCGGCGCTACGAGCGCCGGCGCTGCCAGCGTTGGCGCTGCCGACCCTGCCAACGCGTTCGTTCCCGATATTGTCATACTCGACATCAACCTGCCCGGTATGGACGGGTTCGAATTCCTGCACGAATTCAGGAAATCCGGCGGGTGCCCGGTGTTGATCGTATCGGCGAGGGATGCCGACGAAGACATCATAGCCGGGTTGGGATACGGCGCCGATGAGTTCGTCACCAAGCCGTTCTCGCCACGGGTGCTCGTCGCAAGGGTCCGCGCGATGCTGCGCCGGGTTCAGGATGCGCCGGCCCCTGGCGATGGATCCGTCATCCGTTTCGGTCCTTATACCATAGATCTCGACTCCTGCGTCCTCAAGCGCGGCAATGAGCGCGTAGCGCTGTCCGCCAAGGAATACGCGGTGCTTTCCTTCCTTATAACCAACTCCGGCAAGCCGCTCGGCCCCGAGGCGTTATACGCGGGCGTATGGAAAAACGCGTATGGGGACATGACCACGGTCGCTGTCTATATCCAGCGGCTCCGCAAGAAGATCGAAACCGATCCTGCGGCGCCTCGGTATATAGAGACGGTCTACGGCATGGGCTACCGTTTCACGCTGGACCCTGAGCCAGAACCGTGAAGATACGCAACCAGTTCTACATATTGGTCGTCGGTATACTCGTCATGCCCGGGCTCGTCTTCGCAGGCCTGTACGGCTTGCAGCGCAGCAGGGAATCGACAGCCGTCCCGATCCCCGGCTATGACGAGGTTTCCCGCATGGCCGGCGGTTCGTTCGGCCGGGCATCATGGGAAGACCTGGCGGATTTCATCACGCACAGGCCTGCGACGATGGACTTCACGATACTCGACGCGGATAGTCGCGTCGTTTTTTCCACTATCCAGGCCCATCGCGCCGGCGACATCCTGACGGACGGGGAATTGCTGCGGTATATACGGGAGACGAGTCCGGACTTCTTTTATCAGATGGATGCGCCTGAGCGCCTGGGCGAAGGCGGCTTTTTCGTGCTGACCCGCATCGACAGGTCCGACCGCGGGCCTCCCGACTTTTTCCGCCTGCTCGTGGTGCTTATCGCGATGATATTCCTGTTCTCAGCCATCATGTCGGTGCTGATCGCCCGTTCGATCACCCAGTCCGTGCTTGCGCTGGACGCCGCGACACGACGCATGGCCGCAGGCGAGCTGGATAGTAGCGTAACCATTCGCGGTTCCAATGAGATAACGTCGCTGGCGTCGTCGCTCAACTCCATGCGACTCGCGCTCAAGGACGACCAGGCGCGGCGATCCCGTTTCATCATGGGTGTCACGCATGACCTCAAGACGCCGCTCGCGCTGATCAAAGGCTATGCGGAGGCTATAGGCGACGGCATGGCCGAAGATGCCGCCGAGCGCGACCGCTACGTCGGCATCATCGGCGCGAAGGTCGACCAACTGGCCAGCATGATAGACGATCTGATAGGTTTCGTACGCGTCGATACGGGCGAATGGAGGAGCCGGCTGAGTACGGCCCCTCTGGCGCCGTTCCTGCGGAACCTGTGCAAACGGCTGGAGGCCGACGCCGCGCTGCTCCAGCGCAGGGCCGAGGTGTCAATAGACCTGCCCGAGGATCTCTCCGTGCCGTTCGATGAGCGCCTGATAACGAGGGCCATCGAGAACGTCGTCAACAATGCGCTGCGCTATACCGACAAGGGAGGGCTCGTTCGCGTGTCGGCGCGGGCGGAACCGGCCGGACCTACGCCTGAGCGCGTCGTCATCGAGGTGTCTGACGACGGTCCCGGCATTGATGCGGCCGATATTGACCACATCTTTGACCTGTTCTACCGGGGGTCGTCGTCCCGGCGGGAACAGGGCATGGGACTCGGACTGTCGGTCGTCAAGGGCGTCATCGAATCACATGGCTGGCAGATAGGCGTCGTCTCCGGCCCGGGCGAAGGCAGCGTCTTCGCCATAACCATCCCTATGCGCTGACGCCCGCGACATGGCGGTCCAAACGCCTGACCTCACGTGACAGGAGCGTTACCGTCAGCATGGTGGAAACGCTGTCGGCTATCGGGAATGCCATCCAGACGCCGTCCACCCCTATGAACAGGGGCAGCACCAACACGAGCGGTATCAATATCAGGTACTGCCTCGAAAGCCCGAGCACGAAGGCTTCGCCGCGCTTGCCTATTGCCTGGAAATAGGCCGATCCGGTGATCTGGATTGCCGCGAGCGGTATGAACATGGCCACGATGCGCAACACCCTCGCGCTGGAGTCGATCAGGCCTGGATCAGTCAGGAACAGGCTCATGGCGAAGCGCGGCGCGAGCATCATGAACGCGTAGCCCGCGAGCGAGACGCTGAAAGCCGTGAGGAGGGCCGTCCGCAGGCTCGCCCTTACCCTGTCAAAATTCTTTGCGCCATAATTATAGCCCGCTATAGGCTGGAAGCCCTGTACGATGCCCAGTATCGGCATGATTATGATCATCAGCACCTTGTGCACCATGCCGTAGGTGGTGATGGCGCCGTCCCCGCCGTAGCGGCCAAGAGAATTATTGATTATCAGCGCCATCAGACTCATCCCGGCCGACTGTATGAATGCCGGCGTCCCCAGCACCGCGCTGTCGCCCAACACGCGGGATCGTATCCTGAGGTGCGCCCGCGTAATTGGCACATGGCTCTTGCCCCTGAAGTAGATTGAAAACAAGTACGCGCAGGAGACCATCTGGCTGATGACCGTCGCGATGGCCGCTCCCTTGACTCCTAGGCCGAATCCGAAAATGAATATCGGGTCCAGTACCGTGTTGAGCAGCGCTCCGATCAACATGCCCAGCATCGAGGCCTTGGCGTTGCCCTCGGCGCGCACCAGGTTGCTGGCGCACATAGACATGGAAAAGAAGAAGAAACCGGCCGCGACTATACCCGTATACTCCATCGCCAGCGGCATCACGGCGTCGCTCGCGCCGAAGAAGGCCAGTATGGGCCGCATGAAGGCGAACAGCAAGGCTACGAGTATTGCCGTGACGAGCAGCACGGCCGTGTACGCCGTACCTATGGCTACCGCCGCATCCTCGTTGCGACGTTCGCCGAGCCGACGCGACACGATGGAGGCGGTGCCGACGCCCAGGCCCTGGGCGACCGCGGACACTATCATCTGGATAGGAAACGCTATCGACAGGGCCGCTATGGCGAGCGGTCCCACGCCTTGTCCTACGAATATGGTATCGACGACATTGTAGAGCGCGTTTACCAGCATGCCGATGGCCGCCGGTATGCCCATTTTGAGGAGCAGCGGGAAAATGGCATCCTTGCCGAGAAATTCCGTCTTGTGTGGTTCAGTCATTCGTTGTTGTTCCTCATTGAAGTCAGGAAGATACCGTCAATGGGCATCTGGCCGCAAGGCGACCCCGGTATCTTGCTCGCGACGCTTCCGCAGGTTAGGATACTGCCTGACGATACATACGCCAGTGCGGAGGATCACCAGATGTATTTCAACGAACTCGTGGCTTCGTACGACAGGGAGCGCCGAGAACGCGACATCTTCCATGATCTCATGCGCTACCGGGTCCGTGAAATCCTGCTTGTGGCTAGTCTCTACGATTCTTTTGTCCTGGAAAGCGATGGTGCTTTGTCAGAGCAGATTTACGGCGAGTTCTTCAAGCTCAACCTGACCACCGCTCCCCGTGTCTCCTGCGCCTACACCTCTGATTCCGCGATGGAGATGTTCGGCTCCGGCGCTTACGACATGGTAATCCTTATGGCGGGCGTTGATTTCGAAGTACCGCTCGCCCTGGCCGCCAGGATGAAAACCGTCTGGCCAAACGTCCCAGTACTTCTTCTGGCCATGAACAATTCCAGCCTGGCGGGACTCGACGAGAGCGGCCAGTCCTGTCGCGATTCAATAGACCGCGTATTCGTGTGGAACGGTTACTCCAAGCTGTTCGTTGGAATGATCAAGTATGTTGAGGATCTGCGCAATGTCGACAACGACACCCGCGTTGGCATGGTGCGCGTCGTCCTTCTTATAGAAGATTCCATACGGTATTATTCCAGGTATCTGCCGCTTTTATACTCGGTAGTGATGAAGCAGACCCAGCAATTGGTTGAAGAAGAACGGTCGGTAGAGACGTACAAGATCCTTCGAATGAGGGGCCGACCCAAGGTGCTGCTCGCCACCAGTTACGAGGAAGCCATAGCCTTGTACGAGCGTTACGAACCCTACCTGCTGACGGTCATTTCCGACGTGCGATTTCATATGAACGGCGTCGAGGACGCCGAGGCCGGGTTCCGCTTTCTGGCTATGACAAAGCAGCGCAAGCCCGATCTGCCGGTGATGATCCAGTCGAGCGAACCGGACAACCGCGACAAGGCCTATGCGTTGGGCGCCTCGTTTGCCGACAAGAGTTCCAATACGCTAGCACGCGAACTCGGCCTTTTTTTTCAAGCACAGCTTGGCTTTGGCCCCTTCGCCTTCAGGAGTCCGGAAGGCGAGGAGCTCTCCCGCGCGCGCAACATGCAGGACTTTGAAGATCAGATCCGGACCGTACCGACCTCCAGCCTGCTGTACCACGCCAATCACAACCATTTCTCCGCGTGGTTGATGGCCAGGGGCGAGGTACGTTTCGCCCGGATCATACGCAACTACATGCCCGAGGATTTTGCGAGCCCCGATGAATTGCGCGATTTCATCTGCAGGGCCCTCGACGACCTGCGCCGCGGTAAGTCCCGAGGCGTCATACCGGCCATAGGCTCCGTCTCGGGCGACCATGGACTGACGCGACTCGGCGGCGGTTCGGTCGGCGGCAAGGGCAGGGGACTGGCGTTTATCAAGAGCCTCATAGACAATTTGGCTTTTCCAAAGAACCAGAACGGCATGGACATACGGTTGCCATACACGGCTTTTCTGGGTATAGACGAGTTTGAGCGCTTCATGGACCAGCACGGGCTTTGGGGATTCTCCTGGTATGCGGCGCCGGCATCCGAAGTCCGCAAGGCCTTCCTGGCCAGGCCGCTGGACGGGGAGCTCGTCGGCCGGCTCCGGGCGTTTCTGGCCACTACAGACAAGCCGCTTGCGGTGCGCTCCTCGGGGCTCTTCGAGGACATGCTGATGGTGCCGTTCTCGGGCGTGTACGACACCTTCCTGATACCCAACGCCGATCCCGATCCCGAACGCCGCCTCGCGCAACTCTGCGACGCGATACGGCTCATATACGCCAGTCTGTACTCCGAATCGGCCAGGTCCTACTTCGACGCGGCCGGATATAAAATAGAAGAAGAACGCATGGCCGTCGTCGTGCAGGAACTCGTCGGCACGAGGCGGGGGCGTTGGTTTTATCCGCTCATAGCCGGTACCGCCCAATCGTACAATTACTATCCCATCTCCTATCTCAAACCCGACGACGGCCTCTGCGTCGCCGCGCTTGGCCTCGGCCCCTACGTGGTGGAAGGCGGCGAGGCCCACCGTTTCTCTCCCCGCTATCCCAAGTTGGACGTCGTGGCTCCCGGCAGGGGCACGAGCGGTACCCAGCGCTGGTTCTACGCCCTGGATATGGAACGGTTCGACTACGACCTCTCCATCGGCGAGGAAGCCACACTGGCCAGGCTCGACATCTCCGAGGCTGAATCCGATCCTGGATTCGCCAAGGTCGCCAG
>CAZNCK010000138.1:0-9431 GCA_964571545.1 uncultured Treponemataceae bacterium | reverse complement strand
CGGCGCCATGCTAACATACGCTTAACCTGGGAAGCGGAATTGGCGTGGTTTGTGCGTAAGCGAGCGACAGCGAGCAGCACAAACCATGACAAACCGCTGACTCAGGTTGAAGCGATTGTTAAGCCGCTCCGCCGCAAAGCGGCGTTATTTCAGACCCCACACATACGTTTTAAGTCATCCTGCAAAAGGCATAAACTGTATGAAAATTTGCATGCTAAATTCTATCCCTTTTTTTTCCTAATACAGTACGGTTATACTCAGGGTGCAATGTCTGTAGGCGTAACAATTATTCGCCCGTTCCGCAAATGCACAGGCACACGTTTTAATTCCCCGTATTATCAACAACTAAAAATAGCGAAGAGATAGAGTAAGTATTCTTAGTACAAGTATTTTATACTCTTTTGTAAGAGCTTTAATATGAATCTTATAAGGACAAGTATAAACTGTTTCAAAGCCCATCCAAGGGACTCCTGACCCCACCTGGACCTTTGTTTAGCACATGGGTGTAGATCATTGTTGTACGGACATCACTGTGGCCGAGGAGTTCCTGTACGGTACGGATGTCGTAACCATTCTCTAAGAGCTGGGTGGCAAAAGAGTGCCTGAAAGTATGACAACTGGCATGCTTGTGGATGCCGGAGAGCATGACAGCATCGCGAACGGCCCGCTGGAGCACTGAGGCGTCGATATGGAAGCGTCCTTCTTGGTTCTTATCAACATCGCGCCAGCGATGGGCCTGAGGAAAGACCCACTGCCAGATCCATTCGGCCGCTACGTTGGGAAATTTCCTCGAAAGCGAGGACGGCAGGTAGACACGCCCCCAACCGTCTTTCAGATCCTGCGCATGGATTGCCTGGATGCGTTTCAGGTGCTCCTGCAGGGGTTTCAAGAGCGATGCGGGCAGCATAGTCACTCGGTCTTTGCCACCCTTCCCGTCATGGACGATTATTGAATTGCGGCTAAAGTCCAGATCCTGGACACGGAGTGATATGCATTCGTTCAGGCGCAGGCCGGTACCATAGAGGACCATTGCCATAAGCCTGGTATCGCCACCCATAACTTCAAGTACCGATTTTACTTCATCACGCGTCATTACGACGGGTAGGCGTACCGGTTTTTTGGCGCGGATCAAGTCTTCGAGGTCGCCCACTTCGATCCCAAGTACTTGCCGGTACAGGAATAAGAGCGCGGCTAGAGCTTGGTTCTGGGTGGAGGCGGCCACGTTGTCCTTGACAGCGAGGCTCGTTACGAAAGTGTTGATCCGGTGCTCTGCCTTTTCGCTGGGTATCGGACGGCCTCCGAACTTGATGAACTCTTCGATCCAGTGCG
Organism: uncultured Treponemataceae bacterium; assembly: GCA_964571545.1. Classification (GTDB taxonomy): domain Bacteria; phylum Spirochaetota; class Spirochaetia; order Treponematales; family UBA12059; genus SZUA-370. The sequence continues at coordinate 8,102 of CAZNCK010000138.1, read as the reverse complement.
TGTAGGCGCGCTCGGTCATGGGGCTGTAGTGAGCGGCTCGTATGCGATCTTTGTAACGGCCAAACAATTCTGATAGATATTCAGTTTGTTCAGCAATTCTGGGCTTAGGCAGTTCGACAACTGGAATTTTTGGTTGCTCTACAGAGATGGTTTCAACTTTGGGGGGAACGGAGAAGCGTTTTGTAGACCATAGTGAAAATAGGAGGGCTTGAACTGAGGCTTGCGAGTCCGGAAGGGTCCATACCCGTGTCAGCCAGTCAAACTTACAACCTTTGATAACTTGTACGACATTTAGAAGCTGTAGATCATAGCCAAACTCAATTGAAAGCCTTCCATTATTTGTGCTTTGTATCTTCACAGACATAGTTCAGGCCATAGATCGAGGTAGCAACTATAAACCTCACCTTTACGCTTAGGGCATTTTTTTGCAAATTTCCTGCGAGTGGAATTTCTGGGAGGGGATTGGCACACAGGATTCGAAGGAGCCGCGGTTCTTTTTATGTACCAATTATTCTCATCCGGAATGCCGCCGAAACAGGCTATTCCAGACCTATATGCTGATGAGTTTATATCCCGTTCCGCCATTTGTCCACCGCCATTATGTGATATACGGCGGGCGGAGCATTAACGCTTGCGCTGGGGCTTACGTTGGCTGGTTTGCTCTTCTACGCGATAGCGGGCAATGCGACGGATGAGGTCGTATGGGATGGGGTCCTTGAGGGGAAACTGGACGGAACCTTTTGCGTTCTTGTAGGCAGCTAGTTCGTCCTTGAAGGCTTCCATGCCGCTGGGGGTGGGGTATACACCTATGTGCTTGGCGTAGGCGGCAAAATGGATGAGGTTCTTTCCCGCAGTATAGGTGGGCATGCCATAGGCTATGCGCTCGGTAGCAGCGGGGGCTTCTTCCGTGATGATGGCACGGATCGTCAGGAGTATGTCTTGAACGTCTTCCGGAAAACTAGCGATATACTGGTCTACGGTGTCGCATACGCGCGCGTTCTTATCCATTGTTGCCCCTCCGGTCGCCTGAACACGTATCGATTCCACTACTGGATGCGCATCGCATCTGACTGGATCGTATATCACTTTATATGCAGAATCGATGCCGATTTCAATACTGTTCCGAACTTCATCCAGGAAAGGATTCGATGCTTGCTTGTTGATGTAATCGGGTTAAAAAAATCTTTTAAAAATTGCTTCACGTTCTCTTGAATTTTATGATGCACGTAGTTAAATTTGAAGCATGGAGGGTAGCGAGATGATTGTTCCGGAGAATTCGGATTTGTCCGCTGTCGGCGCCCGCGGCGCCAGTCCTTCTACCAAGGTGTATTCGGATTGGTGTCGGCGATAGGGACAAGGCGAGGTCGCAGTCGGGAATACCGCGCACGCGAAACAGGGCTGGATGACGGCTCCTTGACGGTCAAACTGCCAGGGTTTTACATACCATCTACACGGGGAACGGCCAGGAGTCGTTCCCCGTTTTTTATTCGCTCTGGTTCGAGGGCACTGCCGGGATGGTTGTAGTTGTGGCGATCGGCGTGACCACCGTATGACCAGCGCTCACCAGGGTCTTGCTGGCGAGCAAGGAGAAGCCCATGGCAAAGATGCCCGCGCCTGTACCGATGAGGAGCCACTCTATGGGCACGGCGTCGGCGAGGGGGCCGAATATGATCATGCCCACCGGCCAAGCGAGGCTGGATATCATGCCCAATACTCCGAAAGTTCGACCGAGATACTCGGGCTCGACGGTTTCCTGGAGGAGCACGGTGGCTGGGGTGTTGAACATGGGCAGGGATATGCCGCAGCTGGCCATGACGGTGAGGTAGACCCAGAACCAGGGTACGAGGCCGAGGCCCGCGGTCGCGGCGCCTATGATGAAGGTGCCCGTAGCCATGGTGTGCACTCGGTTACGGAAGCCTCCCCACGCGGCCATGAGGATGCCGCCGAGAGTCATGCCGACGGAGAAGGTTATCTCTATGGCCGTGAGCCGCCAGACGTCGTTGCCGAAGGAGCGGGTGACTTGAAGCGGGGTGAGTACGGCTACAGGGGCGGCGAGGATATAGAAGAAGGCGCAGAAGAGGAAGAAGCGCTTGAGGTAGGCGTGGCTACTCACGTAGGAGAAGCCATCCTGGAGATCCTTCCAGTAGCCAGTGGTGAGTTTCTCCATGGCACGGGCGTGAGGAGGCACGCGGAGGAAGCCAAGTAGCAGGGTAATCGCTATCGCTGCGGTGATGACGTCGACGAAGAACAGTGCTTCAATTGAAGCAAGCGACATGAGGGCGCCGGCTGCCATGGGAGCAGAGAGCATGATGACCGACTGGATGCTGCCAAAGGTGGCGTTTGCCTTCATGAGGTGTTCCTGCGGAACGATCTGAGGAAGCAGAGCTCCTACGGCGGGGGTCTGGATGCCGGCGCCTACGCCCCTGATGGCGGAGGCTACGAAAAGAAGCCAGAGGCTGCCGTGGCCGGTCATGAAGGCTATGGCAAGCACGAGGGTGGTCAGGGCTATGGCCGAGTCGGCGAGGATGATCAGTTTCTTGCGGTCGTAGCGGTCGGCCCAGACGCCTCCGAAGGGCGAGATGAAGAAGGTCGGCAGGATGCCGCAGATGATGGATATGGTCATCATGGCGCCGGATTGGGTGGTCATCGTGATGTGCCAGGTTATGGCGTACTGCACGAGCATGGAACCGAACAAAGACAGTGTCTGGCCGCCCATGAAAATGGCGAGGTCTTTCTTCCAGGTGCTTTGCATGAACTCAATCCTCCCGGGGGCGTAGGGCCCACTCGCGTATGAGGTAAGCGAGGAAACCAAAGGTTATTGACAGGTCGGCAACATTGAGGACGCCGGTGCGGAGCCTGCCGATGCCGAAGTTGAGAAAGTCGACCACCATGAAGTCGTTGAAGCTACGGTCTATCAGGTTCCCGAGCCCCCCGGCCAATGCGCTGACGAGGAAGATTGTCTTCCAGAGGTCGCGTTCCTTGAACAGGCAATAGTAGAGGCCGTAGAGGCAGAGAAGCGTTGGCAGGACGAGTAGTACGGCGTACTTGAGCCAGTCAGGCCAGCGGGAGCCCATGCTCAGGAAGGCTCCCGAATTTTCCGCATAGCGGAGCACGACGGTATCGTACAGAAAGGAGAAGCCACGCTTTCCCTGCAGGTACGCGGTGGCGAGCAGCTTCGTCAGGCGGTCGAGTCCGTAGTTGACCGCAAAGGTCAGGGCAACGACGGCTATGTGTCTGGTGCGGGCGTTCAATTAATCCTCCGGAGTTCGTGCACGTTACTACGGGTTGCAATATCGAGTATAGACCGTTTTTTGGTATATACACACTTTCCCTATCCGTGGCTGTGACGGCGCGTTATAGTGGCTAAATATGATTGAAATGAAGCGATTCTCGCCATCCCGATTGCTCGCGAAGTCCATCGACCCGTACCGGGGGCTACCGCGTAGCGTATATACGCTGTTCATCGCGACAGTGGTGAATGGGGCCGGTATCTTCGTGTTTCCGTTCATGGCGCTGATACTGACGCGGCGCTTCGGGCTATCGGACAAGGAGACGGGGGACATCGTGTTCCTGACGACGGTGGCCTATGTGCCGGGCACGCTGCTGGGCGGCCGTTTGGCGGACCGGTTCGGGCGAAAGAAGGTGCAGATGGTGTCGCAGTTCCTGTGCGGCGCGCTGTTCATCCCCTGCGGTTTCCTGGACGATCCGTACCTGATAGCGGGCTTCATCATAGCGTCGGTATTCTTCGACGGGGTAACGGATCCGGCGCGCTCCGCGATGAGCACGGACGTGACTACGCCTGAAAACAGGCAGGCGGCCTTCAGCCTGATCTACCTGGGGCACAACCTGGGGTTCGCCGTTGGGCAGATGATAGCGGGTTTCCTGTTCGCTTCCGCGCCGTCGTGGATGTTCTGGGGCAATGCTATCGCCATTGGCGCGTCGCTCGTGCTGGTGGGTCTGTTCATGCCGGAATCAAAGCCAAGCGCAGAAGCCGAGAGGGCCAGTCTGGCGACGGATTCAGCGGAGAAGGCGCACGAGGGAGGCCTCTGGACGGCCCTGCGTTCACGGCCGTCCCTGGTGGTGTTCGCCGTACTGACGACGTTCTATGCGTTCTCGTACGCGCAACACCGTTTCGCCATGCCGCTACAGGCCACGGAACTCTTCGGCGATTCAGGCGCCAAGCTGTACGGGTTCATGATGACGATGAACGCGGTGCTGGTGCTGGCGTTCACGACGCCTATCATTGCCTGGACCAAGCGGTTCCGGCCCATCTCCAGCGTGGCGTTCGCGGGAGTGCTGTACGCGGTGGGCTTCGGGATGCTGGCGTTTGCGAGGCTACCGTGGATTTTCTTCGTGTCAACGTTCGTGTGGACCATGGGAGAGATCGTAAACGCGACCAACGAGAGCGTCTATGTGTCAAACCACACGCCGATGTCGCACCGAGCCCGCTTCAACGCGGTGCTGCCGCTGATAGCGGGGCTGGGCTTTTCCGTATCCACGCCTATCGCGGGGCGAATAGCGGGCGCGGCGGGCATGAGCGCGGTCTGGGTCGTGGTGGCGGCGTCCGCCGCGCTCGCCGCGGGGGGTATTTGGGCGCTGGGCCGGTTCGAGGCGCGCCGGGAGCGGACCGCTGCAATGCTGGGCGCCGGCGAAGCGGCTAAGGCGTCCTGAAAGGCCTGGCCTCAGCTAAAAGCGCTGGTTTCAGCTAAAGGCGGTATTCAGCCGCGCGGCGAGTGCCGTGAATCGTGCCAGGATGGAGCGCAGCACCATGAGGGTCACTTCCCTGGTGGACACGAACTTGTCGACGAAGCTGACGAGGGCCGATTCGCGGTAGGTGTAGAACGGCCGGCCTACGGGCCACATGTGGGCCAGGATAATGTCCTGTTCCACGAGGTTGAGCCTGAACCGGGCGCGGGCGTTCCTGAGGGCGACCTTGGCGTGGCGGTTCAGATGGAACGGAGTCTTGTTGGCCCGGCGGTCATACAAAAAAAAGTCGTGGAGCAAGGCGCCGCGGGCAACGGATGCGGAGTCGAGGCCAAGCCTGCGCGCAATGGAGAAGGCAAGGGTCGATACCGACAGCGAGTGGGTCAGCGCCGTGCGGTCATGGTGGCGGAAGGAGTGCATGCTCTGCACGTCGCCGTGGGCAAGGAGAGGGGCTACGATAGCCGCGTAGTCGGGGTCGAGCGATGAGGCATATTCTAAGTTGGTCACACATCAGTCCTTGATCTTGATGTCGAGCCCGCAGAGGAGCCCGATGACGTGCGGCATGCTGAAGGCGGCCCTGCGTACGTCGTTTGTCTGCGGGTTTATCTCGTATCCCCGCGCATCGGTGAAGTCGGCCTTCCTCAGGTTGGCGTTATGGAACACGCAACCGGAGAATTCCGTATCGGAGAAAACGGCTGCTTCAAAGTCTGCATTGACAAAATCGCAACCCGATTCGGTGCACCCCGTAACCACGCTCTTCTTGGCTTTGATGTCAGAAAAATTGCAGTCGACAATCCTGCATCCGCGTGCGGTGATGCAGAAAGCCACCTGGTCGGCCTTGTAGAAGGCCAGGCCCGCGAGCTTGCAGCCGATGAAGGTCGGGTCGAGGAAACGGCTGCCGGTAAAAACGGTGTTGCTAAAATTACATTCGTGGAACGAGCAATCGGCAAATTCCGATCCGCCCAAGTCTACGCCGGAAAAATCGCAGATGTGGAACGCGCAACGGGTGAATTCCTTTCCCCTCAGGGGAAACTCGCCCAGGTGGGCGCCCTCGATCGTGGCGCCGTCTACAATGTCATCTTCAAACACACACGCATTCTACTATTATACTGGGGTTGCGACAAGATGGCAGCGCGGAAGGCAGGCAGCCGGGATCTGAACTGCCTTGACGGCTCAGGGGGCGCCGTGTTTGAATCCACGCCTTCCGGCCGGGCTTCCCGTACGCCGGCCCCTACACGCCGGCCTGGGACGGCGGCAAGAAAGGCGTTACAGCACGATGATGTACGGCATTGATTTCGGCACTTCCAATACGGTGGTTACGGTACGCGACGGCACAGGCAGCCGGCTCCTGGACCTGGGAGCCGGCACGGTCGTGCCCTCGCTACTGTATTTCGAGAAGGACAGGCGGGCCTCCATAGGCGACGAGGCGGTGGCCGACTACACGGAAGCGCTGGGCCGGTTCAAGGGTCAGGGCAACCTGTATCAGCATTTCCGCTTTTTCCAGGCGCTTAAGCTAGCGCTGAAAAATCCGCTATTCCGCGGCACGACGGTGTTTGGCACGTTTTTCCCGGCTGAATCGCTGGCGGGGTTGTTCCTGCGCGAGGTAAAGCAACGGGCCGACCGGGCTTCAGGCGTCGTCTGCAACAGCGCGGTGCTGGGCAGGCCGGTGATGCTCTCGGAGGCTAGTTCCGACGGGCGTGACGACGAGCGGGTGCTGGAGCGCTACCGGGCGGCCTGCGCGTATGCGGGTTTCAGCGATGTCAGTTTCGTGCCGGAACCGGTGGCCGCCGCAGCGGGCATTGCGGCCGGAAAAGCCGGCGGCGGGGACGGCATCGTGCTGGTGTTCGATTTCGGCGGCGGCACGCTGGACGTGGCTATCGCCCGCCGCTCAGGTTCCGGACGCGCAGGTTCTTCGATGTCTATACTGGGCAGTTCGGGGCACGATCTGGGCGGGTACCTGCTCAACGAGGATGTGTCACGGGCCAGGATCATCAGGCATTTCGGCTCCGGGGGGAAATTCCGGACGATGAAGGGGAGCTACCTAGACATGCCCAGCTGGATAACGGACCAGGTGGCGTCGTTCTACGCGCTGCCGCTGGGCGACATAGCGGCGACCAGGAAGACGGTAAAGGACCTGGTGTACGATGCCCGCCCCGTGGACAAGCCAAAACTGCGGGGGCTACTGGATTTCCTGGACCGCAACCAGACCTTCAGCCTGTTCGAGGCTATAGACGGAGCCAAGATACGGCTCTCCGACGAGGCTGAAGCGAACATTGACTGGAATTTGCCGCCTCACCTGTCCATCAGGGAGCCGCTGTCGCGGGTTAACTTCGAGGCGATCGTGGCGCCGCGCGTGGTGCAAGCCCGGTTTGTAGTCGAAGCGGCCCTGAGCCGGGCCGGCATCAGGGCCGAGGACGTGGGTTCGGTGATACGCGTGGGCGGTTCGTCGCGCGTTCCGGCCTTCGTGGCGATGCTGGAGGAAATGTTCCCTGGCAGGGTCAGCGAGGGCGAGGTGTTCACGAGCATCGCGTCAGGTCTGCTGGCGGCGCACGACGCGGGCTTGTCAATCACATAGTCGTCAGGCTACAGGCTGACGCGGGTCTCGAAGGGCAGTTTTCGCTTTTCAGCCAACGCGGTCAGCGCGCCGAGGTCGTATTTGCCGCCGCATACGAGCGTGACCAGCACTCCGCCTTCGGATTCCTCTGCTATCGAGGCCTCGAGTACGTTGCGCTTCTTGCGGCCCTTCTCGGCTACGAGGAAGCTTGCGCTAGCTTCTGCTTTCTTGAGCGTATAGGGCATGGCCGCCGCAGTCATGAAATCAGATATCAGGCGCACTATCTCCGCGAGCCGCGCTACCGGGAAGCTTAGTTCCACGGACAGGCGGTCGGGAACTAGCGCGGCGTCAGAGACCTCATAGCCGGCGGCCGCGAGGGCGGACCGATCGAGCGGCCGGGAGGAGACTAGCCTGTGCTGGGTGTCGCCCCAGGCTCCCGGCAGGCGTTCGAGGCCCTCCTTCGACTTGAGGAAGGAATCTGACGCCGTCCAGACGGTATCGAGGAGGGGTGGAACAGCGGCGAACAATCGGCGGCGGAACAGGGCGGCCGAATAGGCGGGAGGAGACGAGGCGGCTTCCCGTGGCAAGTACGCGCGCACGAAGGTCTCATACGGTTTCCGCTTGGATGCGACGATAGTCTCGATGTCGCGGAGGTCGCGCTCGGAGGCGGTATCCAGTTCGTGCGCCGCCAGGAAATCGCGTTCGGCACGGCCTTCGGTGTCATCGTCGCAGGCGCCGCAACCGACGCAGTTCGATCCGAGGCAGGACACTCGCTCCCGCGCTTCCTTGGCGTCGAGGAAGCGTCGGTAGACTATGTCGCGTGTCGCTCTGGGCGTGATAAAGG
>CAZNCK010000137.1:0-9494 GCA_964571545.1 uncultured Treponemataceae bacterium | reverse complement strand
AAGCGCATCGCCTAGCGGCATGGCTCCCACGACTATGAGGCCGGCCGCGGCAACAAGAGCAATCGCCGCGCGGTTCATCCTAAGTCCGGGCACCCGCCCGGCGGCGATCGCGGCCATGCCGGCCAAGATAATAAGGTCAGACAGAATTTCCTTCAGCATGGCGCGAGTATACCGAGGGAGCGGGTCCTTTGATAATCGGTCTGTTTCGGCTACAATGAATCCATGGATGCGAAAAACCTTCCCGTATATCAACAGAAACAGCGCATACTCGACGCGCTCCAGTCACACCAAGTCATCGTCGTGGAGAGCCCCACCGGTTCAGGCAAGACGACCCAGCTCCCCGTCATACTCAACGAGGCCGGCTACTCCAACGGCGGCATCATTGGCGTTACCCAGCCCCGACGCATCGCCGCCATTTCCGTCAGCGAGTTCATATCAAAACAGCTCGGCACTCCAATGCCAGGCCTTGTCGGCTACAAGATGCGGTTCGAGGACAAGACAAACCAGTCAACAAAAATAAAGATAATGACGGACGGCATACTCCTCCAGGAGATGAAGCTTGATCCCGCCATGTCAAAATATTCTGTCATCATGGTGGACGAGGCGCATGAGCGTAGCCTCAACATAGACTTCATCCTGGGGCTCCTGAAACGCGTCCTTGATGCGCGCCCGGAATTCAAGGTCATCGTTTCGAGCGCCACCATCAATGCCGAGATATTCAGCGCGTACTTCGGCGATTGTCCTATAGTCAAAATAGAAACGCAGGTCTATCCGGTCACCATCGTCTGGGATCCACCAGCCGTGGAAGGCAACCCCGATTCCCTCGTAGACAAGATAGAACAGATAGTCAACCGTATCATAGGAGACCGGCGCGACGGCGATCTGCTCGTATTCCTCCCCGGCGAACGGCTTATTAAGGATTGCATGGAGCGCCTCGCCGCCAGCGAGAGCCGTAACCGCATACTCATTGTGCCGCTATACGCCAGGCTCGGCAAGGACGAGCAGGAACGAGTCTTCGACAAGGCGCCGCTTGGCAAGAAGAAGGTGATCCTCTCGACGAATATAGCCGAGACGAGCGTCACTATCGACGGTGTAACCAGCGTCATAGATTCCGGCCAGGCCAAGCTCAATTTCTACAATCCCAAGACCTATACCGCCAGCCTCGTCCAGGTTCCTGTTTCAAAAGCATCGAGCAACCAGCGCAAGGGCAGGGCGGGCCGCACGGCCCCTGGCTATTGTTATCGTCTCTACACCCGTGACGATTTCGAGAACCGCTCGCTCTTCACAATGGAAGAGATATACCGAACAGACCTCTCCGAGGTCGTGCTTCGTATGGCTGAGCTGGGCATCACCGACTTCGAACGCTTCGATTTTATCTCCAAGCCGCCGCGTTCCGGCGTGCTCGGCGCCATGGACGTGCTCAACTTGCTGGAGGCCTTCGAGCCGGACCGCAGTCTGTCCAGAGTCGGCCAGATGATGTGCGCGTTCCCCCTCCTGCCGCGGCTCTCGCGTATGATAGTCGAATCGATACTCAAGTATCCCGACGTTGTCGAAGAGGTGGTCATTGCCGCTGCATTTCTTTCCACGTCCAGTCCGTATGTCCTGCCGCCCGGAGAGGAACTCGAAGCCAGGCGCGCGCACCATGCCTTCCGCGATCCAGCCGGCGATTTCATGTCCTACCTCAAGATGTACCGGACCTTTGGCGAGGCCAAGAACAAGGCTAAGTTCGCCGAGAAGAACTACCTTGACGAACGCACCCTCCTTGAAATTGCGCGCATCAAGGAGCAGATAGAGATGATAGTCCATGACCTCGGCGTGCCCATCGCGTCGGGCGGCTCAACCGAAGATTATCTGTGCGCCGTCAGTCGCGGCCTCATCCAATTCGTATGCGCCCGGCAGGATCGCGGCACCTTCCGAACGCTGATGGATGAACGCGTGCAGATACATCCCAGCTCAGTCATGTTCAAGGAAAACCCCGACTTCATAGTCGCCGGAGAAATCGTAAGGACGACCAGAATGTATGCCATGAGCGTCTCGCCGCTCCAAAGACGCATGCTAGCCAAAATATCGCCCATCGTCGCCGAAACGCTGCTTAAGCAGAAACCGGCCGCTGCGCCAGAATATCCAGCCCGTGGCCGCGTGGCCGTTGCGAGGCCCGCCAAGCTAGAGCGACCAAAACTCGAAGAAGCCCGCGACTTTACCAACCGCGTCAAGATCGGAGGCGAAACGTTCGATCTGGTCGCCGAGAAAAAACGCAAAAAGGCCGTACTCTCGTGGGACAGCTTCAAGCGCGCCAGGGAAGGCCTCCCGGCGGACGCGGGTCTTGCGTACAAGGGCATGCTGGGCGTCGTCACCGTCGGCCATAACCGGCTACTCGACGGCGAGAAACTCGAGACGATACTCCGCCTCGCCCCGTGGCTCGATCCCGAGAATGACCTGAAGCGCGAGTGGCCTCGCAAAAAACAATTCAACGTCAACGACGATCTAGACGGCCTCGTCGCGGTGCTGGACCATGTGTTGCAAACCGCCTACTGGAAACCAAAGAATCCCGAACTGGGTTTTGTCGCCATGTTCACCGACACCGCAGGCACCTACTGGTTCCGCGTTTCGCGAGGCTTCCACACGGCCCTCAACGAGAGCCTTGCTAGCCTTGAATACCTCGTCGACGAAATTGCGGAACTTGCAACGCCGGAACAGAAGGAAAAAGTGGGAACGCTGTACAGGAAACTCAGCGAATTCTTTGCCTGATTAGTTTTAGCGGCAGAGGGGCATGTGAATATCGCACGGACTGCTTTAGCGACTATTGTTGTCTCAGTCCTGACAGCCGCAAGCCTGTTTTCAGAAGAGACTGATAAACAAGATCTGTTCGACGCGGTTATCGTCAGAATTGTTTCTGAGTACCTGAGCTACGAGATCGATATCTTCAACATCGTATTCACTCCAGAATATGCAACGGACGATAGCTGGAGTGGAAGCGTTGAGGTCTATAAACACGGAACGTTGGTAATCAGGATTGACAGCAAGCGTAGAACGATACTGACAATTGACGAACGGGGTTCGACGCTCGTATTCCAGAGCACTGATCAGATATCTGATACCAGCTTGAGCGGAACGGCTTGGTTACGCGAATACCTTCATGCCCGTGATTCAATCATCGATAAGCGGTGGCTTGCTTCGTTACACCGGTGATACGCCCGCGGCATAAATCCCCGAGAGGCCGGTGCGGAGTGTACGTCCTTTGAGTAGCGCAAAGTCACGGAACAGATCCGCGGCGGCTTCGCATCATCTAGCATCTTCTTTGTCTCCAAAGAGTAGAGGCGCAGGAGCATAAGGTCAAGACACGGGCGGTTTCCGTGCATGCAAACAGGCCAGAAAGGGCTGCCGCATTATTTTTTTATGAAGAGTAGCTCACGTACCGGCCTGCCGTCATTGAGAGCGCGCTGTTCGAACTTGGTTACGGGACGCCATGGCATACGTTCAGCCCAGCGTTCGCCGGTATTGGACAGCGAGAACTCGGCGGAAAGAACTGCAAGCGTCGCCTCGGCATATTCTTCCCAGTCGGTGACGTAATAAAGGTAGCCGCCAACCTTGAGCCGGTTGGCCAGAAGACGCACGAAGTCGGGGTTCATGATGCGGCGCTTGTGGTGGCGCTTCTTTGGCCAGGGATCGGGAAAGAACACGTGGAAACCATCAACAGAGGCAGGCGCCAGCATGGCGTCCACCACTTCTACGGCATCGTGCCTGCAGACCCTCAGGTTCGCAATAGCCCTCGCGTCGATTTCAGAAAGCAGTTTTCCGACACCCGGCGCATGAACCTCGAGTCCGAGGAAGGCCGTACCGGGCAGCGCTTCGGCGATGGCGGCAGTCGCCGTGCCCATGCCAAAACCTATCTCGACTACGAGGGGAGCCTCGTGGCCTATGATGGACGACGAGTCGAGAATGCGGGAGGGCTCCCAGTCTATACCATAGCGCGCGTAGAGGCTCACGAGCGCGTCTTTCTGCATGTCGGTCATGCGACCGGAGCGAATGACGTAACTTCGTATGCCCACATCGCGGGCTGACAAGGGGCCGTTCAATCCGGCAGGCGAATTTTCCATGAGAAGAATCCTGTCTCCGCCTTTGGGTCGAACCCGTAAACGGCAATGTAATCCGAGCCAGAACGCCATTGGCCTTTTGGCCAGAGGGCGTCGAGCAAACTAGTTCCAGTGAAAATCGCGGCTGTCAGTACGACGTTGCCGCCCGAGTCAAAAAAAAATACTGTGTTAACGGAATAATCTGAATCAAGTACGACATTCATTCCGGACACACTAAGCGCGGGGACTTTGTATAGGCTTGTTTCCGGAGCGTTCAGCGAGATAGCTCGTTCCGTACGTTCGCCGGCCTTATCCACGAGTATGACTCGGTACTGGCCACGCGGCATTACCGAACCCGGCGCGTCCAGTGAATTGGAACCAAGCCAGATGCTCGAGCCTTCTTCGCTCCGCTGCCAATCGTCGCGGGTCAGAGTCCAGCTCAGTTCCTCTCCCTCGTGTACAACATACAGGTATTCGATGTCGTCCACACCATCCTTGTCGGAGACCGACGCAAAGAGCGATAGGCGCTCGTCTTTGCCGCCCTCCGCATCGACAGCCACAACGACGAGATGCGCGCCAATAGACATGAATTCAGGCGGTGAAACCGAGCAACCCGTCGCTAAAGCGATTCCCGCAAGCAACATCACAGTGAATATACGCGCAGCGGTCGATGTCGAGACAGATTGCCTGTCTTTCTTCACTGATCCGATTCCAGAACTGCCACTATTACGGCAGGGAGGCTTGAGTATTCAATATTTGTCCGTTCGGCAAGGTTCCGTAGAAGCCAGACGCCGCGGGCCTTCTCCTCGAGTCCTTGAAGAAGGGCAAAACGCGCGCCTTTCTGTTCGGCATAGGCGTACTGCTGGCCAGTTTTTTTTGTCTCGGGGAATACTTCACATGCAAGGCCAGCCGCCCGCAGCGCTGCTCCTGCCCCCTGGTATTCCGCTCCCAGGGTGGCCTCCGTATTGACGACGAGGACGCGCGTATAACCCGCCGGTTTTGTAGCCTTGCCGATAGCTTCGAGCGCGGCGAGCAGTCTATCCAGTCCTACCGAAGCGCCAACGCCAGGCAGTCGCTGCTTGGTGTACAGCGAGGCGAGGTCGTTATAACGGCCGCCTGAACAGACGGAGCCTATCTCCGGTATCTCGTCGATGAACGTTTCAAAGACGACGCCGGTGTAGTAGTCGAGTCCCCGCGTAATACTCGGAGATAGCTTGATGGAAGAGGCCAGTCCGCAGGCGTCGGCCATGGCGAAAATCTCGCCCAAGCGGTCTGAGTCAGGATTTGGTCCGCCGGCTATCGTCGTCATCCGCTCAAGGGTAGCCGCAAAACTTTCTCCGCCGCGGATGAATTCGAGCACCTCATCGGCAGCGTTTTCGCCGGCCAGCTCGGCCAGCTGTCGCCTTGTTTCGTCGGCGCCTATCTTAGAGAGCTTGTCGACTATGCGTAACGCTTCCACCGACTTGTCGGCTATGCCAGCCTTAGCAAGAAAACGGTTGAACACTCCGCGGTGGTTGACATTGATGGAGGCGCTTGGTACGCCGAGAGCCTTCATCGCGGCCGCGATGGTAGCGAGTATATCAAAATCCGCGGAGGCGGTATCCGCTCCCACGATGTCGAAGTCGCACTGCATGAACTCGCGGTAACGGCCGCGCTGGGTGTTCTCGCCGCGCCACACCTTGGCCAGATGGTAGCGCTTGAAGGGTAGGTACAGCTCGCCCACATGCTCGGCCATGAAACGCGCCAGCGGCACGGTCAGGTCGAAGCGGAGCGCTACGTCCCGGCCGCCTTTGTCGTTAAAGCGATATACCTGTTTTTCTGTCTCGCCGCCGGCCTTGCCCAGCAGTATCTCGGCATATTCGAGCGCGGGAGTATCGATGGGCACGAAGCCGAAGCTCCTGAAGGTCGCTGTAAGTGCCTCAATAAGGGTAGCGCGTTCCATCTCGGCCTGCGGCAGGAAATCGCGAAAGCCCTTGAGGACACGAGGCTGTATGATGTCGGCCATGCTGGTCTCTCCTGTGATTTTATGGATTATGGCCTGCTTGCGACACTTTTCGCAAGTATCCTTGACAGCGCAAGCGGGGCCGGTGATTATTGCGGCATGTTATTCGTCATCGATGCCGGCAATACCAACATCGTCGGCGGGGTCTACAGCTCCGGCCGCCTCGTAGAAACCCTTCGCATACGTACCGTCCCTGGCAAAACCGAGGACGAATACGGAGTCGTCGTCAAAGCCATACTGCAGGACAGGGGGTTGGACGTAGGTTCAATAAACCGGGTCATCATCAGTTCTGTCGTTCCCCAGCTAACCGCGGCGATGGAGAAAATGGCCAGACACCTCTTCGGTGTCGAACCAGTGTTGCTCGGCCCCGCGGTCTACGAACGCCTACCGGTGACCGTTGTCGCAGCCCACGAAATTGGCTCGGACCTGGTCGCGAATGCCGTCGCGGCGTGGACCCGTTTCAATGGAGCCTGCCTTGTGGTCGATTTCGGCACGGCGCTGACCTTCACGGCGGTTAATTCCGCGGGGGCTATAATCGGCGTATCGATAGCACCGGGCCTCGGAACCGCGGCGGGCAGTCTGTCCAAGGCTACGGCTCAGTTACCCTCGGTGCCCCTCGAGGCGCCCGCGTCGGCCATGGGCCGAAATACCGTGGAGGCGATACAGGCCGGCGTAGTTCTGGGTTATACAGGCCTCGTCGAATATCTGGTTGAACGCATTAAGAAGGAACTAGGGGGCGCCAAGGTCATAGCCACCGGCGGATTGTGCCGGGTCTTGTCTAATCTGACTAGCGTCTTTGATGAAATCGACCCGGATCTCACCCTTGGAGGCCTGGCCGAGATGGAGCGCTACCTGTTCTGATTTCCTAAATCCGCAATAACTCGGAGAGTTCATCGCCAGAGACATGGTCTTCTGAAGAACTATCGTCGGTTGTCGATTGGCGCAATACGTCACGGAGCTCAGCCGCCGCCGCCCGATGCGCCGCCGCAATGCGTTCCAGCTCGTCGGATGAACTGGCGCAGTTCTGGGCCAGCGGCGAGCCTGGTCGCATCAGCTCGGCCAGCGCGTCGGCAAACGATCTCGTCGTGCGTGACAATAACCGCAGGCACTCGGGACGATCCACGAGATGCTCGTTCTGTAGCACGAGATCCTTGACCCGCCTGAGAGTCAGATCGGCGAGCCTTGCGGCGGCGATGACCGTATCCCCGATGATGTCCGGGTCGGGTTCAAGCCTCGCGGCGTCACAGATGACGCGGACCAGTCCGTCTACGATGAAAAAATCGTCTTCATAATGTATCACGTGCGGCATGCGGCTATTGTAGCTTGCTAGGGCTTTTCGGTAAAGCGGCCGCCGCTTTCTTCGCAATAGCCTTGATGCCACGCATCATTCTACGATACAATGACGCGATTTGCGAGCCCGTCAAAGGACCCGCGACTCCTTATCCATCCGTTTGGACGGATCAAAAGACCACAGGGAGGATCGATGCGACCCTACGAATTAACAGTAATCTTTCCGACGGAAGAAGAACTCTACCGTCAGGCAAAGGAAGCCGTTTCGGCCACGCTCAAGCTACAGGGCGGAGAAATGGTAAAAGAAGACGAGCTCGGAGAACGACAGCTCGCCTATGAGATAAACGGTAAAATGCGCGGACGCTATGTGCTGTTCGTGTACAGAATGATGCCGGACAAGCTTGTCGCCGTTGAAAAAGTTCTCAAGCTCGAACCGAATATCATGAAGTACCTTTTTATCCGGGCCGAAGACTGACGGGAGGGGCGTTATGGCCGATCTCAGCGTAGCAGTCCTTGTAGGCAGACTTACCCGCGACGCGGAACTCAAGTACACCAACTCCGGACAGGCCATCTGCCATTTTTCCGTAGCTACAAGCTCCCGGAAGAAAAAGGGCGACCAGTGGGTCGACGAAGCCAGTTTCTGGGATGTCGATCTTTGGGGAAAGCAAGGCGAATCGGTAAACCAGTACCTTGTTAAAGGCAAACTGGTAGCCGTTGAAGGCACTATGCGTCAGGATCGCTGGGAGCAGGACGGCCAGTCCCGAATGAAGGTTATTATCAGCGCGAACACCGTGCAACTCCTCGGGTCCAATACCCCCGGAGGACAGCCGTACGGCGGTTCGCAGGGAGCGGAAGGCCCCCAGAATCCGCAAGGCGCTCAGGGCGGGTCCCGTGACTATCAGAGCCGTGAAAGCGGCCGACAGCAAGGGCCAGCGGCCCAGGCTCCCGCGTCCGATGATTTCTCGGACGACATACCGTTCTGATCATGAACGGGCAGCAATCCAAGGAGACTATCCATGTCCGATATGCAAGGTAGAGACGATCGCGGTTCACGCAATGACGAACCGCGCCGTGAAGGTGACGATCGCGGTGGCCGCGGCGGCCGCAAAGGCTTCTTCCGCAAGAAGGTCTGCAAGTTCTGCGCGCAGAAGCTCAAGATCGATTACAAGGATCCCGAGACGCTCAAGCGTTTCATAACCGAGCGCGGCAAGATCCTGCCCCGCAGGATCACCGGCTCCTGCGCCAAGCACCAGAGAACCCTCGCGGTCGCTATAAAGCGCGCCCGGGCTCTGGCGTACATCCCGTACGTGACCAAGTAAAGCAGTAGCGTTGGTGTTCGGCGAGGTTCGCATAAAGCGATATTCAGCCCCCGCTTTATGGGGTGCGTTGTCCGCCGTGCTGTACAGTACGGTGGCCTTCATGCCCCTGTTCCTCGTACCCCTGCAATTCGCGGGAGCTAGGAAAGGCTACAAGGCGATGATCGCCAGCGCCTTTTCCTCGGCTATCATTATTGTGCTCTGGCAGACGATAACGTTGGCAAGTTCGGGCGGCGCGAGTGCCGGCATGATGGCATTGAGTCTCTCTACGCCCTCTGCGATGATCCTGGCGCTGGTCTGCATGGCCTTGCCCCGGTTCAACAGGCTTTCATTCCCCTCCAGGGCACTGATCGGTTCCGCGGTAGCCTCGGCCATCAGCTTGCCGGCGATTTTCGCGGCCCTCAAGGATCCGGCAGTACGGGCTCTGTTCCTTGATGCCTTCGAGAAGGCCGGTTCGGCGATAGGAGCCGGCTCCTTGGATGCCCAGACCCTGTGGGATGCGTTGCAAACCGGCGTAGCCTCCAGTTATGGCGCGATACTATTCGTTTTCCTGTTTTTTAGCGCATGGAGCGGCACGCGCTTCGGTAGTTCTCTCCGGTTCAAGGCCGACGTTCCAGCGTCGGTCCCGGAAAAAGACCAACCGTCCTTGCCGCCGGCCCTTTCCGCCTATCGAGTCCCAGCCCCTTTCGTATGGGCTCTGCTCGCCGCGTGGTCAGGTCTGCTCCTCAACAGGTTCTTTCCATCTTTTGCGCTTTCGGCGGTCGCGTTGAACGCGGCCTTAGCTTTATCGATCTGCTACGGCGTCCAAGGCCT
>CAZNCK010000136.1:0-9524 GCA_964571545.1 uncultured Treponemataceae bacterium | reverse complement strand
CACGCCCACATCCTTGCCGCGAACATCGGCCGGCGCCTTGTCCAGCAGTTCGAGCATGGCCTCCATGGCCTTGGCGTTGTATTCAGCCATACGCAGCAGTACTTGTTTCATTGAAAACCTCCATGTGACGCTCAAGGTCATCAGCTGTTCCCGCGTCAAGAACAATGAACCAAATTCGTTCCTGTAACAAGGACAAATCGACTCACGAGCCGTGAGAACTTCACCTTGACGCCCTTCTTCCGGCCGCATACTGTACGTGCATAGAGGTACAACGATGAAAACCCTGGGCAAACAATCCTGGCCTGTCCTGTTCGTGTCCGACCAGCTGCAGAAGCAGACCGACGAAGGCGCGTGGCTCCGAGACATCGTAAAAACGCTGACGGAAGAGAACGGTTGCACGGCCATGTTCTGTTCGGCCTACGGCGACGCGCACGATATCATATACTCGCACGAGGATCTGGGCACCATAGTCGTAGACTGGGAAAACACCGACTTCGGCCGCGTGCACCGCAAGAACGAGGACCTCCGTGACGGCAACTCCGGCGCTCGTTTCGTAGACTACATACGCAGCCGCAACTCAAGCCTCCCCATACTCATACTGTCAGACCGCGCGTCCATAGAGAGCATACCCAACACCGTATTGGAGAAGATACACGGCGTCATCTGGAAGCTCACCGACACGCCGCGGTTCAACGCGGGCCGCATCGAGCGCAGCGTGTCCGATTACGCTAAAACGGTGTTGCCGGCCTTCTTCGGCAATCTCGTGGAGTATGTCAGCGAATACAACTTCGCCTGGCACACCCCCGGCCACATGGGCGGCCAGGGCTTCCTCAAAAGCCCGTCAGGCACCGCCTTCCACAAGTTCTTCGGCGAAAACATGCTCCGCGCCGACCTGTCCATATCGGTGCCGGAACTGGGCTCGCTGCTGGACCACTCCGGCGTCTCAGGCGACGCCGAGCGCTTCTCGGCCAAGGTATTCGGCGCCGACAAGACTTACTATGTGCTCAACGGCACCTCCACCGGTAACCAGATCATCTGGCGCAGCCAGGTCTCGCCCGGCGACGCTTGCCTCCTGGACCGCAACTGCCACAAATCCCTGAGCCACGCGATGATCATCACTCAGGCAATACCCGACTACATGGTGCCCGTCCGAAACGCCATGGGCATCATCGGCCCGGTTGATTTCAGCACCGTTGACCAGTCAAAGCGGTACGTCATGTCCGCCCTGACAAACTCCACCTATGACGGCATCTGCTACGACGCGCGCTATGCCGAACAGCAGCTGCAAGGCGCGGGCATACTCCATTTCGACGAGGCCTGGTACGCCTACGCCGCCTTCCATCCCATATACAAGCACCATTTCGGCATGTCGCTGGCCGCGCGGGAGAAGCTGATATTCTGTTCGCACTCAACCCACAAACTCCTGACCGCCCTGTCGCAGGCCTCGATGATCCACCTCAAGTTCCCCAGGGACATCCACGAATCAGAGGCCTTGCAAGACGATTTCCACGACGCCTTCAACGAGTCGTACATGATGCACGGCTCCACATCGCCGCAGTACGCCATGGTGGCCTCGCTGGAGGTGGCCACCAAGATGATGCATGACAACGGCACCACTGCCCACGCCGATATCATGGAAGAGGCCATAGAGCTGCGGCGCAAGATCGCCCACATCAAGAACGAGGAAACCGGCGAGGGAGACTGGTTCTTCGGCATCTGGCAGCCTGACTGCGTTTCCACAAAATCGACGAAGGAACTGATAGACGACCAGTCAAACTGGGTGCTACAGCCAGGCGCCGCGTGGCACGGCTTCAGGGCCGCGGAACTGTCGGCGGTGTACACGATGCTGGACCCCATAAAGCTCACCTTCCTCTGCCCCGGCGTAGACGTTCACGGCGCCTGGTCGAAAACGGGCGTGCCGGCGGCCATAGTCACCCGCTACCTGGGCGACAAGGGCATAGTCTGCGAGAAGACCGACTACTATTCGTGGCTGCTTCTCAACTCCCTCGGGACTACCAAGGGCAAGCAGGGCACCCTGCTGGCGGAGCTGTTCAGGTTCAGGGAGCTGTACAAGGCCAACGCCCCGTTAGAGAACGTGTTTCCGCAGCTCGTGGATGCACACCCCGCGCGCTACCGCAAGCAGGGCCTGCGGGACCACTGCCAGGAGATGCACGAGTATATTCGCGCGCGCGGCCTCCTCGAGGCCATGGTACGCTCGTCCCGCATCATACCCGACCGCACGCTCATACCCGCGGACGCCTATCGCGCCATAGTCAAGAAAAACGTGGAATTCGTACGCCTGGACGCATTAGACCCGGTCCGCAATCCGCGAACCACGGCCGTCATGGTCGTGCCCTACCCGCCGGGCATCCCCATCATGATGGGCGGCGAGGAACTCAACGAGAAATCGCTGCCCATAGTCCAGTACCTCCTGGCCAGGCAGGACTTCGAGCACCGTTTCCCCGGCTACGCGGGCGACATCCATGGCATAGACCGCGGCGAGCCCGACGCTGACGGCAAGCAGTACTACGAGATGATGCTGGTAAAGCGCCCCTAGCGCCCGCGCCGCCTCGTGCCCAGGATGCCGCGGACCGCCTGCCGACCCAGTTCCCTGCCCGCGGCTGAAAGCGCCACGCGCGCCAGCTCCGCCGCGAAGCCGCCAACCGTCTCGGTCGCTTGCGCGGGCGATCGCCTGACGGCTGGCCGGCTCGCTGCTCCGGCCCGGTTTGCCACCGCCCGGCTCTCCGGCGCCCGTGTAGTCTGCCCCGCGGCTATTCGCGGCGCGGGTTCGCCCGCAAAATGCGGCTCCTCGTTTTCCGCGCGGCCCGGCAACGGAATCCCGCGCAGCTCCGCCTCTATCTCCTCGATACTGGGCTCTCTCGCGCTTGAGCCCGCGCGGACTCCTTCCGCTGGCCGAGACGCGCCATTCATCTTTCCCTTGAGTATCTCATACGCGGATTCGCGGTCTATAAGTTTCGCGTAGCGGACGCCTAGCGGAGAAGCTGCTACGAGGGCGGAGCGCTCCGCGGGCAGCAGGGCGCCGATGCGCGAGGCGGGCGGCACCACCCGCACGCGCTCCACCGGCGTCGGTCGGCCCTCGGCGTCCAGGAACGACACCAGCGCCTCCCCGACGCCCAACTCGGTCAGCGCCGCCGCCGCGTCGACCCTGGGGTTGGGCCTGAGCGTATTGGCGACGGAATCGACGGCCTTCTTGTCCCTGGGCGTGTAGGCGCGTAACGCGTGGTGTATGCGGTTTCCAAGCTGTCCCAGCACCGACTCAGGTACATCCAGAGGGCTCTGCGTTACCAACCACAGCCCAACGCCCTTGGAGCGCACGAGCCTCGCGGTCCGTTCCACCGCGTCCACCAGGGCCTCAGGCGCGTCGTCGAACAACAGATGAGCCTCGTCCAAGAGCAGTATCAATTTTGGTTTGGCAAGATCGCCCGCCTCGGGCAACTCCTCGAACAGCTCGCCTAAAAGGTGCAGGAGGACGGTGGCATACAGGGTCGGCTCCGCCATCAGGTCCTCGGAGGCCAGCACATTGACGACACCGCGGCCATCGGTACCGACACGGATCAGGTCATCGATTTCCAGAGCTGGCTCACCGAAGAAACGACCTGCGCCGGTGTCTTCGAGCACCAGGATTGAACGCTGGATGGCCCCGAGGCTGGAACTGGACATCAGCCCGTACTCCGCCTTGAGCGCGCTCGCGTTGGTCGTGGCCCATTCGACCAGGGCCCGCAGGTCAGCCAGGTCGAGCACCGGCAGGTCCCGCTCGTCGGCTATCCTGAACAGCAGGCGCAGCGTATCGGCCTGCACGTCCTTGAGCCCCAGGAGCCGGCCTAGGAGCAGCGGCCCTAGGTCGGAGACAGTCGCGCGCAACGGATGCCCCCGTGAGCCGGAAACGTCCCAGAAGGCAGCGGGATTGGCGGCCCAGGCGGGCTCGGGCAGGCCAAGTTTGCCGAACGCGGCGCCGATTTTGGGATTAGCCCCGCCCGCGGCCGCGATGCCGGACAGGTCGCCCTTGACGTCGCAGCACAACACCGGCACGCCGGCGCGGGAGAAACCCTCAGCCAACGCCTGCAGGGTCACGGTCTTGCCGGTACCCGTCGCGCCGGTCACGAGGCCGTGGCGGCTGGCCATGGAGAGGTCCAGCGCTATGTCGCGGCCGGATTCGGAAATGCGGCACAGGTTGAGGTTCACGGACATCGTTGTACTCCTGGGCAAGCGGGCTGGAATCGTCTGGACTTGAACGCCTATCCAGCGCAATACAGAGTATATCCGTCACGAGGTTTTCTGCCGAGATATGTAGCATGAGGGAAGAAATCGGGACCACCAGCCGGATCGAACCGGCGTCTGACTGCATCGAGCGAGCTCCCGATCCCGCCCCTGAATCGGGAAAGCGGATGAAGCGCAGCGAGCTCATGAACCGCCTGAACTTCATCAATTTTAGCGAAGGAACCATCTTCGCCACGTTCAGACACATGGAGCGCGGCGACATCCTCTCCTGCCAGGCCTTTCCGCTCCCCTGCCGCGACGAGATGCTTGACTGCCGATGGATGCCGCCGGGCATCTCGCCGGACAGGCTCAAAGGCTACGTCTGCGACGGTATACTGGTCAGCGACGGACATAGCCACGTTACAGCCAGAGTCGAAGTGATCAAACTGGACGCGGAAAGCGTCAGATTCAGGATATCCGACTCGGGATACGAGAAAAGCGTCAGAAAAATAGATCGCCACGAGTGCGAGGGCATCCAGGCTAGGCTAGTCCAGGCCGGGATCAGCTTCGATGGAAGGTTGGCGGACTTTAACGCGCTGTCCTTCAGGGTCGAATTCGATGCGGGCCTTTCCGCTTCCCGCCGTTGGATCAACGCGGCTGATCCAATCATAGTAATGCTGTCACGCGATGGCGAGCTACTGTACTCGGGGGAGTGCCTCGCCGCGCGCTCGGACAAGGCCAGCGCCAAGCGAGGTCTGGTCCTCGTTCCGAACTTCAACAATATGCGTCGGTATCGTCCTCAGGAATTCCGCAACGCGAGGCAGGTTCTGGCTCCTGCACCGGCCGCTTATTTCGTGCATCCCTTCACGGGCAAAAGGGTGTATCTCCAGGTCAAGGACATTTCCGGCACCGGAATATGCGTCGAGGAATTCTTCGAACGCTCGGTGCTCCTTCCGGGCATGATAATCCCCGAACTCTCCATAGAGATAGCCAACCAGTCTGTCATGCGGTGCCGGGCTCAAGTGCTCTACCGAAACATGACGCATACCGACGACAAGTCAAGCACCGTGCGCTGCGGCATCGTCATCCTCGACATGGAAACGCAGGATCAAGCGAGGCTCTCAGCCTTCCTGCACAATGCCTCTAACGACAGGTTGCGCGTCTGCGGCAGCCTGGACATGGAAGAACTCTGGCGCTTCTTCTTTGAAACCGGTTTCATCTACCCCGCCAAGTACCTTTCAATCGAAGCGCGCAAGGCCGAATTCAAAAGCACCTACGAAAAACTCTATCTGGGTAGCCCTTCCATAGCCCGACATTTCATCTATGAGGACAAGGGCCGCATTTTCGGCCACATGTCCATGGTTCATTTCTACTCAAACGCCTGGATTATCCATCACCATGCCGCCTCGCGCGACGGCTACGGGATGGCCGGCGTCGAGGTGCTCGATCAAGTAGGCCGCTACACCAACGCCGTGCACCGCCAGCCCTCGGCTCACATGGATTACCTCATGTGCTATTTCCGCGAGGAAAACCGGTTTCCGTGCAGGATCTTCAGCGGGGTCGCCCGGGACATAGCCGATCCCAAGGGCTCGTCCCTCGATGTTTTCGCCTACATCCACCTGCCCGAGGAAGGCGGAGCGGAAGGCGAGCCGTCATTCCAGCTCTTTCCCGCGGGCGACGAGGACCTGGCCGAACTCGGACGGTTCTACGAGGGCCGCTCGGGCGGCCTCGCGCTGGATGCGCTAGACCTCGTACCGAACGCCAGCCGCGACATAGATATTGACGCTGAATATGTTCGGCAGG
The DNA here is from genome assembly GCA_964571545.1 of uncultured Treponemataceae bacterium. Lineage (GTDB taxonomy): Bacteria > Spirochaetota > Spirochaetia > Treponematales > UBA12059 > SZUA-370. The sequence goes on along the minus strand of CAZNCK010000136.1, from coordinate 3,503 downwards.
GTTTCAAGAGGGAACGCCACATCTTCAGCCTGCGGCAAGAAGGCAAGCTTAAAGCGGTGCTGTCGCTTACGCTCTCGGAGCTAGGGCTGAACCTTTCTAACCTGACCAATTGCGTGCACGCCTTCGTCGTAGACGAGAAGGAAACGAGTCCCGCCGCGCTCATGGCGGGATTGCGGACGCTGCTGCGTCATTACAAGGCTGAGGACCTTCCCGTCCTCGTCTATCCCACGGACTTTGCTGAAAACAACGCCCTGCCCGCTGAAAAAAAATACACCCTGTGGGTTCTGGACACTGACCGCTCGGACGGATATTTCGGCTCGATCCGCGCGACCTTCAAGAAGACGTGCCGCGACGGGAACGACAGGCTTCGCGGCGATGAGTGAATCGCCGCCCCTGTACAGTAGCGCGATAATCACGTCGTTCCTCAAACTCGTAAGAAGCCGCTATGGCCACGTCAATATCGCGGATCTCCTTGCACGCGCGGGCATGGAGCCCTATCAGGTAGAGGACGAGGGTCACTGGTTTACGCAAGAGCAGGTAGACAGCTTCCACGAGACCCTCGTCAGAGCGACGCACAATTCTTCCATAGCGCGCGAAGCGGGCCGCTACAGCGCCTCGCCCGAAGGCCTTGGCCTCCTGACGCGCTACGTGCTCGGCCTCGCGGGGCCGGCTAAAGTCTTCGAGACCATAGGCACGATAGCCGGCAACCTGACGCGCTCGACGAGCTATACTTCTCGCAGGATAAGCAGAACAGAGATAGAACTGACGGTAGTCCCTCTGGATGGAGTCGCTGAGAAGCCCTACCAATGCGAGAACCGGATAGGCTACTTCGAAGCCATAGTCGCGGGTTTTGATTACCGCATGCCGCGCATCGTGCATGATGAATGCATCTTCAAGGGCGGCAAAGCCTGTACCTACGCCATCTCGTGGCGCGAATCAGGGGTCGAACTCTGGAAGCGCATCCGCCTCATAGCAAGCGGAGCCGCGATACTCGGCACCACCGGAGCCGCGGGACTGTCGCCTTGGCTCGTACCCTTGCTCGCGGGCGGTTCTATCATGGTGATACTCATACTGTCGCTGATCTGCGAGCGGCTGGAAAAGCGTGAACTGAGTTCGGCCATAGAAAACCTGCGCTCCACATCCGAAGAATTCCTCCGTAACGCAAACCGCAACTATACCAACGCCCTTATGATCAACGAGATGGGCCACATCATCAGCAAGTACAACCAGACCGACGCCCTGTTGGCCCAGGTCATGGAACTGCTACGAAAGCGCCTCGAATACGACCGCGGACTCATCCTGCTGGTCGGCGATGACGGCAAGAATCTTGAATTCCGCTCGGGTTACGGCTACGGCCGGGCCATGGTCAAGGAGATGCGCCAGGCAGTCTTCCATCTAGACAGACCCGATTCTCAAGGCGTCTTCGTGCGCTGCCACCGCGAGAGAAGAAGCTTCCTCGTCAATGACGTCAGCGATATAGAAAACAATCTCTCCAAGCACAGCCTGAAATTCCTCAAGAAGATCGGTTCAAAATCATTCATCTGCTGTCCCATCCTGTATGAAGACGCCTGCATCGGCATTTTGGCGGTGGACAATGTCACGAGCAAGCGGCCCCTGGTGGAGAGCGATATCAACCTCCTCATGGGCATAGCCCCCGAGATCGGCATCAGCGTCCACAACGCGCTCATGACCGAGGAACGGGAACTCCAGTTCCGCTCCATACTCCGTACGCTCGCGGCTAGCATAGACGCCCGGGATAACCTGACCGCTGGCCATTCGGAGCGCGTGACGGAGTACTCTATGGCTATCTGCGCTCAAATGGGCATCCCGAACGACCTCAAGGAAGTCATCCGCGTAGCCTCCCAGCTCCATGATTACGGCAAGATAGGCATCCAAGATTCAATACTCAAGAAAAGCGGTCCCCTGTCCATCGAAGAGCGGGAGGAGATAAAGACCCATGTCGTTAAAACCAGGAAAATCCTTGAGGAGATAAGCTTTTCAGGCATGTACCGCCAGGTTCCCTTCATAGCGGGGTCTCACCACGAACGGCTAGACGGTACAGGCTATCCGCAGGGGCTCAAGGGCAAGGAAATACCCCTGGGCGCAAGAATCATCGCCGTAGCCGATTTCTTCGAGGCAATAACCGCTAAGCGACACTACCACGAGCCCTTGTCGATAGACGAAGCCGTCAAGACGCTCATGGCAGAGAGTGGTCACCACATGGACCAAACGGTCATCGAGGCGCTGGTCTCGGCCTTGCATGAAGGTAAGATAACGGTACCGACTATAGAACTCATGTCGCCAGCGGCCGCGCAGTCGTGATTACTTGCGCCCCCAGGCGGCGATAACAGGCGTATAGGTAAAGCGACCGGGATCGCTGAAGAACGATCTGAAATCGGCGAGGAATTCCTCGGCGCTCGTGTAACCCGGCAACTCGGCGTCAAGTTTTCCGGAGAGCACTTCGATCTTCCTGGTCCAGTTGTACTCGTCTACAGAACGTAGTTCACCGTAGATCAGATGGTGCGCGCCGACCTCCACCTCGATGTCGGCATAGCCCTGCCTGTAGAGATGAGAGTAGAGTTTGCGTCCCGCGTAGGGATCAAAATTAGCGTGCTCCTCCATATAACGCATGACCGAAGAGAGGGCGGCGTCGAGCCGCGGGCTCATGCCCCAGTGGTTGAGGCAATTGTGGTCGAGGTCCACCAGGCAGAGTATGCCCCCCTTGGAGAGGAGCCCGGAGACTGCGCGCACGATCTCGAAGCTTTCAGCGCGGTAATATTCAAGGGCAAATCGTACCCAGGCAAAGTCAAAACTCCCCAGATCGTCGATGGGCTGAAGAAAATCGCGGATAGCGAAGCTCGTCCGTGAATCGCCATAGCGCTCCCGCGCGTACTCGATGCGTTCCCGTGAGGAATCCAGCCCGACGGCCGCCCCTGAATCACCTACGAGCCGGCCCAGGATCGATGTGGTGACACCGGCGCCGCAGGCTATGTCCACCACCCTCATGCCTGACTTGAGTCCGGCGCGCGTCGCGAAGGCCTCGACGACGGAGGCCTCGGTCTTCATTTCGAGACGCCGGATCTCCTCCTCGTTCTCCATCAGATATTCCCTGTGCATGAGCCCCTTCTTTCCGCGGGCCGGCAGGGCCCTAGCGCGGTGGATGCGCGAGTATAGAGCATGACAGGGAATAGTGGTAGAAATATCGGCAAGCGGCTAGCTACACGGTAAACCGGCCGACCTCCGAGGAGAGGCGCGAGATGCTCTCGCGGTTCTCTATACCGATTTCGTTGACGTCGTTGACGGCGATATCTATCTCTTTGGTTCCTATGGCCATTTCGCGCATACCGTCCGTGATCTCTTGGGTCACGCGTGAAAGCCGGGCCATCTCATCTAGTATCTCCCGGCTACCGGAAAGCATGACGCCCGCTCCGTCGCGCACGCGGGCGGTGACTTCCTCGATGCGGCCGATAGCCTTGAGCACCAGGGCGCTGCCGGAATTCTGC
>CAZNCK010000135.1:4487-9567 GCA_964571545.1 uncultured Treponemataceae bacterium | reverse complement strand
CGGGATCCGAGACGCCCGCGAGCGCCGAGAGGAAATCGGCCTCGGCGTCGGCGCGACGCACGTGCATGGCGCCCAGGGCGTTGAGCGTGCGCATCACCTCGACGCTCTCGTCCTTGCGCATGAGGCCGGTATCTATGTAGAGGAGGTGCACTCGCTCGGGGCCGAGGGTCTTGAGGAGCAGGGCCGCGGCGACCGTGGAGTCGACGCCGCCGGAGATGAGGAGCAATACCGGAGAGGCTCCGACGCGTGCCTGGAGGGCCGCTCGTTCTTCATCGATGTAGCGTTCCATGCTCCAGGATTTCTGGCAGGCGCAGATGCCGAACACGAAGTTGGACAGGATCTTCTGGCCGTGCTCGCAGTGCGTCACTTCGGGATGGAACTGCACGCCTCGCAGAGGAAGGCTCTCGTGGACTATGGCCGCCGCTATGCCGTTGTCGGTGGCCGCAACGGCTATGAAGCCGGGGGCCAGTTTCTCTATGGAATCGCCGTGGCTCATCCAGCTCTGGAACTCGGGCGGCACGCCTGCGAACAGCGGGTCACAGGCGGTAACGACGACGGGGCGGCGGCCGTACTCGCGGTCCGCCAGCGTGGCCACTTTTCCGCCGTGGTCGTGCGTCATGCGCTGTGCGCCGTAGCATATGCCCAGCACCGGGATGCCGAGGCTGTAGACGGCCTGGTCGGGCACCGGCGCGCCATCGTCATAGACGCTGGAAGGGGAACCGGCCATGATTATGCCCTTGACGCCCGCCAGGCGCGCGGCCGTAAGCGGCGCGTCGCCGGGCGCTATGTCGGTGTAGACGCCCAGCTCCCGCACGCGTCGCGCGATCAGCTGGGTATACTGGCTACCGTAATCCAGTATTAGGACCTGGTCCACGGGCTCTTCCTGACTATGGTGTCGCGGCGGTCGTAGCCGACGGAAACGATGTCTATGGCTGTCTCGGTGTATTCTTCTATGAACGACACGTAGTCGCGGGCCTCGCGCGGTAGCTCGTCGTACTCGCGTACGTCCTTGAGCGATGTCTTCCAGCCGCGGAAGGTGCGGAGCACGGGCTGGGCGTCCTGGAGATCGCGGACAGACGCGGGAAAGTGCTCCACTATCTTGCCGCGTATCTTGTAGGCCACGCAGGCCTCGAAGGTATCCAGCGTGTCGTAGACGTCCAGGTGCGTGAGGACGAGGGAATCTATGGAGTTGGCCAGGCAGGCGTAGCGCAGGGCGACCAGGTCCAGGTAGCCGCAGCGGCGCGGGCGACCGGTGGTCACGCCGTACTCGCGGCCGGTGTCGCGGATGAACTGGCAGAGGCCTGATTGGCTGTCGTTGTCAAACTCGGTGGGGAACGGGCCGTTGCCCACGCGGGTGGAATAGGCCTTAAAGACGCCGAGTACCTTGTGGAGGCGCCTGGGGCCTATGCCTCCTTGGGTGGCGGCGCCGCCCGCTCCGGACATGCCCGAGGAAACATAGGGATAGGTGCCCGCGTCTAGGTCCAGGAGGGCTCCCTGCGCGCCTTCGAACAGGCAATACGTGTTGCGGTGGCCGGCTAAAAAATTGGTAAGGTCTACGGAGAGCGGCGCCAGCTTGTCTCGCCAGTTTTTTATGAATTGTATATCGTCCGCCTCGAGGTTCTCGAGGCGTTCATCATCGAAGAGGTCGGCAAGCCTGACGCCGTCGCGGGACGACTTCATTGAATACGCTACGCCTATGCCGCGGCCGGTGGTGCCTATGGGGCGCTTGCGTGCGGCCTCCATGGCCTTGTCCAGGGCGCGGTAGCTGGGCAACACGATGTGGGCGCGGTCGGAGATGAACACGCGGCCTTCCCAATCTATGCCGCGGTCGGCGAGCATGCCGAGTTCCGTGAACAGGGCCTCGGGGTCTATGACCATGCCCGTGCCCAGGATGACGCGCTTATCAGGATAGAGTACGCCCGAGGGGACGAGATGCAGAGCGAACTGCTCGTCGGCCCTGACTATGGTGTGCCCCGCGTTGGCGCCGCCCGAGAAGCGGACGATGATCTGCGCGTCGGTCGCCAGGTAGTCTACGATCTTGCCTTTGCCTTCGTCGCCCCACTGGGCTCCAATCACCGCTACATTCATGCCGTTCTCCTTACCTTGCAGTCGATGCGTTATAAACGCGAATAGTTGGGAGCTTCCTGGGTTATCGATACATCGTGCGCGTGGCTCTCGCGGAGCCCCGCCGAACTTATCCTTACGAATTTTCTGTATTTCCTGAGCACTTCGAGATTGGCGCAGCCGGTGTAGCCCATGCCCTTACGTAACCCCGCTACCAGTTGGTGGAGGTAGTCACGCAGTTCTCCCTTGTACGGCACGCGGCCTTCTATGCCCTCCGGCACGGGCGTCTCGTCCTTGCTTATCTGGTAGCGATCGCCGGAGCCCGAGCGTATGGCGCCCATGGAGCCCATGCCCCGGTATTCCTTGTATATCCTGCCGTCGTATATGATTTCGGCGCCGGGCGCTTCCTTGAGGCCCGCGAACAGGTTGCCTATCATGACGGTGGAGGCGCCCGCGCCTATGGCCTTGGCGATGTCGCCTGAGAACTTGATGCCGCCGTCCGCTATGACCGGGATGCCTGACTTGTCGGCCTCCTCGGCGCAATCGAGGACAGCGGTGAACTGCGGCACGCCTATGCCGGCGACGATGCGGGTGGTGCAGATGGACCCCGGGCCTATGCCCACCTTGACCGCGTCCGCTCCGGCGTCGATGAGGCGCCTGGTGCCCTCAGCGGTGGCGACATTGCCGCCCACGACCAATATGCCGAAGCGACGCTTGATGGCAGCGACCGCGTCTATGACGCTTTTGGAATCGCCGTGAGCGGTGTCAAGCACGACGAAGTCGCAGCGGGCCTCCAAGAGGAGCGGCACGCGTATCTCGAAGTCCTGGGGCGATACCGCGGCGCCTACTATGAGTCTGCCAGACTTGTCGGTGGCGGCGTCCGGGTACAGGTCGTGCTTCTCCATGTCCTTGACGGTGATGAGGCCGCGTAGCCGGCCCTCGGAGTCGACTACGGGGAGCTTCTCTATGCGGTGTTCGTCGAACTTGTCGCGGGCGCTCTTTGGCGTTGGTTCGCCCGATTCGACGACAAGTTCGCGCGTCATGGCGTCGCGGACCAAGGCCTCGTCTTCGCGCCTGAAGCGGAGGTCGCGGGCGGTGATGATGCCGACCAGCTTGCCGCCCGGGCCGAGCACGGGCAGGCCCGTGACGCGGTGACGTTCCATGAGGGCTCGCACGTCGCGTATGGTGCGGTCTTCCTCTACGGTAACCGGAGATTCTATGATCCAGTTGAGGTAGCGCTTGACGTTGCCAACCTGCGCGGCCTGGGCCTCGGGACTGAGGTTGCGGTGTATGACGCCTGAGCCGCCCTGCAGGGCGAGCGCGATGGCCAGTCTGTCCTCGGTGACGGTGTCCATGGCGGCGCTCAGGATGGGCGCGTTGAGCCACAGGTCGCCTGCGAGGCGTGAGCGCACGGAGGCTTCCTTGGGCAGTATTTCTGAATAACCGGGGAGCAAGAGTACGTCGTCGTAAGAAAGAGTCTCGGGAATAATCATGGTGCCTCCTCGCCGACTGGCGGCTGTACAGGGCTCGACCTAGGAGCGAACGTATCTCAGGCGCTTTTTTGTGAGAATGGAGGGTTTTTCAAAATGCAGACGCATTTTGAAAAACCCTCATTAATTTGCTCGTCGGGTTTGGATTGCATAACGGGTTATACCCTGAAAGCCGGAGGCGGCGCAAGGCGGGATTTCTCCGTTCAATTCCTGGAATACACATTGAAACGACGCGTGGCGCCCGACCCGTTCTGATCCATGACGACGAGCTCGTGAGAACCGGGCGTCGGATGCGCTTGCACGCGGTGATCCCCGCGCGTCTCGCCTATATAGTCGCCGTCCAGGTGCCAGAAGAGTCGCGCGCTGGAATCCCTGTGCGCGGCCCGGAATACGGCCATGCCGGGGCTGCCGTCCAGTTCTATCGGCACAAAAATAGACGCGCCTTCTTCCGGCGCTATGAATTCGACGACATCGGCCTCGGGTCCGGCCATGCCGGGGGCCCAGGGAGGCAGAGGGCTGTAGCCTATGGTCGACCTGGAGTAATACCATTCGATGGAAGGCGGCAGTACGAAGCGGCGCTCGCTCCGGACACCAAAGGCGCCCGCCGCCTCGGCGCGCACGCGATACGCTCCGTCTTCGCTCAGGTGTACCAGCCTGCAGTACGGGCAGCTTGCGTCGGTTACGGCGCTGACGGGCACCAACACGCGGCTGGTTTCAACGCAGTCGGGGCCTGCGGTGTAGCCGGACCGGGCGCAGACAGTTTCGTTACGTAGCTCAATCCGCGGTTTCTCGAACCAGGCCGACCGCGGCAGTGACTGGAATAGGTTGAACAGCAGCGGCGCGGCCGCGTCGGTGCCCTTGAGTTCCGGCCGCCCCTCCCCGTCGGCGTTGCCCGCCCAGACGGCCACGACGTAGTCGGCGGTGACGCCTATGGCCCACGCGTCGCGGGAGCCGAAGCTGGTGCCGGTTTTCCAGGCCACGCGGCGGGCGCTGGCGTATTCCTGCCAGGACGCCTCGTCTCCGGGGCGCGCGACGCTGACAAGGGCCTCGAGGGTCAGCCAGGCGGCGCCGGCGGAGAACGGCGGGTCGTAGCGATTAGAGATCGCGGGCACGGACTTGCGCCAGGAGGCGCCGATAAAAGGCGGGGCGCCGGCGCCTGATTTTGCGACGCGGGCGAGCGCGGCGTACGCGGCGGCGGCGTCAAGGAGCGTCGTTTCGGCGCCGCCGAGTATCAGAGTCAGCCCGTAATCGGCGGGAGCCCGGGTCAGTGTAGAGAAGCCGAGCCTCTTGAGCAGCGAGGCGAAGCGTTCCACGCCATAAGCGCGAAGCAGCCTGACGAACGGCACGTTAAGAGAGCGGGCCAAAGCCTCGTCCGCGCGGACGGCGCCCGCGTAGCTCTTGAGGTTGTTCTCCGGGCTGTACGAGCCGACGCGCGTGGGGATATCGGGTACCAACCGTGAGGGTGACAGTTCTCCCGTATCGACCATGGCCGCGTACAGGAAGGGCTTGAGTATGCTGCCGGAACT
>CAZNCK010000135.1:4001-4477 GCA_964571545.1 uncultured Treponemataceae bacterium | reverse complement strand
AACTGCGCGGGGAGGAGGCGCAGTCCACCCAGAAGGCACTGCGGAGGCCTGAGGCGGCGGCCGGCACGTTTCCGACATAGGCGGCTATCGAGCCGTCATCTACGCGGAGCACCACGGCGGCCAGATTCCTGATACCGTTACGCGCCAGTTTGGCGGCATGACCCGCTACGGCCTCGTTGACCTGCCTCTGCAGCGAAAAGTCCAAGGTGGTTTCAGTGCGGTCGGGGCCTGCCTTGGCCAGAAGCTGAGGCGCGAGATTTGGCATCGCCTTGGGCGATGCCGGCAAGGGTTCGGCCAGCGCCGAGCGGTATTCGTCTTCAGTTAGCGATCCCGTAGCCGTGAGCCGTGCCAGGAGGGCGTCGCGCTTGCGACCCAGTTCGTCGCGGGAGCGCGCCGGATGGACGAGGCCAGGACTGTTGGGTAAGACGGCCAGCGTAGCCGCCTCGGCCCAGGTCAGGCCTCCGGCGGGCCGGCCG
>CAZNCK010000135.1:0-3991 GCA_964571545.1 uncultured Treponemataceae bacterium | reverse complement strand
CCACCTGAATCCGGCCGCCTCGAGCCCCACGACGTTGCCGCCGTAGGGCGCCCGGGCCGCGTACAGCTCAATGATTTCTGCCTTGGTATGCGTCAGTTCCAGACGCACGGCCAGCCACAACTCGACTATTTTGGCAGCCCAGTCGCGCCTTCCGCGAGCCCGGGAAAGCCGCGCGGCCTGCATGCTGATAGTCGAGCCGCCGGAGACTACCCTGCCCGCCTCTATGTTTGACAACGCGGCCCTGATTATTGCCACCGGATCGAAACCCGCGTGGCCGTAAAACCGCCGATCCTCATATTCCACCAGGGCCGTAACGTAACGATCCTGGGCCGGAGCCGACGAGGCCAGCCGCCATTGCCCGTCCGCGGCCACCGCGGCGCCTATCAGTTGCCCCGACTCCGCGTACAAGGCGCTGGAAAACGCGGGCCTGAGCTCAACCGCAGGTTCCAGCGTCAGCAGGAGAAACGAGAACAGCGCCACGCCGGCCAGGGCCGGCGCCGCCTCGGGACGCCGCGCCCAATCCGCGGTAATTCGAACTCCGAGCGCGGCGCGCCGCGACGCCTCGTGAATCGGTCGTCCGGCAAGCTTCAAGGCCGCCGGGTAATCAACCGGGCGCGCTGTCAGCCTGGAGGCCCAGCGCGCCCAGCGCCAGTGAATCAAGGCCGGAGACCTCGGCTGTTCGGGTTGGTCTTGAGCGGCGCCGGCGGCGCGGACAGGCGGCGCCCTGGAATGACGGCGAGTATCTCAGGCGCGTACATCGCCTCCGCGGTGATGGCCGGCAGGAAGAAATCTCCCTCGTAGGTCTTGTTCACATAGAACCTGAATTGCTTCGTCTCGCCGCGCTTGAGGCCAAAGTACGTCATCACCCTATCGTCACGGGTATCCTGGTAGTCGTACAGCGAGGGGGCCGAATCGTCATCGTCCCCCGAGCGGCCTATCCGCAGATTGGCCAGCTCCCAGCCCGACGGAGTCCTGAATGTCAGGGCCGTGTCTGACAGTTCCTCGCCGCTCGTGTTACGCACGGCAATTTCGGCTATCAGGTCGCTGCCGAACGGGGCCTTGGCGGGGTCTATCACGGCTTCCGAGGCATCCAGGTAGCGGACGCTCAGCACGAGTCCCTGCGATCGTGACGGTTCATCGCCTGGCCTCGGGGTCCCCGTAGCGACGACGCGGGCATACACCGGCGTAGCGCCGTCATTGCCCAGGTTTACCGATACAAGCCCCTCGCCCGCGGAGAGCGGAACGCGAGCCATGGCCTTGGACAAGGCCACCGTCCCCGAACCGCCATCGTAGCTGTAGCGTACCGATGCCGAGCCCTTGGCCGCCTGCTTCATGTAGGGCAGCGACGCAATGAGCGCGAAGCTCAGATCCTGGGTGGACCAGCCTTTTTCAGACGACAGGTCCTCGGCTATGCGCTTGAAAAGCGGCAATCCTCGTGCCGAATCTCCGAGCACGTTAAACGCGTCCAGCACTATGGCCCGGTCGCGAAGTTCCGAGCCGTACACCCGCTCGATGCCGGCGTATCGATTGATTTCAGTCGGAGCCTCTCGCAGTATAGCCCCGGCGCGGTCGCGGAGCCCGGACAGGGCGTAGGCGGCCGCGACCTGGTAGAGCGCGGCCGCGGGGTGCGGGCCGTACTCCATGAAGCGGTTCATTGATGCGATGTCGGGCTTGCCGGCCAGCGCCAGCACATAGAGCCGATAGGCCTGCTCCGATTTGGCGAAGTCGGCCTGCGCGTTCCAGGCGGAACTCTGAGCCTTCAGGTAGGCCAATGCCGAATCAAAGAGGGTGTCTGACACGGTGAAGCCCTGGCGCTTGGCCATAGTCAGGAAATGCGTCACATAGGCTGAAAGCCAGGGACTCTCCTCATAGGAACCGGGCCAGAACACGAAGCCACCGCGCGTTGTCTGGAATGTAGCCATCTTGGTGATGCCGGCGGCGACGTTGGCGCGCGCGGCCTCCGCCTGCTCCGGTGTCAGGGTCATGGCGTCTACCAGGAACAGCTGCGGGTAGGCCTTGCTGACCGTCTGCTCGCCGCAACCGTGCGGATAGCCAATCAGATACGTGAGCCTGCCGGACAGGTCTATCGGCGGGACGAGCGAAAGCTCGAGCCAGGCCTCGTTGGAGCCTGCGATACCGGGCAAGCGCGCGTCTATGGCACTCGTAGCCCTGCCCGCGAGCAGGCTCTCAGTGACCGTGGTGACTGGCACCGCCGCTGACCGTACCTGGATGTCTACGCTCTGCCTGGACACGCGTCCGCCGGGCCCCGTGGCTTCAACAGAGAGCCGTACCGATCCAACCTTGTCGGCAACGCTCAACTGGAACGACGTTTCCTGTTCGCCCTCGGTTGGGAAAAGCACCGTCTTCGTCGCGACGCCTATAATGGTCGCATCGCCTTCGACCTTCATTGTCACGGTGGCCTGCGCGTCCTTGCCCATGAAACCGAGAAGCGACACCGGCACGGTCAGGCGTTCGCCGGGGCCGAGCACGCGCGGCGCGGTCAGGTAGGCCATTAGCTCGGAGCGCACCGGCGCCTCGGTCTCCGCCTTGCCGTACGCGCCATCCTGAGTGCCCGCTACCACCATGAAGCGCACCGCGCCCACATAGGCCCCGAGCTCTATCTCATGGCTGGCCTTGGCGCCGCGGCCAAGCTGGAACGGCCCCAGGTATTGTACGACCGGCGGAAAGCGGCTGACCTTGCGGGTACCGCCTGAGTCGCCGAACTCGGAACCGCCTATAGCTATCAGCGTCTGGAGCTTGCCCGAATAGGCGCCGGCGACATCCTTGTAAAGATCAAAGGAGGACAATAGGCTGGCTTCCTTTTTGTAGAACTCGTTCCATGGATTGGGGGTCGAGTAGCGCGTTATGCCGAGCAATCCCTCATCGACTACAGCGAGCGTGTAGGTCATTGGCTTGCCGGTCTTCTCTGTCACCGTGACTATAGCCTTCTTCATCGGCTCCAGCGCCGCCGGCGCGGAGATGACGGGCACCAGCCGCGTGGCCGGATCCTCCACCATCACCGGCACCACGCCGTACAACCGTATAGGCAGATCGTTCAGCGTCTGAAGATGGGGCTGGATGAAGCTGGCATGCACGTAGACGTTGGGCGCCATCTCAGGCGTCGTCTTGAACTCGTAGACGGTGTTGCCGTCTTTCGCGTCTATCCACTCTTCTTTCAACACGCGGCCGGCACGCTCTATAGTCACGAAGGCGCGGCCCTCCTTGTTGGAAGGGAAGCTGACGCGGACGCTCTCGCCCACGGCGTATTTTTCCTTGTCGGCGCTCATCGAGAGCATCACCGCGGAACCGCCGCCCTCGCCCTTGCCGCGGCCAGCCCAGCCCGGCCAGTCGATATAGAACAGCGAGCCAGCGGCGTGATTCAGTTCGGCCCTGCCGCCTGAAGTATCTGAAACGCGTATCATGTACCGGCCCCATTCGGGGTAGTTGATCCTGAGCTTCCAGGACGCGCGGCCGTTCTTTACGACCACGGTGTCCTTCATTTTATCGGACACAACAGTTCCGCGAATGACACGGCTAGTTTTCTTATTTTTCGTTTTTGTTTCCATAGAGAGCGAAATAGCACGATACCTTATTTATATAAAATACTCAAGCGGCGTTACCGTGCAACCACTTTCGTCTTAACGGGCAACTTCGTACCCGCTTTGCGAAGCGTTTCTGTAGCCGCTTCATGCGACAAGCCGTCCACCTCAAAGAGCACTCGCCCCGGGCGCACTTCTATGCAGTACCCTTGCGGGTCGCCCTTGCCCTTCCCCATACCGACTTCGGGCGGCTTCGCCGTGTACGGACGGTCAGGAAATATGCGAATCCAAATCTTGCCGCTTTTGCCGGCTTCGCGTGACGCGACTTTGCGCGCCGCCTCAATCTGATTTGAGCGAATGCGGCCCGGCGCAATTGCCTTGAGCCCGAACGAGCCGAACGAAACGGTTGAACCGCGCGAGTCAACGCCACCGCGTACGGGGTTGCGGCGCAT
>CAZNCK010000134.1:4402-9579 GCA_964571545.1 uncultured Treponemataceae bacterium | reverse complement strand
AAAGAAACACAGAAAATTTACGATCCAAAAATACTGTTATAAGACAGCCTCAATTGATTGCTTACTATTTTTGAAGCTTCACCGATTATCTCTAGACTCCTTGCAAAAGCTCGAGTCAATGTTTCATCTTCGAGGAACTGTTCTTTCGAAACGTGCGATGCAATATCTGAGAGATACAACATCTCATCTCGTATATGTTTAAGAATTTCAGAATCAGAATGCATAATACTCGACTTCTTCAAGTATACGAGGACCAATATATGGGCTTAGGGATTCTGGAGTCAGAAGATCGACATCACGAGCCGTGGTGTCCTCAAGGAAATTTGCGAGCTCCATGAAATTATCAAACGTCTTTTTACCTGTCTCGAATTCCACCAATACATCTAGATCGCTGTTTGCAACGACCTGGTCACGTACAAACGAACCAAAGAGGCCAATGCGGGATACACCAAGATTCCGCAAGCGCTGGCTATTTGATCTGATCAGTTCCAGAAATTCTTGTTTTGAATCCATCAACTTCTCCCGGCTCTAAAACACTGCCGCAAACAAAATCCTGGCCGTTTTTAGAATTGTTTCCTTGCGGTAAGGATTGCGCAAGGCTTTTTTCTCGACAAGATCGATCGGACGGTGAAAAAAGCCTTTAAAATGTGCTGGACAAACGTACCAGATCGTTTTCATCGAAACTGTAGTATAGCCCAAGGCCTGGATCGTAGCCGCGAGCAATTACCGCGCCCGCGGGATCAGACCCCGCTGTCCTTCTTCATTTCACGGGCTAGTTGTTCTTCAGTAAGGCCGGTGTAGCGAATCACTGTCTGCAAGAAGACGCCATCCCTAAGTATGGTTTGAGCTCCTCCCAGATTACGAAGATTCTGTACTGCTTGCGGTTCGGGACCAGCAGTGAACAGTTTGCCGGGCCTGGGACTATCAGGTAGCTAATCCCCGGTTACAGGAAAATTCTGCCGACAATATGCAGCGACTTTGTCAGCAAGTGCTAAAACCAGGGGTGTTGCCTCGAGAACGGAACCGAACAACTCGCCAAGATCCCCAGTCTCGTATTCATGCGCTATTTCATTCCTCAAATCCTTCAAGTCACGGAGGCTCGCGACTGATTCTATAAGACCGCGCTTTTCTGCCCGATTGGCCGAATCTATCGGGCTACCTGGTTCGAGGAACTCTGCATAGTCAATGCTTCGAAGCACCTTGTTAATCAAAAGATCTGTCGTACGCGCGTACCGGGATGTAAGGTTCTCAAAATCATCGAATTCATCGTCGTTATAGATCTGCTTGAGGCCGTATTCCAGGCACGTCGCGTAGGATCTACTAAGCCATTTTAAACTTGAGGCAAGATTTCGTACATTGTTCCAAAGAACTTCCAGCGCTGTTTCATGCATTGATTTCTACCCCGCCTTCTACAGCCAACCTGAAAAACGCCTCGGAACCGTTTTGGGATGCCACAAGATCCAGATGTTGCTCACCTATCGCATCCAGAATAGAACGCCGTATTCTGCGAAGTTCGGCTCGTCCTATCTTTGTGGACAGAATTGCGAGATCTATGTCGCCGCCCTTCTTCTGCTCCGCGACACGCGAACCGAAAAGCCATATCCTAGCCATCGGATCTATCGCCATAACGGAACTATAGAGGACGTCTTTTTCTCGTTCAGTTATCCTCATATCCAATCCACTCCACGGCTCCGGCTATCGCCGCGAGTTTTACCGTGTGCGTCGCAAACGCACCGCGTTTGCGAGCGGGGGGCGCGTCTGGCAAAGGCGGCCATCTGCAGGAACATGGCGCCCCCTAGCCTCTTCTACGAATTACTTGTACCAGAATTACCCTTGAATCTATCCATAGCATACCGTCGCACTACAGTGCCAACGTGCAAAGTACCGTTCGTCATCCATGGGCTTCTTAAAAGCGCAAGATCAGTTTAAACAAATCGCCATCTTCATAGAACTCCGCTCGATCGCCCATGGAGCGCACTATCATCGGTACACCGCGCCCTAGCCCATCGATATACCGCAGATTATCCATAAGCTTTACCAGGAATATATTCCGTGGCGCTGAGTTTCCGTATCTAATCATCTCGAGTGTCAGCGTATTCGCCAGGCGACCCGGATTCCTGAGTTCCATCCGGTCTTTGAATATGAAAAGCTGCGTCTTCCTTGTAACTATCGAATAGTCACGGTGACACAGTGCGTTGACAAGAGCCTCACGAAGCACACCTCTGGGAATGGCGGCACTGTCTTTTCTGCGTGCTGTATCGTCCAGGATGACTGGTTCAGGTATGAACAATGAAGCAAAGGTCAAAGCGGCTTCAACCTGTCCCGGCAGAGCCCCCATGATCTCTTTTTTCTGAAGCACCGGATCGGCTGCCTCTGTTCCATTGAAAACCGCGACGCTGATGACCGCCTGTGGTAGATAACGCTCTGGATATTCAGAAAAGACAAGCAGTCCGCCAACGGTCGCGCCGACTACACCATCAACCTCAGCGGTAATATTGGAATTCCGCAAGATTCTGGCTTTCTCGGCATCGTCTGCGCCTGGATAATCAAGCTTATATACACTGGAAAAATATTCCGCAATCTTCCGTTCATCAAGATCACGAACCGAGCTTCCCTCAACCGGCGAGATATCGATCGGAGTTCGAAGCCGCTCAGACAACCTCACGCAAGATACCCCAGCTTGTCCATTCTTTTTTTCAGGATTTCTTTGCTGTCATTCATAGCAAGTACCCTCCGCAGGTATCTGGAGCTGCCTCAATCATCACAGACTCGCTGCGCATCATCGGCGCGTGAACCGAATAGCCACACCCTGGCATCATCGCCAAAGTTACTGTGAGTGGCACAGATTATCTGCTGCCGCTGAGCGTCACTGATCCTCATGGAGCCTCCCGAACCTCGTCGACCTCCGCCATGCTGTTGACTGGTTAAAAGCGCAAGATCAGGGTGTCAATAATACAAAAGCCTGGGCGAATTCCCTGAAATCATCAAGCCTTGTCGTGATTATCGTATATACAATACCCCAGTCCATGGAAGCATACTCATGCACGGCGATATTTCTGAACCCGGCGGCCTTGGACATCCGGTATGCAAGCGGATGCGAAAGGAGGCCCACATCGCCAAGCGCAAGAAACGTGCCAGACACCCTGACCAGATCCCTGTCCATGGATGAACCTCTCTATCCGCGCATCCTGCATCGCGCGTTTCAGCGGCAGGAAGTCTTCTGTATGGATAAGGACCTTAGTATGAAACTTTACAAAAAGCTCCGGATCAGTCTTGACGCGTACGCCACAGGTCACGGCCTCCTTCAAAATGAGGCCTTCTACCGCATTGAGATCGACAAGATCCACAGGGCGTCCAAGCAGAGCGGAAAGTTCTACACCTGCCTCGAATAAAAGCATCTGACCCAGAGCATCGTCTCCCGCCACGGCGACGTCTACATCGCTCGCATCGGTAAAATGCCCTTTCGCCGCGGATCCATATACGAGCACGAGCTTGAAAACTCCCCGCCCTGAGAAATATGAGCGGACCACTTCAATCGCCTCGTCAGCGCGTATCGTTGCCATGGTGCTGCCTTTGAGCGTCACTGAGCCTTATGGAGCCTCAAGAGCGGGGTTTCCAGGCCCTATTCAGGGCCGTTAAAGGCGCAAAGCAAGGGTAAAAACTACCAGGGTACGACAGTTCCTTTCAGGCGTAAACCTGAATAGAAACACGTGAACCTATCATCCAAGCCAACTCCGCGGCGGCCGAAACACGCTCACAGGCCAGAAAGGAATCGTAAAGGACACACGCAAGGCGGAGAATCCACCTTGCGCTCTCGAAGTCGCTTGCATATTATACTGAAGATCTAACTCGTCATGTTCACGATCCGAACAAGATTCTAGCACGCGGATTTGTTTTATTCAGCCTCTCCAAAAGAATATTTCGACGGTTCATGGCCCCATGCGCAAGAGCTCAGCACACTGTCGAAAAAGAATCAAATCAGGGTATACTTATACCATGATGCGTATCACCCGTCTAGGCACATCGCTTTGCGTAATGACCCTTCTAGCCCTGTCGGCGGGTTGCGACTTGCCGCCGACCTTTGGGCCCGAGTACTACGATACAGAACGCAATTGGATATCGCAATTGCCGCTGGCAGCCCCTCCCCTAGCGACGGATGTGACCTCGTTGGACGCCGCCGCTGTCTGGGATTGGTCCTGGCGCGGCAAGCCCGCTACAGGAAATACGTACCAGTACATGAACCTTACCCCCCAGGCGGCCACCTCCGGTACGTCAATCGACGGCGACTATACGCTCGCGGACGGGGCACCGGTCTGGCGGCTAGAACTGCCCAACCTGTTCCTGAACGGCGACTTTGAGGCGGAGTTGACTGGAGCCGCCTTTGACGACGTCAATAGTACTCTGGCCATTGATTCGATTACGGCAATACATTCCAATAGCCTGGACATCGATGTGGGTGACACTACAAATGACTATGTCGCGTTCAATATGGGCTTGCTGCTATCGGACATAGCGTCCGCCGGGTCGGGAGGCACCTATCAACTACGGATGCTCCTGGGATCCGCCTTAGACTTCAGCTACCGACACGTAGTGCTGGCAGATATTAATACAGCTACGCCTTTTACGGCGACGCCTGATGCGAGCGGGTCTTTATTCATAACGCAGCGCTTTACGGGCTTTGACCAAGGATATGCCTTCGTCGTGGCCGACATGATTGGCGCGATAACCATAGACGAAGTGCGGGCCGTACGCACGGACCTCGACCCGTACCTGAGGCTACTCCTTAGCCCTACTGATACTTATCCAACGCTCGTTAAGGGACAGTACGAGTTCTCCGTATGGTTGCGTAGCTCTGAAAACGACAAGATCTTTAGTGACGCTACGCGCGTCAGCGAGCCCTACGCGGCCCGGAATGCTACGCTGCGCCTGCGCCAGGTCGACTACTCCTATAATGCTGAGACAGACACCGCGTCGCTGGATCCTACGGTGAGCTCCACTACCGTGGTAGCCGTGGATTCCACCTGGCGCCGCTATGCGGTAAGGCTGGAAAAACCCAACAATATGGAAAATTTCAATGAAGCCACACCCTACCCCGTCCTTGAATTGGCTATCGCGCCTACCTTGGATGATCCAATGGACGCCGGGGCGGTGCTCATTGCCGCCCCGGTACTCAACTT
>CAZNCK010000134.1:3974-4392 GCA_964571545.1 uncultured Treponemataceae bacterium | reverse complement strand
CTACCGGATTCTAAACGGGGCGGCGTTTCCGCCGCCCCGCCTCTTCGTTCTTAGTTCTTGACTACCATAACCTTGCGAATTTCATCTATGCCTGGTCCCACCACGCGGATAAAGTAGATGCCCCGCGCCACCGGGTTGCCGCCGGCATTGGAGCCATCCCAGGTCAGGGTATAAGTGCCCACGGCCATGCGCCCTCGATGCAGCGACTTGACTACGTCGCCGTCCAGGGTAAACACCAGCACCGTGACCTGCCCCGGTTCGGCTAGGTCTATCTGTAGCGCTGTTCGTTCCCGCTTGGCCGAGTCTATCACGTTGTTAAGGATAGTCACCCCGCCCCTCTGCTTGGTCACGTCCTCTACCTTGTATCGCCACAGGTCGAAATTTCTGGGGTCGCCGGTATCGGAAGCGCGAGCTACCC
>CAZNCK010000134.1:1387-3921 GCA_964571545.1 uncultured Treponemataceae bacterium | reverse complement strand
AGCGGAGGAGGAATCCCACAGAAGCGCCGCTCTTTATCTCTGGGTCCGACGCGGGCACTGAGAAGTTGCGAGACAGCCCCCCTGAGCCTATGAAGAACGGCGAGAGCGAGCGAGCCTCGGTGTTGCCCGTGAGGTTAAAGCCCGGCTGCACGGCTGGCAACCAGAACTGTCCGAGCTCAGCGGACCGGCCCGTCAGGAGCACGCTCTCCGCCGCCCCGGCGTTGTCTGGCGGTTCTACATCGTAATACAGCTCCAGGGCCAGATTGGCGGAGGCTCCTCCAGTCAGATTCATTGACGTGAATATGGTGGTATCGCGGTCGTAGAGCCTGCCTGAGCCGTCGAAGGCCTTGAGCAAGCCCAGCGCTCCCGCGGCTAGATCATCAGCCGTGGTCGTCGTGTCGCCTGTGTCCTTGTGGATGCCGTCTGAGGCTCCCGTCACGGCAACGAGGCCGCCTAGGAATGCGTCGGCGGGCAGGGCCGTCTGCGCTATATCCATGGCCCTCCTATCGGCCACGGCGGAAGCCTGATTGCCCAGGGCGTCTACCACGGTGGACGCGAGGCCCAGTTTGGCGTCTAGCGAGAAGGCCGCTGTAATGGGCTGATCGAGCCGCAGTAGCAGTTCGTATACGTTCGTCGTTCCTTCTATAGTAGAGACGACTTCAAGCCCGGTGATGTCGAACAACGCTTCGTATGTGGCATCCAACAGAAATTCATCCTCGGAAAGGGTGCCTAAACCTAAAGTAGACTTGATGCCCTCAGACATGATGGCATAGATGGAGGTGCCGCCGACGACGCCCGTCGTAAAGCGTATGGTCGGGGGCCGTTTCTCCACGCAGGCGCCGTTGACGCTGGCCAGCCGTATGCCGTGGATATCGGTCAGATAGCCTATGTTCGCGTCATAGGTAAAGGACAGCTGGCTACGCGTGTTCCACTCAACCTTGTCTTCTCCGATAGCCTGAACTATGGATAGTAGATCATCGTTTTTCACGTTTACTGTCGGATAGAGAGGTGGGGTACTGAACGGTAGCGCGTACGAGGCCGTATCGAATAGCGAACCACCATAGCGGGAGCCCAGCGCGTCGCTCGGCTCGGTGAAGGTGAAAGCCGGTAAGTCTTTGTCAACAGTTGTCCTAGTTGGGGTGGGATAGGTAAGCGAACTATCCCTTGTAGGCCTGGTCGTACGTATCTCGAAGCGATCAATGTAGGAATCTCCCGACCGATCCAGGGGGATGATATCGAAGGCTCCCGGGGTCGCGTCCAGGTCAGATCTGATCTCATAGCTGTCGCTGGGTACATCGGCCAGGCTCTCGGCCAGACGCACTGATTCCCAGGTTATTGCGTCATCTACTAGAATTGCGGCTTTAGCGTAGCCCGAACCATAGGCTACCAGTTCCGTGTTAGCGCTAGACTCAATAGGATTGCCCTCCGCGTCGGTGATGCTCGTATTCACCGGAACAGAAATCGTGCCCGAGAGCGTGGCCGCGGCGTCGAGATAGCCGGGCCAGAAGCGCGCGCCGCTCGCGGGGAAGGACCAGCCCGCCACGGAGATATACAGTCCGTGATCGCCGTACGTGTTCTGCGGCGCGGCACGATACAGGGCGTGGACGCCGTCGTTTGAAGCGTCGCCCGCGTTCCTTGAAGCCGCGACAACAGAGCCAAGGCTAGCGTTGAAGTAGCCGTCTACCTCCGTTCCTATGATGTTTCCGCCGGGCATAGTCGGGTCGGCAAAGCCAGGCCCTGTAAAACTGTCGGAATGCACGTTAGTCGCGGGTAACCCCGCCGCTATCGCAAAAGACGGATCTGAACCGATGTTCACCGGTTCAGACCAGCGCAACCGCAGGTAGTGGTGGGCGTCGTCTGGCTGAGCGGGATTCCAGGTATCTGCCTCGTGAGCGGCGGTGCCGGTTGTCACTTCAACCAGGACAGGGCGGGCGGCGTCGGAGAAAGAGGTGCCGCTGATGGCGCCGTTATAGATACCGGTAAGCGCTATCGCAGTTGTACCGTAGTTCCTGACGGAGGCTTTTCCTAAAGCCGCCTTAAAAATACCGAGCGGCAGGGTGATATCGGGAATGGTCGTCTGGTGTACGCCCCAACGATCAGTGGAACCCGGATGGCCGCCGATTGGATCAAAACCGTTATCGAGACCCGTTGCATCAGTATTCCAGGTAGTATCGTTTATCTGGATGTAGAAGCTTGTTAGGTCATCTGTGAGATTGGTTGAATCGTCCAGTATTCCGCCCGTTGCGGACAGGGTTGTAAAAGCGCCAGTGAATTCCCTGGTCGGATCGGCTCCGTCAGTAAGTACGTTGGCAATGACAGCGTTTATCTCGCCATTGGAGTTCTCGATCGCTTGATCAAACGTTACCCGCAGTACGTTGTCGTATACCGTTTCTATAGCGACGATACGCGGCGCGGTAAACATCCACCGTATGTTGTTGTTGAGGTCATTGGTGATGTTATGGTTTACAAGCAGGTCGGCATCTACAGTCTCCGGAATCGGCGCGGCTACATAGCCGACCATAGCGTTGCTGAAT
>CAZNCK010000134.1:0-1377 GCA_964571545.1 uncultured Treponemataceae bacterium | reverse complement strand
AGACGCGCATATTGAACGCTACCGCATAAGGCGTGCCCCATTGATCTGCCGTGACGGCTGAACCTGGATTGTAGACCGGCCCAGAGGTAGAACTGTCAGGAAGGTTAAGCGTCCAAGGCGTTACGGACGTCATATCGGCGCCATTGACGTAGAAGTTGCCTTTTTCTACCCCGCCATCGGCATCAACGGTTATTATCGCGCCGCCAAGGTCGGCGAACGCCGCATTAGCATAGATTGAGAATGAGCCTGGATAATATGATAATCCTGTTAGCCCAAAAAAGTCGAACCTGGTATCCGCCGCGTCGTAGTCTTGGTCGTCTGGATCGTAGGCCAGACCGAAAACCGCAAAGTCTTCATTCGTGGCAAGAACAACACCGCTCAAGACATCAAGCGTTCCTCTATAGAAGTAGAGATTACGGCAGGTAAGATTGGCGGCAAGGGTAAGGAGCGTTGAAGTAAAGTCAAGATACAGGTCTGTCCCGGGTAGTGAAATACCAATTCCTCCCGCTGACCATTGCCCGTCGGCTGTTCCCCTGTAACGCACGCCGCCTGGGCCGGCTGTCCAGGACTGGGCGCCGCCAGAGCGGTAATGGTCCGCGTTGAGCGTTATGATATCAGTAGATGTTACGGTTATAGTCGAACTGACTCCATCCCCGGAACCGGAGCCGATGGCATAGAATACCAACGGGCCGCCGTTTACGGTCAATGAAGCCAATGCGCTAGTAGAGCCTACCACACCCGCGAAGGTCATCGGGGCTGTGCCCGCGTTAACCGTCAGAGCCTGGCCGCCGTCAACAAGCGCCGTGAAGGTCACCGGTACGTTGGCTACCGCAGTCGTTATGCTCACCGCCGCGCCGGACAGGGTTACTTGGTCCGTTCCCGCCGCGTTGCCTAAGGTGATGGCCCGCGAGGCGGTAAATGTCAGCCCGTCCAGTATCGCGTTCCCCAGGAAGTTGTTGTCGGTATTGCCGCCGGCCAGCGTCACGTCGCCGTCGAAGCGCACGTTCGTCCCGTCGGCGAACGCAAGGCCGTTTGTTCCGGCTACCGTGTTCTGGAAGCGTACCAGCCCGGTCTGGCCCGTTGCCACCGTCATAGCCGCGCCGACGCCGCTACCCAGAGCCGTCACCGCGCCGGTGAAGCTCACCGTGCCCGCGCCTACCGATGCCGCGATGACTAGGTCGTTATTGCCACCCGCATAGCTGGAGCCGAAGAGTATGTTCGAGGCTGTAGTCGTCAGGGTCAGATCAGCGCCAATGCTTACCGCGTCGTTATAGCTCTGTGCTCCGCTGGTTGTAACTGAGCCGCCGTTTATGGCGGTGGTCCCGCCCGCGTCAGTCGTCAGGGAGCTCAGCGCGGCTCCCGAGCCTACCGCTCCGC
>CAZNCK010000133.1:6992-9669 GCA_964571545.1 uncultured Treponemataceae bacterium | reverse complement strand
TATTGCCGAACCCGCCCGAGAGATAGGGCTTCATGGCGCGCAAGGCCGCCTCCGGTTCGTCTGTCGTAGATTGATGGTGGGGTTCAGAAACGGTTTCTGTCATAGATGCGGTACCGGATCGAAAACTCTCGGAAAACCTGACGCGTAGCGACGACCAGAGGTCGGTTACCGCCTCCAGGCTCATCCCCTCGAGAACGCCGCAACTAAGTCCGAGTCGCAGTCCAGATACAATATCGGCTGCTTCATCGCGCGAGACAAGCCTGGCGCCCAAGGCGCGTCCCGCCGCTCGGCCGATGACATCCAGGATATCCCAGGGGCTCTGCGCCAGCAGCTGTGTTCGCGCGCGACGCTCATAGTCGGCGAGCGCCCTCGTAGCGGCCTCAAGGCGGCCCAGCGCGACCCGTTCAGGATCCCGGTAGGCGGGTGAAAGAGCCAGTTCAAAGAGAGCCCCCCCTGACGGGCCTATACCGGAATAGGCGCCAGATATGACGAAACCCGCTTCTAACGCGCGTTTGAACGCGGTCTCGGCAAGCCCGGAGATGACCAGCGCCGGAGTATGGATGACCACGTGGCCAGCGAGGCCGCCGCCGCAGAATCCCGCGTCAGACATTACGTATCCCAGCGTGGCGTCAAAAGCCCAGACGGCGTCACCCAGAGCCTCGGACAGCGAATCGTCGGCAGCCGAAACCTCGTTCCAGACACGGCCTATATCGAGCCCCGGCCTGGAAGCGCGGATTGAAAGGTGGTTTATGTCGTTGACGGCGAGCCAGAGACAAACTTCGGGGCTGAGTGCGGCGTAGTTTTCTTCATTGAGCAGGTACGGCCTTGAGTACAGTTCCCGTTCCGTAAGATTGGAGCGCGACCAGGTATCCAGTTCGCCTATCCTCGCAAGCTCGAAACGGCAACTCCTGGCCGCGGCGCAGAATCTCGATACGATTTCCGAGGATTCGCCGGCAGGGAGGGTATGGGGGAAACGACGGCCCGCAAGGTTTCTGTCCACAGAGACAAACGAACGGACTACCACATCATATTCGGGATGGGGACCCGTTTCGACGGGCCGGGCTGCTGGTCCTGTAAACGTCATCGTGGCGATCTCCCGGAAGCAGCCCTGATCCTGTCCCGGATGGAGGCGGCCGCCTCGAAGTCCTCGGAACGTATGGCTAGTTCCAAAGCGGTAGACAGGGATGCAAACGATGCTTTATCAGCCTCTCCGGCCCCTCCCTTGAGAGGCATCTTGCCGTCGTAGGGGCCATTCCCTCCCGCCCGTTTGAGAGCGGACAGAATTTCCCGCCTAAAGACTTTTACACAATCGGCGCAGCCAAGCCGCCCGCTGGAGCGGATCAACTCAGCGGTCCAGCCGCAGGATAGACAGGTGCCGGACGAAGGACCGGTCTCGGCGCTCAGCATCGAATCGAGTCTAGCGCCCAGCCCTCCGCCTTCCGAGGCATAGCCCCTGGCTACGGCGCAGGACCTGCACATGCGAAGTTCCCCGCCCGAGCCGTCGGGTTTGATGAAGAAAACGCTATCGCTTGATCCACAGACATCACACCGCATATTCATTACTATATTGTAAAAGCTAACACGATGAAAGCGCTTTGTCCTCGTGCGAGATTCGTATGGCTTGTCCAGCTTGGCTGGCCTCGGTATCATCGGAATGCGGGAAATTTTACCCGGCAAAATGGAAAGGAACCATAATGAAACGATACCTCGTAGTTGCGGTAGCAGTATCGATGCTAGCAATGCCGCTTTTCGCGATGGGCAAAAAAGAACCAAGTCCGACGAGAACGGTTGCCGAGATTATTCTAGCGCCCGTCACGCTGCGGATCGGCGCCCTGAAAGGGCCTACCGGCATAGGCATGATTCGACTTTTTGAATCTCCGCCATCCCTTCCAGATCAGGCGAGCATGGCCATTGAAGCCATTGCCTCCGCCGATGCCATGGCCGCCCGCCTTCTCTCTGGAGAACTGGATGCGGCCGTGCTCCCGGTCAACATGGCAGCGAAGCTCTACAATTCGGGACTGCCATACAGACTTCTCGCTGTCGTCGGAAACGGCATGGTCAAGGTCGTGACGACCGATCCTTCGATCGCGTCCATCGGAGACCTCCGCGGACGCGATGTCTATGTAGCAGGCCAAGGCGCTACGCCGGAATTCCTCCTCAGGACGGTGTTGCCCAAGGCCGGTATGGATCCCGCGGCTGATCTCCGGATGATTTTCAGCATGCCTTATCCGGAAATCGCCGCCAGCATTGTCGCTGGGCGAATAGATATCGCGGTGTTGCCCGAACCGTTCGCGACGCTTGCGCTCAAGGGCAACCCGGGGGCCAGGGTGCCGTTCCCGCTGTCAACGCTGTGGACTGCCGCTACCGGCCAAAGCGATTATCCCATGAGCGTTTTCGTTATCCGCGCCAGCCTCATCGAGGAGCGCCCGGAAGCCGTCAAAGCCTTGTTGGCCGCCTACAAGGCATCCATCCAGAGCGTGCTCGCCGACCCTGCCGCCGCGGGCCTCTTGGTCGAAAAACATGACATGGGCCTCAAGGCCCCCATCGCGACAGCCGCGATTCCGGCTTGCGCCTTCACCTTCATATTGGCCAAGGAGGCCCGCCCCGCCATCGAGGCGCTACTCTCGGTCTTCCTGATCGCCGCGCCGGCGTCCATCGGCTCGAAACTCCCTGATGG
>CAZNCK010000133.1:0-6982 GCA_964571545.1 uncultured Treponemataceae bacterium | reverse complement strand
ACGCGGGCGTTACGAACTAAAGCCGACGGGCTCCTGGCCCTCGCCGTCATGGTGGCCGCCTGGAAACTGGCGGCCACGGCGGTAGGCGCGGAAATCATCCTGCCGGCTCCTGAACGGGTCTTCGCGACGCTCATGGAAATCGCCAGAACCAGTCGCTTCCTGTCCGCTCTCGGCGCTACGGCCCTGAGGGGGCTGACGGCGTTCGGCCTTTCAATGACGCTCGGCATGGCCTTCGGTTTCGCGGCAGGAACGTCGCACCGCTTCGAGACATTGCTCGGGCCAGGCCTCACGGTGATTAGGGCGACTCCAGTGCTCGCGGTCATACTGATTGCGCTAATCTGGTTCCCAGCAGGCGTCGTGCCCATCTTCTCGGCCGTTGTCATGGCTTTTCCGGTCGTGGCCGCTGATGTCATGGCGGGTGTCCGCTCCGCGGACAAACGTCTCCTCGACATGTCGCGTTCGTTCAGCGTTTCCAGGCGAGATGCCTCGCTGTTCATACGGCTACCTTCTGCCATGCCCCACGTAGTATCCGCCGCCAAAAACGCGGTTGGCCTATCCTGGAAGGTCGTCGTCGCGGGTGAAGTCCTCAGCCAGCCGGTCAACGCCCTTGGTACCGGCATGCAGAACGCCCGCGTCATGCTCGAGACCGCCGAGGTTTTCGCATGGGCCGTCGTCGGGGTGCTTCTGTGCGCGCTGAGCGACCTGGCTTTCGACCTGCTCGCAAGGAGGCTTTCATGGCCTACGAAGTGAAGAGCCTGCGTAAGGCGTATGGTTCCCGGCTCGTGCTCGACGGCCTTGACCTCGCGTTTCCCGAAGGCAAGATCACTGTCGTGCTGGGACCGTCAGGCTGCGGCAAGACCAGCATGCTCAACATACTCGCGGGGCTCGACGATGCGTATTCCGGCACAGTATCCGGTTTTGGCAGAGGAAAAGTCAGCTACGTGTTCCAGGAAGACAGGTTGTTGCCATGGATGAGCGCAACTGAAAACGTCGCCTTCGTGCTCAGGCAAAGACTGGATTCAAGCCGCGCCCATGTAGTCGCCGAAGAGGCGTTGGCCGCTGTAGGCTTGTCGGAATCGGCCGGCGCCAGACCGGGAGCCTTGTCGGGCGGCATGCGCCGACGGGTCGCGCTAGCGCGGGCGTTCGCCTACCCGTCCGAGGTGTTGTTGCTCGACGAGCCGTTCTCGTCGTTGGACCTCAAAACCAGGATCTCGGTGATGGATCTCTTCGTGGAACTCAGGGCAAAGGACGGGCGGAGCGCCGTGGTCGTGACGCATGACGTACGCGAAGCGATCTATTTGGGAGATAGAATAGTAACGCTTTCCGACAAACCAGCCAGAATGCGGGATGCGTTCGATGTACGACTGGATCGGGACGGACGCTCATACGCGAGCAGCGCTGGCGCGGAATTCGAGGCGAGACTGTACGCGTCGATACTTTCCTAGACTGTGCTCCGCAACATCGACTCCATGGCTCCTACCAATTCGTCCTCGCGGAACGGCTTCTCCAGATACACGTCCCTCAGCGCTTGAGTCGTAGCCGCCTTTGCAACGGGTTCGGGATTTCCGGTAGAATCGTCTTCGACAATCGCCTCAGTTCCGCGTAGGTAGAGCGCCGGCAGATCCGGAAAGGTAGACCGCAGGCGCAAAGCGAGTTCGGGACCGTTCATAAGCGGCATCACACAATCAGCCACAAGAATGTCGGGCATGCCGGATGCTTTTTCCGCCAGAAGCAAGGCTTCGCCGGGCTGGCTTGCAGAAGCGATACGGTAGCCCGCCCTGTCAAGCAGCGCTTCGACGATGGCCCGGACAGAGTCATCGTTGACTACGAGCATTGCCGTCCTGCTCTTGCGCGCTAAGGGAAAAACGTATTCAGGAGCCGTGTTATAGGCCGGTACGTTTTTGACAGCCACTCCCGCGGCTAGCGCGTCGGCGGAACTGGTTCGCGGAAACAGAAGTCGCATCGTCGTGCCTTCGCCGGGAGCGGAAGACAAGGCTATGCGCCCCTGGGCCAGCCTGACAATGCTCGCTACCGTGGAAAGGCCGAGTCCAGTGCCGCGGTCCGGGGGCTTGGTGGTAAAGAACGGCTGGAAAATTTTAGCTTGAGTCTCCCCCGATATTCCAGTGCCATTGTCTATCACTTCTACGAAGGACCAGTCGCCGGCTGGGATCGATTCAAAAGCGCCGGGCGTATCGGCATCGAGATGCAGGGAGCCCGTGACTACGAGTATCCTGCCGCCTTCAGCCATCGAGTCCCGCGCGTTGGCAACCAGATTGACGAGAGCCAATTCCACGCGAGAGCGATCGGCGAGCACTGAATCATCGCCATCAAAGGGACGAACGACAAGGTGGGCGCTGTCGCCGACTATGCGTTTGAGCATGCGTTCGTCTTCACGAGCCAGGTCGGACAGCTTGAACACGCTCGGTTTCGTTTCATCTCGCCGCGAGAACATGAGCAGCTGCCGAGACAAGGCAGCGGCCCGCTTCGCGGCCTGCTCTATGCCGTCCAGTTCCTGGAGGCCACGCCCTTCTATCTCGAAATCGGAGCGCAGAAGGTGGGCATAGCCAAGCACCGCGGTGAGCACATTATTGAAGTCGTGCGCGACCCCGCCCGCGAAACGGCCGAGAGCGGAGAGTTTCTGGGCATGCACCAATTGATCCATCAGCGTCTTGCGTTCCGTCACATCTACAGCCTGGCACTGGTATGCGCTCGTACCATCCGGCAATTCAATCGGGGCGGCGCTCAAAAGGGCCCAGGACTCCCGTCCATCAGGGCGTCTGACCCTAATCTCGCTCGGGCCGTAGCTGGCTCCGTTCAGCATCGCCTCGGCAAGCAGGCCGGATTCCGCTTCATCATACAAGAATTTCTGTATAGTCGGGATGCCGGGAGCGAGGCGGGAACAGGCCTTGTTGGATTCCAGAATTCTGCCGCTGGATTCAACGAGCATGGTCGCGGCTATGCCGTCCTGGAAGAGGCCGCGGTACCGCTCCTCGCTCCGACGTAGCCGGTGCTCCATGGAAGCGCGGTATAGGCCTATTGATATTGCTGTTTTAAGTTCACGCTCGTCGTAAGGCTTAAGAATATATGCGTACGGATGCGTGAGCTTTGCGCGCTCGATAGTCGGGCCATCGGCAAACGCGGTCAGCAGGATAACTGGAATTGCCCAGCGCTCCAACAGGATCGCGGCTGCTTCAATACCGTCCATCGCGCCCTGGAGATGGATATCCATGAGTACAAGATCTGGCCGAAGTTTCTCCGCCTCACGCAACATATCCTCGGCAGCGGCGTAGATCGCGGGCACCTCATAGCCGTTTCGCTGGAGGAAGGATCGTATATCAAGCGCGACTATACGCTCGTCTTCGCAGAGTACTATTCTCGAAGGCGACTTGAGCTCGTTCATCCTCCAGCTACGCCACAACCCGTAAACAGGCTATTGCCAGCAGTATCATTCTGAGACTTTCTTGACTACGGCGAGTAATTTGTCAGCGCTGAACGGCTTGACTATCCACCCCGTCGCACCCGCATCTTTGCCTTCGTTCATCTTGCCGCCCTGGGATTCAGTAGTAAGTACTAGTATGGGGACAAATTTAAACTTGGGATTGTCACGGGCCTTGCGTATGAAGGTAATGCCATCCATGTTGGGCATATTGACATCCGTGATGATGCAATCGAAACGCCCTACCTCATCCAGTTTCTGTAGCCCCTCAAGGCCATCACAGGCCTCGGTGGTTCCGTAACCTTCCTGCTGCAGGATATACGAGATGCTCTGCCGTATAGCGGCGGAATCGTCGATGATCAGGATGCTCTTTGCCATTATTCCTCCTCCAGGAATCCAGCCGCCGGATTCCGCTTCATATTCATTAATCTAAGGCTCACCGATAAGCTCAACGAGCAACCCTTAAGACCTCAGTCGCAATGCTTGAAAGCGGCAATACCAGATCGACGCCACCTTGCTTTATCGCTTCATTAGGCATACCGAACACTATGCACGATTCTTCGTCCTGGGCGACGGTCCAGGCCTTGGCATCGTGCATTTCCTTCATGCCGCGGGCTCCGTCGTCACCCATGCCGGTCATGATGACGCCCACAGCGTTGCCGCCCGCATACCGAGCCGCAGATCGGAACAACACGTCGACGCTGGGCCGGTGCCTGCATACCAGAGGGCCATCCTTGACTTCTACATAATAGCGCGCTCCGGAGCGCTTGAGAAGGGTGTGCTTGTTGCCTGGCGCAATGAGTACCCTGCCTCTGATGACCGTGTCGTTATCAGCCGCTTCCTTGACGCCGATCCTACACAGGCTGTCGAGCCGCCTCGCGAAGGCGGCGGTGAAATGTTCCGGCATGTGTTGGACAATGACAATGCCCGGCGAATCCTCCGGCAACGCTTCAAGGAAAGAGCGGAGTGCTTCGGTACCCCCGGTAGAGGCACCCACCACAACGACCTTCTCAGTCGTCTCTATGATATGGTTTACGCCTGGCGCCGATAGCATGACATCGGCAGTAAGCTTGGGCGCTATATCTCGCATGGGACCGGGGGGAGGAACTCGCCTGCGGTTCCTGGAGGCATACGCCGCCTTCACGACATCACAGATTTCCACCCTTGATTCCTCGAGGAACTGTTTGGTTCCAAGCTTGGGCTTCTGGATTATCTCGACGGCGCCGTATTCCATGGCCTTGATGGCGTTGTCTGAGCCTTCTTCAGATTTGCTGGAGCAGATAACGACGGGTATGGGGCTCGTTTCCATTATCTTCCGGAGGAATGAGAGGCCATCCATGCGCGGCATCTCGATATCCGACACGATGACGTCGGGCTTGTCGGTCTCCATCTTCCTAAGCGCGAAGATAGGATCCGAAGCAACCGCTATCACCTCAAGTGAGGGATCGGAATCCAGGAGTTCCTTGAGCGTCTGCCTTACGACCGCTGAATCGTCGACAACCATTACCTTGATGCGTTCCATCTGGCTCCCTTCAAATCCACTATACGCGTTCGTAGACGGTGGGGGCAAGGCTGCGTAGCGGCAAAACCATGCCAGTCAAAGGCTCGGAGTGGCCAAGGATCAGATTACCTCCGGGCCGTAGGTATTTGCAGATAGTTCCAAGAATGCGTTCCTGGGTCGATCTGTCGAAATAGATGATGACGTTTCTGCAGAAAACAATGTCGAACTGTCCCTCAAAGGGAAATCGCTCATCCATAAAATTAACGCGAATAAATCCTATTCGATCGCGCAATGCCTTCTTTATCCGTACCTCCGGCTTATCCGGATCACGGTTGCGAAGCAGATATTTTTTTTTATAAGAAGGAGGTACCGGAACTACGCGGTCAGAATGGTAGATGCCGGCCATTGCGGTCTCGAGCGCGTGGGTCGAGATATCGGAAGCCACGATCCGGTAGTCGAAGCCGGGATGAGCGATGCCGAATTCCTCGAGCACCATGGCCAGGGTATACGGCTCTTCACCGGTAGCGCAACCGGCAGACCAGAACGAATAGAGCTTCCTGCCTGGGTTGCGGTCCATGGCGGCGGGCAACAGTCGGGAACTCAGAATGTCGAAGTGGTCGGGCTCGCGAAAAAAATCGGTTTTGTTGGTGGTTACGACATCGATCATCTGGATGAGTTCCAGGTCATCGCCAGAAAACACGCGGTCGATGTATTCGTCGAAGGTGGGTATTCTGAGCGCGCGCAGGCGCTTCTGAAGTCGGCTTTCCAGCATGACGCGCTTGGTATCGGGCATTCTGATGCCCAGTTCCTTCTCTATGTACGCTGAAAGGCGCTTGAACTGCCGCTCGGAGATGCCTGGATAGACAATGGCTCTGTCGATATCGCTCAAGCCGGTCCTTCCTTAAGTCCCCGTAAGAACAGCGCCTCGAGGTATAAGGATTTCATCATGGATAACCTCCGTTGGCCCGAAAAGGCGCTTAGGAGTATGAGTGTATTCGGTAGATGCCCTCGGCGCAAGCAAAAACAGCCAGAGGGAAGGTTCGCGTGTCAGTCGAACGGCTGGGCGTAAAGGACGCCGGCGATTCTGAAAACCGTGTACATGACGCCATTCCGCGAGCCACGACCCTCAGGCGGCGCCAACTGACCAAAATCAAACGGTTTCAAGCCTATCCAGGTGACCTTGCCCCCTGAATCGGCCAAAAGCGGAACAGGCGCACCCTGCTCCCAGACGCCATCTAGGCGATTATTCCTGTAGACTGCTTCTGTCACGCGCCCGCTAAGGCCAAAGTACCGGTATACGACGCGGCCGTCGATTTCCGCGCCGCGGGTAAGATCGACAGAACCGTCGGCATCGTAATCCCAGGACTGCAGTGCAGAACCCTGCGATGTCAGTGTTTCCCGGTACTCGTACAAACCATCTCCGTCAAGGTCAGATTCGACGTATTTCGCCAACGGCAGGCCGTCGGCGTCCCGCATCCAGACCCTACGGGCTTCATATCGACCGTCAGCGTCGCCATCGATGCCCTCATCCACCGGAACGCCGTAGCTACGGACCGAGTATCCCGCGCGTTTATGGGCATCAGTCCACCACAAACGAGTCGGTTCGCCTTCGTACAATTCCAGGGTACTGGAGCCTGCGTCAATAATCCGCGCTGCATACGCCCGCATTCCAGCTGCTTTCTCAAACGGAAGAGCCATAGTGCTACGTTCCACGAGATAGGGCCCGCCCGAAATTCCGGAAATAGACGCAAGCGTCACAAGCGGTAGCGACATGACAGCAGGGCCGATAGAATAGCGCCGTGATCCCGAGTCGTCCGAAAACTGTATTTCACCGGCAAACGGCCACGGATCGTAGCTGACAGCCAGATCCATAGAGCCTTGACGCGTATGCAGGATAGCAGGAACTCCCGTTAAGAAGGAAACCTGGATTTCTGGTACGCCATCCTGGTTTTCATCGAGGATCCAGCGACTCGGTTGCCCTTGGTCGTAAAGAGTTGTCGATTCCGAAAGCCCATCTCGGTCTACATCGCTACCAATCGCCCCGG
>CAZNCK010000132.1:4014-9771 GCA_964571545.1 uncultured Treponemataceae bacterium | reverse complement strand
GATACACGAGAGGATCAGGTAAATTCAAGGTGGTTTTCATACAGAAATATTGCTACTCATACAGATAGATGTCAAGTAAAATCATAAAAAACAAAAAAATCCTCATTGAACTCCCATACAGGCGTCCAATGAGGCATGAAGAAGCGGAAGTTCTAAATCCTCTGTTCCCTGTCGAAGGGCTTGCCAAGTTCTGTCGGGCCCACCATCCTGGCCTTGCGCACCAGCGCGAGCACGACGATGACCAGCACGTACGGCAGCATCACCGCGAACTCGTACGGGAATTTTATGCCCGCGACCTGGATTGATAGCTGCAGCGACTGCGCGAGGCTGAACAGCAAAGCGCCGCCCATGATGCCAATAGGGTTCCAGCGGCCAAAGTACACCAGCGCCACCGCGATGAAGCCGCGGCCCGCTATCAGATCGTCGGCGAACATCTTGGCCTGAGCTAGACTCAGGTACGCGCCGGCAAGGCCCGCCATGGCGCCGCCGAGTGCGAGCGCCTGGTACCGCACCCGCGAGACGCGGATGCCGAGCGAATCGGCGGCCCGTGGATAGGTTCCCACGGCGCGCACCTTCAGCCCCCAGGGAGTCTTGAACAGTATGTACCAGAACACCGGTACGAGGAGGAACGCTATGTACACCATGGGATTGTGGTTGAACAGCACATTTCCGAGCACCGGAATCTTTGACAGGCCCGGAATCGGCACGGCCTGAATGCCAGGAACGCCGGTCACGCCACCTACGTAATGTCTGAACAGCGTGCCCGCCGTGCCCCAGCCGAGCATCTGCAGGCCTATGCCGGCTATGCCCTGAGGAGCGCGGAACGTCACGACGACCAGCGCGAAGAGCATGCCCATCAAGGCGCCGACGCCCATGGCCAGCGCTATGCCTATCAGGTTTGCGTTGGCGGCCCAGGGAGTGCCTGCCAGGAAGAACGGCGGCAGGAACGCCACGAAGGCGCCCATGGCCATGATGCCCTCGCAGCCCAGGTTGAATATGCCGGCGCGCTGGTTGATAGTCTCACCCAGGCCGGCGAGCAGCAGGGCGACCGAGAACGGCACGCCGAGTATCAGGATGTTGAGCACGAACGATCCTGCGTTCATCGGGATGCCTCCTCGGGTGCTTTGCCTTTGCTGGCCGCATCCTCTGCCGCGGCGAGAGCCTCCGGATCGTCCGCGAGGCAGGGATCCGGCGTATCGGACGGATCAGGGCAGGCCTCTATCGATCCTGGCGGAGCCGGCGGCTCAGGTCTGCCGAACCAGCGCGAGAACGCCCTGGCCACCTTGTCCTGCACATACGGATTGTTCATGAACTGCCGCGCCGAGACTATGGCCAGTATGATGGCACCCTGAAGCACCAGCACCATGTTGGCCGGCACATCGGCCAGTCGCTGCGTCATGTCCGCGCCTAGCAGCAAGAGGCCGAAAAACATCGAAGCGGGAATGATGCCGGCGGGATGCAGACCGCCGAACAGGGCCACGACGATGCCGGTAAAGCCGTAACCGCCCGAGATGCCTTCTATGGCCCTGCGGTGAACGCCGAGCACCTCAACTGAACCGGCAATACCCGCAAAGGCGCCAGAGAGCAGCATTGCGATGACCAGATAACGCTGAACCTTGACGCCGGAATAGCGCGCGGCCTTGGCTTCGGCGCCGGCGGCGCGCATCCTGAATCCCGCGGTGGTCCGCCACAGCAGGAAGAACACCACGATTGCAAGCCCGATGGCAATGTATACGCCAGCGTGCAAGCGCGTTCCCGGCAACAAGCGGTCCAGCCACGCGCTCTTCGGCATGCGCACCGTCTGCGGCGTACCGGAACCGGTGACAAGCTCCTCTGGATCCATCATTGGGCCGCGCAGCAGGAAGGTATAGAATTGCGCCGCGATGTAGTTAAGCATCACCGTGGACAATATCTCGTTGACGCCGAGCCTCGCCTTGAGCACGCCCGCTATGCCGCCCCAGAGAGCGCCGCCGGCGGCGCCGGCCAGTATGGACAGCGGCACCAGTATAGGCTTGGGCAGGCTCGCGAACGCTATGGCCGTGGCGCTGGAGGCCAGGATGCCCATCAGCATCTGCCCCTCCGCGCCGATGTTCAGGATGCCGCTCCTGAACGCTATCGCGATGCCGAGCGCTATCAGCGACAGCGGTATGGCACGCACTATGATTTCGGTTATGCCTATCATGTCCTTGAGCGGCTCGGTCAGTATGACCATGTAGGCCTTGACTATGTCGGCCCCTACCATCGCAAAGACTATGGCCCCGATGCCCATGGCGGCCGCGATCGCTACAATGACGACGGACGTATTGTATGCCAGTTTTCCAGACTTATTCATCGACGACTCCTGCCATCAGGAGGCCCAGCGATCGCTTCGTAGCGTCCTTGCCCGGCACGACCTTGAGGATCTTTCCCTTATAGATGACCGCCACGCGATCTGACAGGTTCATTATTTCTTCAAGTTCCTCGGATATGAGCAGTATTGCCACGCCTTCCTTGCGACGCTCCAGCAACTGTTTATGGATAAATTCTATAGCGCCCATGTCGAGGCCTCGCGTTGGGTACACCGCGACGAGGGCCTTGGGGCCGCGCGCAAGCTCACGCGCGAGGATTACCTTCTGTATGTTACCGCCTGACAGCGAGCCCGCGGCGGTATCGGTGGAGGGGCAGCGTATGTCGAACCGTTCCCGAAGTCCCGTGGCGTTGGCCGCTATGGCCTTGAGCCTCAGAAAACCGGCGGTGCTCCACTGCGTCTCGCCTATATCCTTGAGCACGAGATTTTCCCGTACGGAGAACGACGGCACGATGCCTTCAGTGTTGCGGTCTTCAGGAATATAGCCCATGCCAACGCCGATGATCCTGGCGGCGCTGCTGCCGGCAATCTCCACGCCGTCTATGTGCACGGAACCTGATTCCACGGAGCGCAGGCCGTTCAGCGCCTCGGCAAGTTCTCTTTGACCGTTGCCGGAAACGCCGGCCAGACCTACGATCTCGCCAGGCGCAAGATCGAGCGACACGCCGTCCAGGGCAACATTGCCCCGGTCTCCCAGTACGCGCAGTTCCCTGATGGACAGAAGACCGCGGTCTCCGGACCGGTCTATGCCCGTAGAATCCACGCGGGGCAGTTCCACCTCGTGACCGGTCATCAAGGCGGCCAGGTCGGAGGACGAATGGTTCTCTGTACGGCCTTCGAACACGATGCGGCCGCGCCGAAGAATCGATACCGTATCGGAAAGCGCTTTCACTTCGTTCAATTTGTGGCTGATGAATACAATGGACAACTCGCGGGACATCTTCTGCAGAAGCAGTATTAGTTCGTCGGTCTCCTGAGGCGTCAGCGCCGAGGTCGGCTCGTCCAGTATCAGGAACCTTGCGCCCAGGCAGAGCGTCTTCACGAGCTCCACGCGCTGCTGTTCGCCTACCGACAACTGCCATACCATCGCGTCCGGATTGACCGGTAGCTCGTGGCGTTCCGCCACCTCCAGGATGCGCTTCCTGACGGCCGCAAGATCAAGCCGGAACAGCTTGTGGGTTGACTGCATGCCAAGGGCAACGTTCTCCACCACCGTCATGTTCTGCACCAGCATGAAGTGCTGATGCACCATGCCTATGCCGTGGTCAAACGCATCGTTGGGAGAGCGAAAATGGACTTCGGTTCCGTTGATGAGTATGTGCCCCTCGTCGGGATGGTACAGCCCCATCAGGATATTCATCAGGGTCGTCTTGCCCGCGCCGTTCTCTCCGACGAGGGCCCGTACCGAATGCTCACCCACCGACAGGTCGATATGGTCGCAAGCCAGGATACCCGGAAATCGTTTGGTTATGCCTCTAAGCTCGAGGCTTCGTATCGGTTCATGCCCCATACCCGAGCTCCTTGTTATTACTAGGGAATTTGAACCACAGAGACACAGAGACACAGAGTAAGAAGGAATTTGAGATGATCGAGAAGGAGAAGAGCAGGAATTTCCTGCTCTTCTTACCTTTTTTTCTCGATCTCTACCCTCTTCCTCATCGTCTCTGTGTCTCTGTGCCTCTGTGGCAAATCTGTCTACATCGCTCTTTGATCAGTACGTGATTGACTTCCAGTCGAGTTTGAGGGTCCCGGCGGTGATGTCGGCCTTGGCCTTGTCGGCGGCCTTGCGGATATCGGCGGTCAGCACGGTGCCGACCTTGTCGTTGTACTTGAACACGAAGCCGCCGTTCTTGAAGGTCATGGCGATGTTCTCGCCGCCGAGCACGCCGGCCTGGCGCTTGTCTATCATCGTCTCGATGACGGGAGCGTAATCATAGCTGGAAGCCGCGATCACCTTGAAGCCCTCGGGCATGCTGATCTGGAGCGTATCCTGGCCGAGCCACCAGATCTGCTTGTCCTTGAACTCGGCAACGGCGCGGAGACCGCCGGTAGCCTGCTGGGCGGCGCCGGTCAGCACGTCGGCGCCGGCCTTGATGTGGGTCTGGGCCAGTTCGGCAGCCTTCACGTAATCCGCGAACGAACCGGTGTGGGCAACCTTGATGTCGGCCGTCGGCTTGACAGACTTGACGCCCAGCCAGAAACCGCGGTTGTAGCGGGCGGAGTCGCCAGCGTCCACCGGCCCGATGATGCCGATGATACCGGTCTTGGTTACCATGCCGGCGATGACGCCGTTGATGTAGCCGGTTTCTTCGCTCATCGGCATGTAGGTAAACACGTTTTTGGGGCCAACGTCGGCATTCGTTCCGAACGCAAACGTGGTCTTCGGGAATTCTTCGGCCAGTTCCAGTATCAGGTTCTTGAACTGGGCTCCGTGAGCCAGGATGATGTCGAACCCGCGCGAGGCGTACTGCCTGGCGGCGGAACCGGCGTCTACCGGCTTCATCTTCTCGCTGTAGTTATATTCGATAAGCGCGGCGCCATATTTTTTCTCTACCGACTTGATGGCGTCATGCATTGCCTGACCCCAGCCCTTGTCATCTACCGTCGATTCGATGATCAACGCGATCTTTACCTTGGATTTGGGAGCGCCATATACGGCACCAGCCAAAGCCATCAGCACAAACAGTACCGTAAGAGTCTTCTTCATGATCGTCTCCTTGAGCGCATCCGTAGCCTGTCCCGGGATATGTACGCTGTAGAGCGTTGCCCTATGGTTCTGTTCAGGATAGCATGGCGCTCAGGAACCGTAAATAGAAATTACTTTTCGCCGCCTGGGTTCCTGCGGCGCTTTGCCAGCTCGCCGGCGCGCTTGGGGTGGAAGGTATACAGGTAGAGGAGCTCCACCTTCTCGCGGGCCCAGGGCGTCTTGCGCAGGAATTTGAGGCTCGAATTGACGCTCGGATCGCTTTCAAAGCACTTTACCGGGATTTTTAGGGCCAATCCGGCCCACCCGAGCTTCTCCTGTAGTCGCTCTACCATCATCTGCAGGGTTACCCCATGCATCGGATCTTCTGAAGCAGTGTCGGACACGGTATCCTCCTTGTCAGTGAGCCATAGATCGAGGCTCTGCCCCTCCACTGTACGCTGAAGTCGCGTCTCCCTGCCAGACTTTACAACTGGTAAAGCCAGCGATCAGAGCGTATAGTATCCGAACGCGACGGAGGAACCAATGCAAAACGAGATACTGTCCCCTATCGACCTGCTTGGCGACGACGGCAGAATAACAAACGAAGGCTGGGCGCGCGCGCCGTTCTGGCGCTACGACAGGCAAAAAATAAAGGCTGGCCCCCTCCGCGTCAAGGAATGGGACTACTACTCCATCCTTTCCGGAGATGGTCGTTTTGGCATTA
>CAZNCK010000132.1:0-4004 GCA_964571545.1 uncultured Treponemataceae bacterium | reverse complement strand
AAGCGTTTCGGCATCACGCTGACGATGAGCGACCTCGGTTACGCGGGGCTCTTCGCGGTGTGTTTTCTGGACTTCGAGAAACGCTGGTTCCACCAGGTGGACAGACTCAGCGTCTTTCCCCTCGGCAAGACGGGGTTTCCCGCTCATTCCGACGAAGGCAGGGTTTCGTTCAGCGACAAGGACTTGTCGCTGACCTTCGTCAGTGCTGGAGGCCTGCGGTCGCTCTCGTTCAAGGCGCCTGGTATCAGGAATGCCGAGGGCGATGAAGGACTGGAAGGTGCGGTCATCCTGTCACAGCCGCCCGAGCTTGAAAGCATGAACATCGCCACCTCGTGGGCGGAAAATCGCAAGGCCTTCTATTATAATCGCAAGATAAACTGCATGCAGGCCTCAGGCGGGTTCACCATCGGCAAGCGCCGCTACGAGTTCGACCCGGCCAGTGACTTCGGCGGCCTGGACTGGGGCCGTGGCCGCTGGACCTACAAGAACCGCTGGTACTGGGGCTCCGCCGCAGGTTACGTCGGGGGTGTGCCGTTCGGCTGGAACATAGGCTACGGCTTCTCGGACCGCAGCCCCGCCAGCGAGAATTGCCTCTTCTACGCCGGCACGGTGCACAAGCTCGACGAGGTAAGCTTCCAGATAGACACGAACGATTACACCAAACCGTGGCGCTTCACCAGCTCCGATGGCCGCTTCGACATGGACTTCAGGCCCCTGGTGGACAGAAACTCGACAACAAAAATCGGCCCCATCAAGTCAGTGCAGCACCAGGTCTTCGGCGAGTTCTCAGGCACAGCCGTCCTCGATGACGGCAAGAAGCTCAAGTTGGACAAGTTCCTCGGCTTTGCCGAGGACGTGCTCAACTGGTGGTGATTCCAGCCTGTCAGAACGGCTCGAAGTTGTTTATCTCGAAGTAGTAACGCTGCATCTCGTCCTGCATCAGGGTGAGGTCATCGTAGTGGCGTTGTTCCCAAGACACGAGTTGGCCGAGGAGCTTCTTGAGCTCGGGAGACTCAGCGCGGGCGGCCCAGTCGCTATAGTGGCGGACGGCGTCGGCCTCCAGATGCACCGCGGACGCTATGGCGGCGGAGAGATGCTTTGACGATGCAACCTGCTTGAGGAAGGCCTCGCTGACTATCGCCGATTTCCAGTTTCCGCCTATCTCAGCCGCCGCATCGCGTTCTGGCGTCAAGTTGATGGTCTTGGTCTTGTAATAGCCAAGCAGATAGTTGAAATGTTTCTTTTCCTCGGCGGCGCGTTCAAGAAAGAATTCCTTGACCTTGCCCTCGGAGGCTCCGGCGGCATCTTCGTAGATGGTCACTGAATCGAGTTCGCCCTTCATGCCGCCCTTGACGGCGGCGAGGATTTCATTGTCGAGCACGGGAGCCTCCTATGAAGTTGCTTTCGTTATATGCCAGGTAAAACCAGGCAGAGTGACGCATTCGACCGTGTCGCCCTTCAGGATCTCTGTTGCCGGGCCAAAGTGGCCGTCCTTGAGTACATAGCGGAATACCGAGCCGCTCCCAGGATTCACAAGCCAGTATTCCCGTACGCCGGAGTGTTCGTATAGCGCTTTCTTGGCTGTCATGTCCTTGTATGCGGTGGAATCTGAGAGCACCTCGACGATAAAGTCAGGCGCGCCGTGGATGCCGTCATCCTTGATCTTGTCGGGATCGCAGACGACGAACACGTCCGGCTGGACAACGGTGTCTGATGATTCCGGGTCACCCTTGGGCAGGAACACGTCTACGGGAGCCACAAAGGGCTGACAGGATTTTCCATCAAGAAACTCATAGATATCATGAATCAATCGAACAACCAAGGACTGATGCGGTACGCGGGGGGCCGGGCTCATGGCGTATGCCACGCCTCCTATCAGTTCCCAGCGCTCGCCTTCAGGCCAGGTACGCCATTGATCGAGGGTAAATTTCTCGCCGGCCTTGAGTGCGGACGTGCCATCGGTTTCATTCATCGCCATCGACCTCCAGCGTATAGGATACGGCGGAACGGCGATCGGGGCAAGACCGGAATCAAACCACGAGCAGCACCTGGACGTCGCACACGTTGGTATTGGTCGGTCCCGTCTTGACGAGGCCTCCAGCATGGGAAAAGAACGAATACGAATCGTTGTGGGCAAGCACGGCCGCGGAATCCAGCCCCTGTGCCAGGGCGGAATGATGAAGGGCAAGGTCGACAACGGCTCCGGCCGCGTCGGTAGGCCCATCGTTGCCATCGGTGCCGGCGGACAGGAACGTGACGTTTTCGCCGTCCTTGGGCGAACGACCGAGCGAATCCAGGAAGGCCAGCGCCATCTCCTGGTTGCGCCCTCCTTTGCCTGTGCCGCGCAGCGTCACGGTGGTCTCGCCGCCGGCGATGATGCAGGCCGGACGCTCCAGCGGAAAACCAGAGGCAGCGATGTCCTTGCCGATGCCGAGGAACACCTGGGCAATTTCGCGGGCCTCGCCCGTTATGCGAGAGCTCAGCACGAGGCTGTTGTAGCCAAGGCGTCTGGCCTCAGTCTCGGCCGCGGCCAGCGCAAGCC
The DNA here is from genome assembly GCA_964571545.1 of uncultured Treponemataceae bacterium. Classification (GTDB taxonomy): domain Bacteria; phylum Spirochaetota; class Spirochaetia; order Treponematales; family UBA12059; genus SZUA-370. The sequence goes on along the minus strand of CAZNCK010000132.1, from coordinate 1,462 downwards.
GGTTCGTACCGACAAGCACGGTCGTAACCCGCGCGAAAACCGGATCACCTGGCTTTGGCGTCTCGTCAGGCATGTCGAGGTCACCAGCGGCGCCCGCAAGCAAGCGGGCTTTGCCCGCAAGCAAGCGGGCTTTGCCCGCAAGCAAGCGGGCAATAACGGTAGCGGGCAATGTATCTTCAATACCATAGCGCTTGACGATGCCGAGCGCGTCGGCAAAGGTGGTCGGGTCGGGCACGGTGGGTCCAGAAGCGATAGCATCCAGGTCGTCGCCTATGACATCTGACAGCACCAACGTAAGTACGGTCGCCGGCGAAAAGGCGGCGGCCAGTCGACCGCCCTTGACCGCCGACAGGTGCTTTCGCACACAGTTAACCTCGTTGATAGTAGCGCCGCAGGCAAGGAGTTGCTTGGTCGTTATAATTTTATCTTCGAGCGTGAGCCCCGCAGCCGGCGCGCAGAGCAAGGCCGAGCCGCCGCCAGAGACAAGAACGATGACAAGATCGCGCTCCGTAAGTTCAGTGCCCAGCGATGCGCCGAGCTCGAGTATCGCCGTTGCGGCGGACAGAGACCTAGCATCGGGTACGGGATGGCTCGATTCGACGAGGCGTATGTGTTCGAGAGCTTCGACATGGCCTGCCTTTACAGCGACCAGTCCGCCTGAAATCCGGCTACCCAGAGCCCGCTCAAGACCGACGGCCATGCGGGCGGACGCCTTGCCCATCCCTGTTGCGAATATCCTGTCGAAACGGTTTAGATCGTACCTGAGCTCATCGACGCCGCCGACCGATACGGCAAGCGTGTTAGAGGCTTCATCAACACGCAGCGAGCCTTCCACCATGGGCACGGGGTCGACTCGAGCGACCGCCGCCCTGAAAATCGCCACGGCGTCTGATCTGGGGTTCATCGCGCCTTCCTTTCGGCTCGTCTGACTTTTGAGCGCTGCGCGAGTTCTTGTTTGGCAAGCCAGTCTTTGGCGAGTTCAATATTGCGGGCCACCTGCGCTGACTGCGCCAGGGAAAAGGCGCGCTCGAAGAGAACGAGCGCGCGATCGGCATCGCCAAGGACATTGAGCGCCACGGTGCCGGCGTTGTTCAAGGCAGGCCAGTGGGTAGGGTCGAGGCTGGCGGCTTCCTCAAACAAGGCCATGGCCTTCTCATTGTCGCCGCCATCCCGCGCGGTTTCAGCCTCGAGAAAGCGCGCGGCGCCGCGCGCAGCCGCCCTCCTCGCGGACACGTCGTTTCCCGTCGCTGCCCGTGCCCGGCTGATGGCAGTGGCAGCCGTACGCGGCCTGGCCGCGGTCGGAACCGCCGTTGAAAAAGCGCCGGAAGAACCGGCCGTGGAAACGGCCGAAGCCGAAGAAGAAGCCGCCGAAGCCGTCGCCGAAGAAGGCGAAAAATCCGAGGAAGGCGAAGACAAGCCGAAAAAGAAGAAGGCTGCTAAAAAGAAGAAGTAAGCGCTCGGT
>CAZNCK010000131.1:6377-9800 GCA_964571545.1 uncultured Treponemataceae bacterium | reverse complement strand
TTCAGGTACGCGGCGCGGTTCTCTCCCTGGCCCTCGGGGCCGTGTTCCAGGGTGCCGAACAGGTTGGCGTAGCTGGGGTTGGCCTCGAATATGACCGGCGGCTTTGTGGCCTCGCCGCGGTCGGAGAGCACGTTGACGCCGTAACGGGCCAGGGGCGTTTTTTGCTTGCGCTCGGCCTGGGCCGGCTGAAACAGGTACAGCCGCGTCATTGTGTCGCGTTCCAGGGCTCGCACCCAGTCGCGGGTCTTCTCGTCGTCGTAGCGGGAGGCGAGGATGTCGGATTCCGCGTGCACCAGCGGCTGTAGGGCCTGGGTCCGCAGTGTTTCCACCTGCTGTTCCAGCTCGGAGCGGCCGCGCCTGAGTTCCACGAATAGGAGGCGCATCTCGTCCATGTGGGCAAAGTAGCGCGCCCTGAGCGAGGCGAATTCGGGAGCGGGGACAGTGCCGGCCTCGGCGGCGGCCTGGTACTCCTCGAAGGGTACCGGTTCGCCGTCCTTGAGCGGCAGTATGTCGGTGCTGCTCTGGTCGTCGTCGCCCTGGAGCTGCACCACGCGGAATCCGTCGGTGGCCAGCGCGGCCTCGAACGCGGCCAGGCGGCCGTTCTCGGTGGATTCCCACGCGGTCTCCAGTGCTTCCTTGCGTTTCTTGGCCTCGCCGGATTCGGCGTGCAGCGCGACCAGTTTCTTTACGTTCTCTATGAACGCGTGCAGGTCTTTCTTGAAGGCCTGAGCCTCGCCGGCCTTGAAGTACAGGGCCAGGGGCGCGAGCGGCGTCTTGAAGCCGTACACGTAGGCGACGTCGCGGAGTTCCAGCTTCTTGGGGGCGTAGGCCGACAGGGTGTGCATGACGGCGGTGCGACGTCCGGTGCCGGGCGCGCCGGTGACGAAGATGTTGTAACCCTTGGCCCGTATCGCCGTGCCTATGGACAGCGCCTCGAGGGCGCGCGGCTGGCCTATGACGGCATCGCCCCAGGCGCCGCCGTCGAGTCTGGCGGCTAAGGCGGCTGATACCGAGTAGTCCAGTGATTCTATAGAGAGTCTGTATCCATCCGCGAGCATCGTTCCTCCGGGTTTTCGCGACAGTAGTCGCGATGTGGCTAGTGCCATGATGTGGCTACCGCCACGATTATTCCGCGTGTTTCATCAATTCGGAGACAGGCACGATCTCGTAGCCCTCGGCCAGCATCGCGTTAATGAGGAGGGGCAGCTCGTTGTAGAAATAATCCTCGCGCCCGCCGTCCGGTATGCCTATGCGCACCGGCACTATAGAACCGGGCAGGACGGCCGCGACGGTGCGTTCCACCAGGTCGTGGGCGCCGGCGTAGAGCCCCTGGGTCAGCGCGCCCTGGAACCGGCCTATCCAGTCGAGCGGATCAACATCCCTGCCCACATAGATATAGTTCATTTCAGCGGACGATTCCAGCATCTCCGTGCTCGTCGAATACTGGGGCGAGTGCCATAAGAGCGACAGTTCCGCCCCGGTCGCCGCGAAGTATTCGTCTTCGGTTCGCGCGAGGCCTCGCTTTATGAATTCAGCGTCGGCGCGGTAGCGGGAGTCGGTGGCGTCGAAGACGCTGAAGAACATGTTGCCCACTTCATGGCCGCTCTCCGCTATCATGCGGGCCGCGCCGGGGTTACGCCGTATGAATTCGCCGTTGACGAAGAAGGTGGCCTGGATGCCGTATTCCCTGAGCGTGTCCAGTATGCCGACGAGGCCCTCGGCGCCGTCGTAGGCGTTGAACACTATGGAGGCCTCACGGCGCCTGATCCTCGAGCCATTGCTGAAGACGAACTGATCTCGCGGGGGATCGCGGTCGGGGAAGGGTTTGTAGGTTAACGCCGGGGCCGGGAGGAGGCTCTTGGTGCCCAGGCCCTTCGCCGAGCGCACCATGATGGTATTTCTGTAGGAACCCGAGGCGAGGCCGTCCGGGTAGACGCGGTACTCGGCGGAGCTTGTAGAAACGGGCAGGGACTCGAAGGCGGACGCGCGGGTCCATGCGGCAGTCGAGGCGGGGCTCTTAAAAGCCTGGCCGGAGGATTCTAGTACGACCGTTCCTGGCTCGGTGGCCGACCAGCCGTAGCGACCAGGTTGGCCTATCGCCACTAGCGTTCGCGTTCCGTCGCCTATGCCGACCAGCTCTATGGCGCCTGTGGACGCGATGGCGAGCTTATCCTGAGAAACCCAGACCGCGTGCATGGCCCCCGGTGACGGCAACGACCGTTCCGAGGCCCAGTTGGAATAGCGTCTGATGGTCACCGCGCCGGGCGCGACTATGGCCACGCGGCTCTCGTCGGGCGATAGCGAGATGCCTGTAGCTCCGGTCACGTCGAGCGACTGAAACCCCGCCGACAGGGCCTGTTCGCCCCCGACCGGCGCCTTGACGCGGTAGGCTCCGGCGACGCGCTTGCCGTCCTTCAGCGAGGCGGTGAACACGGTCACTTCGTCGTTAGTTGGCCACAGTACCTGGTCCACGACCGTGTTGCCCTGCAGGAACAGGTAGGGCATGGCGCTGACAGACGCCTCGCGCCCGAAATCGTCCGGATCTAGGCGATACAAGAAGATATTCCTGCCGTCTTTGCACAAGAGCACCTTTGAGCCGTCGGGGGATATCCAGAACGAGTCGAAATTGGGATCGTAGGGGAAGGGCGCCTTGCCGACCAGTATGCCCGGCTGGACTATGCCCGAATAGATGGCCTGGGTGAAGAATTCCTGGGGCATGATGCGGTACATGGAACGGTCGCGGAGCAGGTACAGGCTGCCGTTGGCGCTCCAGCGGGCCTGTGAAACGCTGCCGGTGCCGACCTTGCGCCAGCTTTCGTCCGGAACGCGGCCGGTACGGGACTGTTCGGTGGAGTAGTAGTACAGCTCCGAGGCCTTGTCGTAGACAAAATAGTGGCTGTCGGGAGACCAGAGGGCTGGAAATCGGTCCGCCGAGTACTCGATGGACTTGGCCACCGTGGTTTCGGTTTTCTTGGTCAGGTCGAACAGGATGAGGTCTCCGCGGGCCGGGCTGGTAGGCGAGAGGAACAGCAGCATCGTGCCGTCAGGGGAGGGCCTCGAATCGACGAGACGGCCGGGCTGGACGGTGGAGCCGCGGGCGAACGACGGAATTCCGGGCAACGGGGCCAGCCCCGTAAAATCCTGGTCTGTCATGAAGACGCCGAAGCGGTTGCGGATCTGGAGCCTGCGGCCATCGTCTACGATGGCTATGGATTCAGGGAAGAAGGTGAGCTGCACCAGTTCGCCCGTCTTGGCGTCGGCCGAAAACAGGGTGTCGTAACCCGGTTCGCCCGGCACCTCCACGCGGGCGCTGAAGAGTATCTTATCGTCGGCCGAGATATCGAGCCCGACGAATTCCATATCGGCTGCGGCGTTGCTCGCAATCGCGAGGCACAGTATCGAGGCGGCTATGGTCCGGAAGCG
>CAZNCK010000131.1:0-6367 GCA_964571545.1 uncultured Treponemataceae bacterium | reverse complement strand
AAAGCCGTTCCGTCGGGTCGGATCAGGCCGCTAGGCTCATCTGAGGGGAAAAACTGGTCGCAGTGGCCGGAAGCCCTTGATTTTAGTGTGCGTAAGCAGGCATGTTCCCATGCCGCCGGCATCTACTTTTATCTGCTTTTTTTCAGGGTAGAAGGTGCGCTGTCCGTCCCACTGGATGCATGCGTAACAGCGTTTTACACCGATTTCCTTTAGTTCTTGCGACATGGCTACTCCTTTCATCCTCAACCCATTTTCGTCATGCTGCCACAAAAGCTGAAGGATTAATCTGAGGTCGCGTCAGGCTATAAGCTAGCGGCGTGCATTGGGCAAGGCGAGGCGTTCTATCAGCTCGGCAACGGCGCCGGCGTCATGAGGCAACACGGAGACGTGGCGGGCCGCTGCTAGTACCTCGGGCCTCGCGTCCGCCGGCGCGCAGCCTATGCCGGCCCAGTTCACCATGCCCAGGTCGTTGCCCGCGTCGCCTATGGCCATAACGTTTTCACGCGGAATGCCGCGGGTCTCGGCGACCCACGCGAGCGCCTCGCCCTTGTCAGCGCCAGCCGGCAGTATTTCTATGAAATAGGGTTTTGAAATGACTATCTCGGCCATGCCCGCAAAACGCTTCCGTAATATAGGCGCGAGTTCGGCTATGCGCTCGGGTTTGCCCGCCGAGAGCAATTTGCTCCTGGGCTCGCGGGCTATATCCTCGGCGCTCGTTGCCAGCCGTATAGGCAGGCCCGTCAGCTGGCGGTCGCGGTCGGTCCAGTGATTGTGCTCGGTGACGATGATGCCCTGGTCGTCGTAGGCCTGTACGGGCAGCCCGTAGCCTGACAGCGTTTCTATGGCCGAGAGGCAGGCTTCTCTGGACAGCGTCAGGCGCCGGACTATGGCGCCTGAGTCTACGTCCCGGACTTCGGCGCCGTTGGCGCAGATCATAGGCAGGCCGCGACCCTTGAGTCCTAGCTCCACGGCGTACGGCATCATTGACTCTACCGTGCGGCCAGAGGCCAGCATGACCGAAATACCCGCGTCTAGCGCTTTTTGAACCGCCGCGAGATTGTCGGGGTGGATGAGGAGCTCGGGAGTGAGCAGGGTGTCGTCGAGGTCTATGGCGATGAGCTGTACTGGCATGCAAATTGTATAGCACGACCGGGATGACGGCCACAAGACAACGCGCTCCGGCTTGTCCGGCGGCGCCGTTCCGGGCTACCCTCGGGCGCATGAGCGACGAATCCGAGGCCAATGGCCGCCTTATCCGCCAGAGCGGAAAATTATCTGCGCTGACGATGACGTCGAGAATACTCGGCCTCATCCGCGACCGTACGCGCGGCGCCTTGATGGGCACAGGCGTCCTCGCCGACGCGTTTACCGTCGCGTTCAGCGTGCCCAACCTGTTCCGCCGCCTGTTTGCCGAGGGTTCCATGTCGGTGGCCCTGATCCCCACGCTCAAGGCCTATGTCTCCGAGGGCGATCGCGAAAAGACCGAGGAATTTCTCTCCGCTACCTTCACGGCGCTCATCATCGCCGTGTGCGCCGTTGTGGCGGCGGGCATAGCGGTTTCTCCGCTCCTCGTGCGCCTCTTCGATTCTGAGCCCGTGGAGACGACGGTGCTGATGCGCATCATGTTCCCCTTCCTGGCGCTCGTCTCCATCGCGGCGTTCTTTCAGGGAATATTGAACGCTCTGGGTTCTTTTACCCCGTCGGGCTTCGCGCCGATTTTTTTTAACCTTAGCTTCATCTTTGTGCCTATGGCCATTGGCGGCCTTATGGCCAATCCGGCGCGATCTATGGCCGTGGGCGTGATTTTTGGCGGCTTTCTGCAGGCGCTCTGCCAGTTGCCCTATGTGCTCAAGCTCGGCGCGCGGTTCCGCTTTGTGTCCCCGCGTAGGGCCTTCGCGAATGCCGGCATGCGCCGCGTCATTATGCTGATAGGGCCGACGATACTGGGTATGGCCGCCTACGAGGTGAACGGCCTCGTTTCCACGTCGCTCGCGACCAAGGCCGGCACCGGGGTAGCCACCGCGCTCAGTTTCTCGCTCCGGCTGCAGGAACTGGTGCTCGGCGTCTTCGTCGTATCAGTCGGAACGGTGCTTTTGCCAGAGCTTTCGGGGCTCGCCGCCTCCGCTCAGTGGAAGCGGTACCGGGAGCGCCTCGTGCGCGCCTTGGAAGCGATAGCGCTCATAACCGTTCCTGTGGCGGTCTTTTCGATATGCGAGCGCCTCGATATCGTCGCCTTGCTGTTCAAGACCCGTGAATTCGGTGACGCGTCCGTGGCCAAGACGGCCGGCGCGTTTTATTTTCATATGATTGGCTTGCCGTTCATCGGCGCTAACCGCATTCTCGCCCCGGCCTTCTATGCGAGGGGCGACACGAGGACGCCGGCCTGGGCTGGCATGCTCGCGGTCGCCGTCAATATCGTAGCCGCTATAGGGCTACAGCCGGCGATGGGCGGTTCCGGCATAGCGCTCGCGCTCTCCATAGCCAGCGCCGTCAACGCCGCCGCCCTCATCGTCATGCTGAGGCGGGTGGGCATAGACGGGCTCGGCGCGGCGCTCGGGGCGGTAGCGCTGTATGTCGGCAGACTGCTGGTCTTCTCCGCCGTCGCCGCGGCGCCGGTGCTTTTGCTTCGCTCTGTGTTCAGGGCCTGGTTCGGATCGTCCGACGCCGGGCTTGTGGCCTACGGGCTGCCGTTTGCGCTGTCCGGGTTGGTCTTTGCCGCTGTCGGGGTAGGGCTCCTCGCGGTTTTCAAGGATCCGGCGGCCGCGTTTCTCGTATCTTCCGTCCGGGGCAGAAGCAAAAGGCGGGCCAAGCGTTCAAAATAGCGCTCATCCGGTATTGACAAAAACCCGGGTGGTTGGTACTGTACCGGCGCTTATACCGCCCTTGTAGCTCAGTTGGCAGAGCACATCCATGGTAAGGATGAGGTCATCGGTTCGATTCCGATCGAGGGCTTTTTGCGCGTCAAGGATGCGCCAAACCTGCAAGTCGGGTGCTGCAAGCAGCAACCGATCGAGGGCTTTTTGGGGAATTTCGGGGGGCTGGTCGACGTGACGGATGCGACGCGTCGCGATGTACCGGGGCTCCATTTTTTTTCGACGCGCGTCCAGGCGGGCGTCAATCTTCCGGGAAGGATCGGACCATGGCTGGAAAGAAGCAAACCGTAGAGATTATCGCTCTCGCTTGCAGCGAATGCAAGCGCCGTAATTATACGACGACCAAGAATCGAAAGACCAAGCAGGAAAAGCTTGAACTCATGAAGTACTGCAAATGGGACCACAAGCACACGCTGCACAAGGAAACTAAGGTTAAGTAAGCCCTTTTATTGTTTCGATGCTGTGATTCCCCCTTATGGGAGAATCGCGGCGTGAACCGAAGAGGCTCAATCGAGTCTTTTGGGTTCACGCTTAGGCCAGTAGCTCTAATGGTAGAGCGCCGGTCTCCAAAACCGGATGTTGAGGGTTCGAATCCTTCCTGGCCTGTATTGAAAAGCGAAACCGTTCTATGGTTGCGCTTTTGACTTCAATCCGACACCGCCGTCAAGGAGCCCGCATGAAAAACATAGTCCAGTTCTTCAAGGATAGTTACGGCGAGCTGAAAAAGGTCGTGTGGCCTTCCAAGGATAGCGTTATCGCCTCCACGAAGGTGGTGCTCGTTTCCACCCTGCTCGTTTCCGTATTTCTGGCGGCCGTGGACTTCCTTGTCGGCAACGGCATTCAGTTCCTCTTCTGAGCCGGTCGTAGGTAATGGCAAAGTCCTGGTACGTACTGCACGTCTACTCCGGTTATGAAGCTAAAATAGAGCGCACGATTCGCATGCACCTCGCCAATAACGATCTTGATCCGGCCGTCGTGACCGATATCAAGATTCCTAGCGAGGAAGTCGTAGACGTCAAGGACGGCAAGCGCCGCACCACCGCGAGGAAGATGCTTCCCGGATATATACTTATCGAGATGGATCTGCCTGAGAATAACTGGAAGGCCGCCTGTTCCACCATCAGGAAGATTACCGGCGTTACAGGCTTTGTGGGCGCTACCATGCACCATAAGCCGGCGCCTATTTCCGGTGAGGAAGCCAGGCATATCCTGCAGCGAGCAGGTGAAATTAAGGGCGACAGGCCGGCCAAGTCGAGGCAGAATTTCTCCGTCGGCGAGCAGGTCAAGATCATAGAGGGGCCATTCGATTCGTTCACGGGAACCATCGAAGAGGTCAGTACCGACAAGAATAAGCTCCGGGTGATGGTCGGAATCTTCGGGCGCGCTACGCCCGTCGAGGTCGATATGCTCCAGGTGGAGAAGGTTTAACATTGCAAGCGGCACCCCTGGCGGGTGCATCTCATAGTTTCGGGTACACAGCAGGGGCGCGCCAGTAGGCGCGTCGCGCCCGGTAGGGCGCGTAACCGGGCAACCGGATTCCCGCTCCGCATGATGGGAGCCTTCCGTACTACAAGCCTTTTGTCCTTTGGGACTCGGGGCTTACCCGACGGAAGGCGCTATCCCCGGCTACCGACCACCTCGTATGAGGGGCGGACCGGGGCCCGAGCGCCCTATGGCGTTACGGGACACCACGAAAGGAGTCTATCATGGCTAAGAAAGTGGTCACCGCGATCGTAAAGTTGCAGTGCCCCGCAGGCAAGGCTACGCCCGCGCCGCCCGTTGGTCCGGCCCTCGGCCCCCACGGCGTCAGCGCCCCGCAGTTCTGTCAGCAGTTCAATGACAGGACCAAGGCGATGGAGTCGGGGCTTACCATCCCCTGCGTCATCACGGTCTACAAGGACAAGTCCTTTACCTTCATCACCAAGACGCCCCCCGCGTCTGTCTTGATCAAGAAGGCGATCGGGCTCGACAAGGGTTCCGCGATTCCCCACAAGCAGAAGGTCGGCAAGATTTCCCATGCTAAGATCACGGAGATCGCCACGCTCAAGCTCAAGGATCTCTCCGCCAACGATGTCGCCGCTGCCGAGCGCATCATAGCCGGAACTGCCCGCGCCATGGGCGTCGAAGTGGAGTGGTAAGCTATGAAGCACGGTAAGAAATACAGGGAAGTGGTTAAGAAGGTCGACGCCGAGAAGTCCTACGACATCTCCGAGGCCTGTGCCCTCCTCAAGGAACTCAAGGTAGCCAAGTTCGACGAGACTGTAGAGGTTCACGTCAGGCTCAACCTGAAAAAAAGCCAGTCGGTACGCGACACCGTCGTGCTCCCGCACCAGTTCCGCGCCGAGAAGAAAGTGCTCGTGTTCTGCAAGTCTGAAAAAGAAGCGGAAGCCCTCGAGTGTGGCGCGACCTATGCCGGCAGCGACGTTCTGATCGAGAAGATAAAAGGCGGCTGGATGGACTTCGATATCGCGGTTGCCACGCCGGATATGATGAAGGACGTCGGCAAGCTCGGCATGATACTCGGCCGCCGCATCATGCCCAATCCTAAGACCGGAACCGTCACCTTCGATATTAAGGCCGCCATCGGCGAGCTGAAGAAGGGTCGTACCGAGTTCAGGACCGACAAGTCCAGCATCATCCATATTGCCGTAGGCAAGCTCTCCATGGAAGCGCCCCATATCGCGGCGAACCTTGAGACGCTGCTCGGCGAGATAATCCGTAAGCGCCCGTCCGACGTAAAAGGCGAGTTCGTCCAGTCTGTATACCTGGCCGGGACCATGACGCCGAGCGTCAAGGTCGCCATGGCGAAGGCAGAGAGGTAAGATATGGCCCTGCGTGCGAAAAAGACCCAGCCCGGCAAAGTAGAGGCCATCGAGGCCGTCGGCGCCAAGATCGCCTCCTCGACCGACTTCATCTTCACTGATTACCGCGGCTTGACCGTGGAGCAGATAACCGCTCTTCGCGGCCAGCTCCGCGCCAAGAACGCCGAGTACCACATCGTCAAGAACAACTTTGCCCGGATAGCATTCGAGCAGAAGCAGTTTCCCAACGTCAGCGGACTACTCGTAGGCCCCACGGCCGTGGCGTTCACCAAGGCCGATTCTAACGAAGTCGCCAAGATCATCCTCGAGTTCGGCAAGGAAACTTCCGTCAGGCTCAAGGGCGGTCTCGTAGACAAGGCATTTTACGACAAGACCCAGATGGAAGCGTTCTCAAAGCTTCCGGGCAAGAGCCAGCTTTTGTCCATGTTGATGAGCGCCATGAACGCCCCTATGCAGAACCTCGTGTATGCCCTCAACGGCATTCCCACGAAGCTCGTACGGACGCTCCAGGCCGTCGCCGACCAGAAGGGCTCCCAGGGGAGCGCCGAATAAGTAATTCGCGGCGTTCAGGCTTCGGTAGCTGCCGTACCTGTTCGCCTTGATGCCTCCTTCTTTTTTGGAGGCGCTTTCCCGTAGGAAGACCAATCGTTTTAGCCATAAGGAGAAGATACT
>CAZNCK010000130.1:5300-9848 GCA_964571545.1 uncultured Treponemataceae bacterium | reverse complement strand
CGACTTTGCCGTCGTTGACGATGGGGATATGGCCAATGTTATGTTCGAAGAGGATTTCGCTGAGTTCGCGGACGGTCGTTTCCGGAGGGGCAGAAATTACGTTTTTAGTCATATGGATACGGACTGGAACGTGCATCTGGTTTCCTTTGCGTCCGGTCATGATGTCGCGAAGAGTCAGGAATCCTATGAGCTTGCCGGTTTCATCAACGACGGGAGCGCCAGTGTGCGAAACGCTCTCCAGGATTTTTGACGCTTCAATCAGGGGGAGGTCCGGGCTCAGGACGACGACCGTCTCGGTCATTATCTGTCGGGCGGTTATGGCAGGGGCAAGAATCCTGTCCAGGTAGGCTATGATTCCTTCTGCGAGTTGTGTGCCTTCTTCCGTTTTTATCGTGGCTGAAGCGGCTTGTTTGTGGCCGCCGCCGCCGAAATCAGAGAGGATTTCGTTCAGGCTGACCCTGGAGTCGTTGTTGCGGGCTATAATAAGGAGTTTTGCCTTTTTCCTGAAGAAGAAAAAACCGAACAGGATTTCCAGGTTTTCAACTTCAAAGACCTGCTCGATTACGGCGCCCAGGCCCTGGGCGTCGTCGTCGAGTTCAAGATAGCAGGTCTGAACCTGATGGCCGCGGATGGAGCGTTTTTCAAGGATATTGAGGATTTCGTGGAACAGGACGATCTGCTGCTTTTCCTTGAGGGGAACCAGGAAATCCTTGACCAGTTTAAGTGAAGCTCCTTGCGCCAGGAGGAACGCTGCGACTTCGAAATCCTCACGAGCGACATTGTCATGGGTAAAATTGCCCGTGTCGGCATAAATGCCGGTAAGGGCTATCGTCGCATCCTCGGGGGCAATGGAAATTCCCCTGATCATGAGTTCCATGCCGAGTTGCGTGGTGTTGGCGCCGAAGGCGCGCTCGTGGATGATTGCACCCGGAATGTCGTGGCTATCCGCAGGATGGTGATCGAAGACTTCGTATTCCACGGTGCCCGGGGTTTCTATGCCCCGTACATATTCAGCGATACGGTCCACCGTTCTGGTATCGACGACGACTATGCGTTCTATATGTTGCCCTTTGAGGTCTGCCGTCGTCGTGAAACCGAGTCTGTTTTCATAGAGGTTCATCAGATTGCGAGCTACGGGATGAACCAGGTGGCTTTTGACGGGTATGTGATCCGGGAACATGTATTTAGCCAGCACGATGGAGCCGATGCAATCCAGGTCCATATTGGCGTGTCCAACGATTAGTTTCATAGTAATTCTGTAGTGTAGGTGAGGAACGCTGAAAAAGAAAGTGAAACCTTGATATCAGAGCGCAACCTTGAAGGCTGTTTGATTCTCATGCTATCATGAAGTAGATGAACTATCGAATTTCCAGTGAGAAACTTAACATATTTGCATATTTCGTTTCCGTCATCACGCTCGGAGCTGTGACGCTCTCGCTTCCGTGGGCTTGGACCGGCGAGCATCAGTTATCATTTCTTGACGCTGTTTTTACATCAACGAGCGCTGTATGCGTAACGGGGCTCATCGTAGTCGACACGGCTCTGTTCAGTATGTTCGGGCAGGTTACTATCCTGTTGCTGATACAGTTCGGGGGGCTCGGTATCGTCAGCTTCGCCACACTCTACATTGCCCAGCCGCGGCGCAGGGTCTCGCTCGTCAACAGGGGCATCATCAAGGATATGTTTATCGACGAAGTGGAATCGAATCCACGGTTGATAATCCGCAGCGTTCTGCTGACGACCCTGGGCATAGAATTCATTGGATTTCTTGTGTTGCTTTACCGTTTTAAAGTGCTGGATGTGGATCGATATGCTTTTGCGGCCGCGTTTCATTCCATTTCGGCGTTCTGTAACGCCGGGTTTTCTACATTTTCTGACAACCTGATTCGCTTTGCGGGCGACTGGACAATCAATCTTGTTGTTGCCGGACTGATCGTCGCCGGCGGACTGGGTTTTGTGGTACATCAGGATATAGGGCGCGTGTTCATGCACACGAAGCGCCGCTTGAGCTACCACTCCAGGATAGTTCTGGTCATGACGGGGGTTTTGATCATCACGGGGATGGCCGCGTTCTATCTTCTGGAATACGACGGCGCATATTCCTCGATGCATGTTCCACAGAAAATATTGGCGGCCTTGTTTCAATCGATTACACCCAGGACCGCGGGTTTTGAAACGGTTGCGCAATCGTCTTTGGGCCTTGCTTCCATGCTGGTGGTTCTGTTCCTGATGTTCACCGGAGGTTCTCCGGGGTCGACGGCCGGTGGTGTCAAGACGACGACCATGTTCATGGCATTTGCGGCCGCTTTCAGAGGCCATGAGGAAGACGGTTCTATTGTCTACAAGGGAGGCGCGCTGTCTCCAGGCTCCGTCTCCAGGACGCTTTCGGTGCTTGTCAAGGCGCTCATCATCATAGTCGTGGGATTGCTTCTAATGCTGGCGCTTGAAGGCAAGAAGACTGGCTTTGGAGACTTGCTTTTCGAAGTTATATCGGCCTTCGGAACCGTAGGATTGTCGAGGGGCGTGACAGCGGGGCTCGGCCCAGCCGCTAAAGTCCTTATCATTGCGATGATGTTTATCGGCAGGGTTGGATTGTTCGCTATGGCTATTTCACGCGCCGCCGACAGGGTGGAGCGCTTTGCCGAATTCCCGCGCGAGAGCCTTCTGATAGGCTAGGAGGATAATCCGTGAGCAAGCAATATGCGATAGTCGGTCTTGGTAGTTTTGGAGTCAGCGTTCTTGAAAAGCTTTCCGAGGCGACCGACCAGATCATCATAGTCGACAAGGACAAGACCATTGTCGAGAAGTACAAAGACCTGGCTTCTAAATCGTACATCGCCGACGCGTTGAGCAAGCAGGCGCTTTCCAGGATCATACCGGAAGCCATCGATGTGGCAATTGTCGATGTAGGCGGCCATATCGAATCAGCGGTCATCGTGACGAATGCGCTCAAGAAACTCGGCGCCAGGCAGATCATCGTCAGGGCCGACAATGAAGAGCACGGCGAAATACTCGAGATGGTCGGCGCTACCAGAATAATCTATCCCGCCCACGAGGCTGCCGCGAAACTCGTGCCGATGCTTGTGTCAAGTTCTCTCTTCTCATTCATGCCCATTAGCCCTAGCCTTGTTTTGGCCGAGATTAGGGTGCCAGAACAATACGTCGGCAAGACTCTCGTCGAGGCAAATTTCAGGCATGCCAAGAGTATCAATGTCGTTGCTATCCGGAAGGATGATGGCGACGATTATAAGTATTTCGACCCCACGTACCGGTTGCTGGCTATTGATGTGTTGTTGTGCGCCGGTACTGAGAAGGATGTTATGGCTTTCACGGGAGCTCGTGTCACAGCTCGTAAGAATGTTATCGGTGAAATGATGCGCGGCATTTTTGGAAAGCCGCGCACGCGCAATGAAACCGAAGAGATCCAAATCAAGGAAGAGAAGTGAAGCACCACATCGACAGCAACAATACGGGTAATGGCTTGTCAACAGTAGCAGGCGGGGCCATAGTCCTGATCGGCTCGTATATAGCGACGCAGATGGTATCGGATATAGGCAGCCTCAAGATCGCCTCGATAGCCGGATGGGCCGTGGACGCCGGTACCTTTGTCTATCCGATTACGTTTACCATCAGGGACATGATCCACAAGCGGCTCGGCAAGAAGGCTGCCCGCACCACAATACTTCTGGCCGCCGGTGTGAACCTGCTGATGGCCGCATACTTCTGGCTCATCGGCCTTCTGCCTCCCGATGCTTCATGGGCCGTATGGGAAGGCGCCTCGGTAACAATGAACGAGGCGTTCGCCCGCGTGCTGTCTCCGGCCTGGACTATCGTCATCGCCAGCATACTTGCCGAGATTGTCAGTGAGCTCATCGACACTGAGGTGTATCACCTATGGACTACGAGGGTAACGAAGCGCTTTCAGTGGTTGCGGGTGTTGGTCTCGAATGCGGCAAGTGTGCCCGTCGACAGCCTGATATTCTCCTGGCTTGCCTTCGGAATTGGTTTTGGGATGCCCGCTTCGGAAGTATGGCAGATTTTCTGGTTCAACGTCATAGTCAAGGGCATAGTGACGCTGGCCAGCTTGCCGGCAATTTACCTGGTCAGAGAGAATCCGGCCGTACCGCAGTAAGGTACAGGTCTGTCAGGATACTGGCTATTGTTTACGCCTTCGTCGGGGTGAGCATGCCCGTCTCCACCATGCTGGTAAAGGCTTCGTGCGAGAACACAATGTGGTCGATGAGCGGAATACCCAAGATGTCGCCGGCTGCTTTGAGGCGCTCTGTTATCTCCTTGTCTTCCGGAGACGGTTCAAGGCGTCCCGAAGGATGGTTGTGAGCCACAAAAATAGCGCAGGCCCGGTCGGCGACGGCCTCGGAGAATATTTCTCTGGGGTGGACTATGGTTCTATTCACCAAGCCTATGGTAACCACGCGGACGGCTATGACGTCATGGGCGCCGTTCAGCGTGCAGCAGAGGAAGCGTTCCTGTTTGCGGTCGTCGAAGTGGCGTACCAGTTGCCAGGCGTCGTCGGGGCAGCCGACGGGG
>CAZNCK010000130.1:1501-5185 GCA_964571545.1 uncultured Treponemataceae bacterium | reverse complement strand
CCGCGCGAGCCGGTGCCGAGTATGGCCGCGACAAGCTCGAAATCGGCTATGGCCGGCGTTCCGGACCTTGTGAGCCGTTCCCTGATGTCCGGTTGTTCGGTGTAGTTTCCGCCCGAGTTTTCATACAAAGCTATGTTCGTTGCCATAGTGGCCTCCGGTTGTGGTACGGGGGGTGGAGCACCGGCGCTTTCGTGTTTGCTAAGGTATAGGATATCCGTTATACTTGCGTAAAGTATTCTGTACCGGTATCCACGTATCGATGCGGAATCGAAAACAGCGTCTGTGGACGCCAAAATACGAAGTTAAAGGGGACGTAATGAAAAGCGTAAAGGGTACTCAAACTGAGAAGAACCTGATGGCAGCCTTCGCGGGGGAATCCCAGGCCAGGAATCGGTACACCTACTTTGCGAGCAAGGCTCGCGATGAGGGCTTTATGCAGGTCGCCGCCATCTTCGAAGAGACCGCGAGCCAGGAGAAGGAACACGCCAAGCGCCTCTTCAAGTTCATGGAAGGCGGAGAGATCACCATTACTGGAACGTTCCCGGCCGGCCCGGTCGGCACGACGTCCGAAAACCTCCTCGAGGCGGCCGGCGGCGAGAATTATGAGTGGAAAGAGATGTACCCGGGTTTCGCGAAGACCGCGAAGGCCGAGGGGCTGGATGCCGTCGCGACCGTATTCGAGTCTATCGCTGTGGCCGAGAGACAACATGCCAAACGCTATGAGCGCCTCAAGGCTAATATCGACGCGGGCAAGGCCTTTAAAGGCGACAAGGCCCAGGTCTGGCAATGCAGGAATTGCGGTTACATCATGGAATCCGTCGAGGCGCCCAAGATGTGCCCCGCGTGTGCCCATCCTCAGTCGTATTTTGAGATACTTGGCGAGAACTGGTAAAGGAGAACAAGACTATGATAGCTACCATGCAGGTTTACAAGTGTGCGGAATGCGGCAATATCGTCGAGGTGCTCCATGCCGGCGGCGGTGAACTCGTCTGCTGCGGCCAGCCTATGAAGCTCCTTGTGGAAAACACCACGGAAGGCGCCAAGGAGAAGCACATACCAGTGATCGAGCGCCTGGCCGATGGCTATCGCGTGACGGTCGGCGCCGTGGCTCATCCTATGGAAGAGAAGCACTACATCGAGTGGATCGAGCTCATCGCCGACGGCAATTCCTACCTGGTCCACCTGAAGCCCGGCGATAAGCCCGAGGCCACCTTCAACGTCAGCGCCAAGCATGTAACGGCGCGCGAATATTGCAATCTGCACGGCTTCTGGAAGGCCGAGGCGTAAATACAAGGAGAATCCATGGAAAAGTATGTATGCGATGTCTGCGGTTATATCTACGACCCTGCCGTAGGCGACCCCGATAGCAAGATCAAGGCCGGAACCTCGTTCGCGGCCCTGCCGGAAGACTGGGTCTGCCCGATGTGCGGCGCCGGCAAGGATAGTTTTAGCCTCGCCTGACCCCGTTGCGCCGCTTTAACCGTGGCGTGTATCATTTGGCCGGGAACGCCTTCAAGGAGGCGCCCCCGGCCCGTTTTTTTGGAGGCTCGATGATTTCCAGGGAAGATTTTATGTTCACTATAGGCTACGACGGCGAAACCGCTATTGTGGACGGCAAGGCCAAGGCTCAATACGGCAGGCTCGGTACCGCCGCGCTCGCCGAGGCCGGGTTGTTCCGAGCTGCCTTCGCGTCGGCGGTCTACTCCAAGTCCGAGGACGACCTGAAGGCCTTCGCGTCTATCTTCAATGCCAAGGCTGGCACCGCCTATTCAACACAGGACGAATTCCAGCGCCTGTTCGGCGTCAAGTTGGACACCGTTAAGAAGGTCCTGGTCCTGTAACCAGCGGCGAGGCTTAGTATTCGATACAATGGCGTAGTATACTGCCAAGGTGTCTAAGGAGGCCTCGATGAAGCGCTCATTCGTGTATGCTGTGACTGCGCTGTTCGCAGCGTCGGTATTTTTCTCCTGTGCGAGCATGGATTCCGGTGCGGAACCGCCTATCGGGGGCCTGTCCGCGGCAAAATCGACCACGGAAAGCAGGTCTACCGCACCTGAAGCGCCAACCCTCGCTGACGAGTCAAGAGCATCGACGGATTACGAAAAGAGCATGGTCGCCCCGTCGATTCGAGGAGCGGAAGGCGCACCACCGCCGGCTCCGTACTATGAGCTGGCGCCGGGCAAGGCGCTGTCCGGCGCTTCGGTCGCGGCCAGCCCGAGGGCTGTTCCCGGCGCATCGGGACTCAAGGCCGGCTACTCCGACGACAATGCGCAATTCGGCTATTTTGTAGACTTTCTCAAGAAGTTCGGCGAGGTTGAACACTACGCCTACGATATTTCCGAGCGCATCACCATCCGCGTCCTCGATGTCGCGGGCAAACCGGTGGCCAACGCCAAGGTAACTATTCAGGCTGACGGAAAAACGCTGGCGAGCGGCATGACGTATTCAGACGGAGGCTACCGGTTCTATCCGTCCGCCTTCGACACGCAGTCCTCTACGTTCGAGCTTCGCGCGGAATCGGGCAGGTTGTCCGCCCGGCTCTCGGCGCGGCGGGACGGAACGCGCCTTGTCGAACTGAAGCTACAGGACCCGCGAGCGGTTCCGGAGCCCTTGCCGCTGGACGTGCTGTTCGTCATGGACACGACAGGTTCCATGGGCGAGGAAATTCAAAGATTAAAATCGACGATAGAGATTATTTACGCTAATTTGACGGAACTCAAACCGCGTCCTCGCGTACGCTTTGGCCTGGTACTCTACAAGGATCGTGGCGACGAATACATCACTGAAGTAACTCCGTTCACCGGTGACCTGGACGCGTTCCAGGCCAGTCTGGATCCCGTGACGGCCTCCGGCGGCGGCGACGGTCCCGAGGACCTGGAATCGGCCTTGGACGACGCTGTCAACGCCATGGACTGGAACGAGAATGGCCTGAGGCTGGCCTTCGTCGTTACCGATGCCGAGGCGCACCTGGACTACAACCGCGAGTACACGTATATCAACGCCGCTACTGATGCGCGCGCGCGCGCCATCAAACTGTACACGATAGGCACGGGCGGCCTGCCGATAGAAGGCGAATACCTGTTGCGCCAGGTCTCCCAGCTCACCGACGCGCGCTACATCTTCCTGACCTACGGCGAAGGCGGCGAGGCGGAGGGCGGCGCGGAAGGCTCAGTGAGTCATCACACGGGCTCCAATTTCCAGACAGACAAGCTGGAGGCGATCATCATACGCTTCGTCAAGGAAGAGATGGCCAACCTGTCGGACAAGCCGCTGATAGCCGATGATGATTACTTTGACGCGAAGAAAGTGGCCGACGAGAGCCGCGACGAGACGCTTGGCAAGTTGTTCTCTGATGCCGTAGCCAACCTGGCCGACTATTCCACGTTCCATATAAGCCCCGACACGCCCTGCGTGATCCTGCCGGTGACTAGCGCCGATACGAGCCTGGGAGCTAACGCCGAATATTTTGGCGAGCGGCTCTCGATGGCCGCCTCCGAGGCGAAGCGTTGGAAGCCGGTGGAGCGCAAGGACATGCAGAAGATTCTGGCGGAGCTGGAACTGCAGCTGTCCGGGCTCGTGGACGAGAGCAGCGCGGCCAAGGTCGGAAAGGTTTTGGGAGCGGATGTGCTGGTAGCGTCTACGCTGTACAAACGGGCTGACCGGTACGAGCTGTTCCTGCGGCTC
>CAZNCK010000130.1:0-1491 GCA_964571545.1 uncultured Treponemataceae bacterium | reverse complement strand
CTGCGGGCACCGCGAGGCCAAGTGGTTGGGGCGCTGTCCCGAATGCGGTGAGTGGAACACGCTGCGCGAGTGCGCCGCGACTGCTCAAAAAGGCAGCGCGCTCAAGGCTACCAGGTTCTCGGTGCCGCTGGACGCGGTGGATCCGGCTGAAGGCGCTCGCTCGCCGTCTGGCTCGGCGGAGGTGGACCGAGTGCTGGGCGGCGGCATCATGCGCGGCTCGAGCGTGCTTGTGGGAGGCGAGCCGGGCATAGGCAAGAGCACGCTACTGCTGCAGATAGCGGCGCTCGCGGGCGTCCAGGGGCGGGTGCTGTATATCTCCGGTGAAGAGAGCGCGGCTCAGATACGGCTTCGAGCGGACCGGCTAGGGCTCAAGCGCTCCGGGCTGGAGGTCCTCTGCACGGGCGATCTAGCGGAGGCGCTGGCCGCCCTGGACCGGCTCAAGCCCGCCCTGTTCGTCGTCGATTCGTTACAGACGCTGATGTCCGCTGACGCGGGAGCCGTGCCTGGCACGGCCAACCAGGTAAAGTACTGCTCGCTAGAATTGTCGGACTGGGCGCGTGAACACGGTAGCTCGTGCTTCCTGGTGGCGCACGTGACCAAGGACGGTCTGATCGCCGGCCCCAAGGCCGCCGAACACACCGTCGATGTGGTGTTGATGTTCGAGCAGAGCGAGACCGATGTGCGCTTCCTGCGTTCGGCCAAGAACCGCTTCGGATCCACCGACGAGGTGGGGCTGTTCACGATGACGGAGAAAGGCCTCGAAGAGCTCGCCGACCCCGCGTCTGTGTTTCTGGTGCGCAGGGAAGGCCGTGCGCCGGCCGGAGCCGCCGTGGCGGCAACCTGGGAGGGCACACGCTCCCTGCTGGTGGAGATCCAGGCCTTGACGGTGCCCGGCAAGGCCTCGCTGTCGCGCGTCTATTCCGAGCGTATCGAACCTGCTAGGGTTGCTCGCGTCGCCGCCGTGCTTGAAAAGCACGTGGGTCTGCGCCTGTCTGACCAGGACATCTACGTCAATGTGTCAGGCGGCATCAGGCTGGCGGAGCCGGGCGTGGACCTGGCTCTGGCGGTCGCCATCTATTCGGCCCGCACCGGCATCGCGTTGCCCGCGGGCGCCGTGCTGGCCGGGGAACTGTCGCTGGCCGGCGAGGTACGGCCGGTGCGGCGCATGGCAGGCAGGGCGCGTGCGGCCAAGGCCATGGGGCTTGCGCGCGTCATCGGGCCAGCTGAAGGCAGCGTGGCGGAACGCAAGGAATGGGAACAGGTGGCGTCCATCGGCGCCACGGTGCGCGCTCTGTTCGGAGCTGTCCCCGCGGCTACCTAGCTCACTTTGCGATTGCCCCGCGGTGGTGCGTGGCCTATACTGGCCTCAGGTTACGGAGGCCATAGATGCAATACCCAGCGACCGGCAAGCGCCTGTTCGGAGTTTCAGTACCGGTAGGTTCCCTGAGGACGGCGGACGGGTGGAGGGTGGGCGAGTACCCCGACCTGGTG
>CAZNCK010000129.1:0-9856 GCA_964571545.1 uncultured Treponemataceae bacterium | reverse complement strand
ACAAACACAAGGGCGTCTACGCTTGCGTGGTGGACGACCTCTTCTCCGGCGAACGCGCCAAGATCGTCAACAACGCCAACGTCATCACCATGGGCGGCTGGATCACCGCGCCGTTCCTCGGCACCCAGATCGTCGACGCCTGGCTCTCCGTCGCGTTCACCCAGAAAATGGAATTCAAGAAAGACTTCCTTACCAACGCCTTCAACAAGGTTGTCGAGATAGAAACGGAGCAGTTCAAATAATAATTCAAGGAGGGGGGAGCACCCCCCTGGCTCCGAAAATCCGGCGGGTACGCCGGACGTTTCTACGCCACCCCTCCTTGCTGAGTCCAGGCGCCATGCCATGAGGAGACAGTTACAATGAACGATAACGAACAGCTGATAGCCGGCCTCGTGGCAAAAGCACGCGCCGCGCAGGCCATTGCCGCCACCTGGGACCAGGCGCGCACCGACGAGGTCTGCGTCGCCGTGGGCTGGTCGGTCTACAACGACGCAAATATCGCGAGGCTCGCCGCCGCCGCGGTCGAGGAGACCGGCATGGGCGTGGTGGCTGACAAGATTACAAAGCACAAGAACAAGGTGCTCGGCGTGCTGCGCGATATCCAGGGCGTCAAGAGCGTCGATCTCATAGAAGTGGATGAAGCTCGCGGCCTACGCAAGTACGCCAAACCCGTCGGCGTCGTCGGCGCGCTCGCGCCGGTCACCAATCCCACGGCCACGCCCTCATCCAATGGACTGTCCATCCTCAAGGGCCGCAACGCAGTCATATTCGCGCCGCATCCAAAAGCCAAAAAGGCCAGCGCACTGGCCATAGGCTACATGCGCGCCGCCCTCAAGAAAGTCGGAGCGCCTGAAGACCTCGTGCAGATGATAGAGGAACCCAGCGTCGAACTCACCGGCGAGCTGATGAAGCAGGTAGACCTCGTCGTCGCCACTGGCGGCGGCGCCATGGTCAAGGCAGCCTACTCCTCCGGCACACCGGCCTACGGCGTAGGACCCGGCAACGCCGTCCAGCTCCTCGCCGAAGACGCCGACCCCGTAGACGCCGCGGCCAAGATCTCCGTCAGCAAGGCCTTCGACAACGCCACCAGCTGCTCCAGTGAAAACTCCGTCGTAGCTCACGACGCCGTCTACGCGGCCTTCATCGACGCGATGAAAGCAAAATCCGGCTACCTCTGCTCCGCTGATGAGAAGGCAAAACTGCGCTCATGGATATGGATCACCGGCAAGGATGGGCACGAAGGGCTCAACCCAAAAATCATCGCCAAAGGCGCGGAGGTCATAGCTCAGGGCGCAGGGTTCTCCGTTCCGGCAGGCACGAAATTCCTGATGGTAGAAGCGGGCGGAGATCCCGCCACCGAGAAGTTCGCGCAGGAAAAAATATCGCCCGTGATGGCGCTCTGGCACTGCTCTTCATTCGAACAGGGGCTCAAGCTCGTCGTCGGCATAACCGACGCCTGCGGCACCGGCCACTCGTCGGGCATCTTCAGCTCCAACGACGCCTACATAGACCGCATGGGCATGACGATGCGCTCCAGCCGCATCATGGTCCGCCAGGGCATGGCCTCCGGCAACGGCGGCACCTTCGCCAACGGCATGCCGTCCACCGTGACGCTCGGCTGCGGCACCTGGGGCGGCAACATCACCAGCGAGAACATCCACTGGAAGCACTTCATCAACATCACATGGTTGTCGCTACCCCTCCCGATGAACCGCCCCACCGACGCCGACATCTTCGGCCCCTACCTGTCCAAATACGAAAAAGCCTGATACACGAATAGGGCCACAGAGGCACAGAGACACAGAGGAATGCATGAGAGAGAGAGGAGAAGAAGATAGATTATGTGCAGCATTAATTATATTTTATCTTCTACTTTTCTTCTCTGTGTCTCTGTGTCTCTGTGTCTCTGTGTCTCTGTGGTACAAATTCTCCAGTCTTTTCCCTCACTCATTCTTCTCTGTGTCTCTTTGTCTCTGTGGTTCAAATTTCCTCTACGATCCTGCCTCTCTGGAGTTACAACATGAAGCTGTTTGAGTATCAGGCCAAGGAGGCGTTCGCGGAGCGGGGTATACCGGTACCGCAACGCCGCCTCTGCACCACAGCCGACGAGGTAGCCGGCGCGGCCACCTCGCTCGGCTGCCCCTGCGTCGTAAAAAGCCAGGTTCTGCGGGGAGGCCGCGGCAAGGCGGGGCTCGTCAAACTTGTCCGGTCAGTTGACGAGGCGCGCAGCTACGGGGCAGAACTTTTGGGTGGAGACCTCGGCACAACCCATGGCGTAAAAAAAGTCCTCGTCGAAGAGGCCATTGCCTTCGAACGCGAGCTGTATCTTTCAATAACCGTCGATCCCCAGGCAGCCACCGCGCTTATCCTGGCTTGCGCCGACGGTGGTGTTGAGATCGAGGAACTTGCCCGCACAGCGCCAGAAAAGATAATCCGCGAGCAGGTGGACATAGACACGGGACTCCTGCCCTTCCAGGCGCGCAACATCGCCTATGCGCTCGGGCTGGACCAGAAACTCTCCCAAAGCTTCGTGACACTGCTTACGGGCCTCTGGAAGACATTCCGGGACAAGGACGCGGAACTGGTCGAGGTGAACCCGCTGTTCGTCACCAAGGCCGACTCCCAGGGCGTAAGCACGCTCGTCGCTGGCGACGGCAAGCTGGTCATCGATGATAATTCGGCGTTCCGCCAGGGCGGCGCCGAACCGTCCCGTGAGTACTTCGATTCAGACGTAGCCTTCGAGGCCGCAAAGGAAGGCATACCCTACCTGCAGTTCGACGGCGACATATCCCTCATGTGCGCCGGCGCGGGGCTGACCACCGTGGTCTACGACCTGGTCAACTACGAGGGCGGCTCGGTGGCCAACTACCTGGAGTTCGGCGGCCCCAATTACAAGAAGGCCGTCCGCGCCATGGAACTCTGCCTGGTCAACAACCCCAAGGTCATACTCATCGTCACCTTCGGCACCATAGCGCGCGCCGACATCATGGCGGAGGGCATAGCCGAGGCAATAGCCAAGCTCAGGCCGCGCTGCCCCATCGTCGCGTGCATACGCGGCACGGGCGAAGAAAAGGCCGTGGAGACCCTGAAGGCAGCCGGACTGGATCCGCTCTTCGATACCGAGGAAGCGGTCCGCAGGGCTGTCGTCCTTGCGAAGGGAGCGCGCGCATGAGCATCTTCATAGACAGGACCGACCGCGTGCTCGTGCAGGGCATCACCGGTGGTGAAGGCTCGTTCTGGACCAAGCACATGATAGATCTGGGCACTCAGGTAGTAGTCGGCGTAACGCCGGGCAAGGAAGGCCAGAATGTCGAAGGCGTGCCGGTGTACCACACGATACGCCGCGCCGTCGCCGACAGGCCTGCCAACGCCGCCATGCTGTTCGTGCCGCCGCGCTTTACCAAGGACGCCGTCTTCGAGGCGCTCGACGCCGGCATAAAAAAGATAGTCACGATAGCAGACGGCATCCCGCTGCAGGACGCCATCCAGATCCGCAAGGCCGCCCTTTCCTGCGGCGCGCGCGTCGTGGGCGGCAATACCTCCGGCGTCATCAGCCCCGGCTTCGCCATGATGGGCATGTTCCCGTACTGGATAGAGCGCGTGTATAAACCCGGCCGCATCGGCGTGATGACGCGCTCCGGCTCGCTGACCAACGAGGTCACCGCGATGGTAGTCCGCTCAGGCTTCGGCGTATCCAGCCTCATCGGCGTCGGAGGCGACCCCGTACCAGGCACCCGCTTCGCCGAGATGCTACCCGACTACCAGGCCGACCCTGAGACCGATGCGATCGTCATCATCGGAGAGCTCGGCGGCACGATGGAAGAAGAAGTGGCGGAATCCATGCTCTCTGGCGCATTCACAAAACCCGTGGTCGCGTTCCTGGGCGGCCGCACCGCCCCCGCGGGCAAGCGCATGGGCCACGCCGGAGCCATCGTCACCGGAGGCAAGGGCTCCGTTGCTGACAAGATAGAAGCATTCGAGAAAGCCGGCGCGCTCGTCGCCGACAGGCCGCGCATGGTCGGAGTACTCCTCCGGCAGGCGCTCGGCACAACATCAAGGAAATGAGGAAACACGCACGATGACAACCCTGCAGCAGAAGAACCCAACGGTCAAGAACGCGATCCTGCTCGCGGTAGCGCTGGCTATCGGACTGGCCATCTCGCTTGCACCCGCCCCTGGCTCGCTGGTGTCCACCATAGTCAACGCGGTCGATCCGGGAACGACAAAGCCCTCCTACCCCGCATCAATGCACTCGGGAGCGCCTGGCATGGCGGCCCTCGGCGTCATGGCTTTCGCCCTCGTACTCTGGATCACCGAGGCCCTGCCGTTCCACATCACCGGCCTCCTGGCGCTGATATTCTTGACCCTGCTCAAGGTGGGCAAGTACAAGGAAATCATCTCCACCGGCTTCGGCAACGACATCGTCGTGTTCTTCATCGGCGTGCTCGTCATCACGGCCTTCATCACCAAGTCGGGCCTCGGCAAACGAATCTCGGTCGTAATCCTTTCCATCACGGGCAATTCGACCAAGGCCATACTCTTCGGATTCCTGGCCGCTGGCGTCATCCTGTCCATGTGGATAACCGACATGGCCGTCGCCGCCATGCTCATGCCGCTTGCACGCGCTATACTCCAGGAAGAAGGCTGCAAGCCCAAGGAATCCAACTTCGGTAAAGCCCTGATGATCTCCGTAGCCTGGGGCGCCCTTATCGGCGGCATCGGAACACCCGCGGGCACTGGAGCCAATCCCATCGCCCTGCAGTTCCTCGCCAACATGGCCGGCATCCGCCTGTCATTCCTTGACTGGATGCTCTACGGCGTTCCTTCGGCCCTCCTCATCCTCCCCGTAGCGTGGGTCGTCCTCCTCATGTTCTTCCCTCCAGAAATGAAGAACCTCAAGGTCAGCAAGGCCCAGCTCAAGGCCGAACTCAAGGCCATGCCCCCTATGAACAGCGAAGAGAAAATAACGCTCTTCGTATTTGCATCCACCATTCTGATATGGATAGCCACACCGCTGATCGAAGGACCGCTGGGCATGGTCATAGAAATTTCCATGCCGGCCTTGCTTGCCGCCTGCCTCTTCTTCATGCCAGGCATGAGCAAGTCCAAGTGGAAGGACATCGAAGGCGAGATCGACTGGGCCGGCATCCTGCTCATCGTCTCGGGCATCTCGCTCGGCACCTACCTGTACAAGACCGGCGTGGCCGAATGGCTGGCCATCACCCTCCTCGGCCGCATCGGCGACGTGCCGCTGTTCCTGCAGTTGTTCCTCGTCACGCTCGGCGTGTGCCTGCTCAAAGTGGTGTTCTCGTCAAACAGCGTAACGGCGACAATCCTGATCCCGCTCATCATCGGGCTCGGCAAGGCCACCGGCATAGACGTCACCGGCATCACACTGGCGGCGGGGCTGACCACGAGCCTGGCCTTCATCCTCGTCACCACCACCCCGACCAACGTCATAACGTTCAACACCGGTTACTTCAGCATCAAGGACATGGCCAAGGCCGGCCTCGTGCTTACCGTCGGCGCGTCGCTCGTCATCGCTGTAGTGTTCATGACTATAAGCGGTATCAAGGGCGGATTCTAGAACCTGGCTTTAATGAAAAAGCCTCGCGGTTGCGTCAATGACGCAGCCGCGAGGCTACTTGTTCCAGGATCTTCCGACTTTTGGGATTCGTTTCAAATTCAATCAGTTCGAGCGCCAGTAGCCTGGCCGCCTCGTCGCCGGCCCTGACATGCAGGGCGGCCAGGCTGTTCATCACATCGAGGCGCAGCAGGTTCGAGTGCTCCTCCGCCCTACAGTTCCGGTAGAGCTCCGCCAGCGCGGCACGTATGTCACCTGCGCGCCCGGGCGACGCTACTGCCACCTTCCATATATTCTGAGCACATTGCCGCTTGACGATGAACCCATCCCCGCACAGCACGCCTAACAGGGCAGGCAGACACCGGTCGATCGCGTCAGGCCCGGCGCTTTTGGCCAGTTCGCAGCCAAGCAGTATCCCCTGAGACTTCCGGTGAAACATCGAGTCGACAAGCCGTCGATTCAAAACCTCTTCGAATTCGGCAAACCAGTCCACAGGCTTTTCAGCCACTGACAGCAGAGCAAAGAGCGCTTCACAGGCAGCTTTCTTGTCCGCCGAGTTCAGTTGCTCGACGAGGTTAGTGATTTCTTCAGTCATCGCAGTTTCTCCCGGTACCATTGTAGCCAGCGAAACAACGACAGATCAATCGCTCCGCAGACGTTCCCAGACCGCGCCATCTTCCTGGCCGAGCCTCCAGAAGGCTACGGCGCCAACGCCCGCATCACGATACAGGCGCAGCCTCTGGGATAACGATTCTACATCGTCATAATACACATCAACCGTAACAAGCTCCTCGTACCTGAACCATGGCACGTTTCCCTCTCGGGAGACAGAGCTGATTTTTTTTTCCTTCAACAGCGACGATATAGCAGAAAACTTGTAAGCTCGGTCGGATTTAATGTCGCCCCAGGCACGTCCGTAGAACGGAAGCCCCATCACCAGTTTCGATGTGACTATCTTGGAAATAGCATAGGCAACCACCCGGCCGCTCCACTCCATCGAAGCCACAGGGCCCGGAACGCTCGTGCTCCAGTGCTCGTCATAGGCCATGATGATGATCCTGTCGACGATTTCCGCGATGCGAACATAACCCAGCACATCGCCGGATTCCGACAACCGTGCAGACAACGCGACGCTCAGCGCCTTCTTGCCTAGACCGTTCTTGAGGAGCATTAGGAACTCTACAAAGTTCTCCCTGTCCCTGACCGGAATGGCCTCAAAATCGATCTGAACGCCGTCGTAGGGAGTAGCGGCATCAAGAATGGATTGAATAAGCGCATCACGGACGAGATACACCGGATCCAGGCAGAAATGCGTCAGAGAATAACTGCCAAGCTCGGCTACCACTAGGTGTTTGCGCCCCTTGTATGACGCCAGTTTCTTGATGTCCGGAACACCGACCAGTTCCCCGTAGGCGTTGATCTCCGCGCTGAAATAGCAGAGGTCAGAAACGGGCATCGATGCGGCCAGAAACGATTCCTCGCCCTTCAGCAGGTAGGCCCATATTTCCCTGAAGCCGACCTGCGGATCAGGCTCCCGGGCCAGAAGGCGCGCCGGCGTCACGACGCTCACTACAAGTGACGCGATGAGCAAAGAGAACATGCTACTTTTCCGCACGCTTATTCTTACTCTGTCCAGGCCGAGAATTCCGAGAACGATACCCCGCCGCCGAGCGTGCGTAGCGCAGCCGTAGCACCCGCGTCTCGCCCGAAGAAAGTCTTGTAGACTATCCTAAGAACACCATCCACCGAGACCGCAATGTATTCAGCGCCCGGGTCGTACACCACTTCGACTAGACGCCAGGATTCAATGCCGTCTGCCAATTCTGCGTCGAACATGCGTTCCATCACCACATCGTTGTCTGAACGGTACAACTGCAGGTAAGTCGCATCGTCGCCGCGAGCATCGCTGTCCCGCGTAAACCACACCAGCAGACTCTTACCTTCGCCGTACCCGCGCTTCTTCAAGACATCCTCGACGTACAAGTGGAGGCCAAGACCGATCCATCCCTTGCCTGTAGAACGCGCCTTGAACCTGTACAGCATGGGGGCCTTCCCCTGGGCCAGCGGCAGTTCAAGCCTAGAAAAATATTGCGATGAATCAGCCTGCGATGCCATCGCGCCGACTATCTTCCATGAACCCATCCTTGCCGACGAATCCCCGAAACCGTCACGCAGCTTTTTCGTGAACTTCGACGTATCGAGCTCCCAGCCCGAAAGATAACCCGAGGTGGCTTTAGAAGCCACAGGAACAGCAACCATAGCCGGAGTCGCCGACGCAACTTGTACGACCGTGCCCGTAGCCTTTGCCGCAGCCAGAGCGGCGGCAGCTTCGGCCTGCGTTGCTTCCAGCTTGGCCTTCATCGAGGCAATGGCCTCGTCCTTAGCCGCTATCGTCGACTCCCGCACCCGCAACTCATCATCCATTGAAGCAATGAGCGCGTCTTTCTCCGTGAGCTCGGCAACCTTTATGGATATCTCCGTGGCCTTAACGGAGAGCTCGGCATCCTTGACAGAGAGTTCTGCATCTTTCCCGGCCAGCATCGACGCGACAGCCGCCGTGCCCCCGTCAGTCGCGGCAAGCCTGGCCTCAGCGTCAGCCAGGCGGCCGCCTTCTTCAACCAGCTGTGCTTCTATCTCCGCAAGCCTGGTATCGGCTGCAACCAGCGCGGCCTCATTTTCAACAATAATACCTTCCAGCCTGGTAATCTCGATTTCAAGCTCAGCCACGCGCTTAATAAAATACTCCGCCTCGCCGGCCTGCTCCGCCAGTTCCAAGTTCTCTGCCCTCAGCTCATTGATGGTGCCATACAGCTCATCCCGCTCCACCAGTAGCCGCTCAATCTCAGCCATCAATAACTGTTCATCGCTTACCTCGACAACAGGGCTATCTTCTACAACGACAGTAACTTCTTCTACAACGACAGTAACTTCTTCCTCGACGACAGTAGCTTCTTCCTCGACGACAGTAGCTTCTTCCTCGACGACAGGACTATCTTCTACAACGACGGTCACATCAACCACATTCAGCGCTGGCGTTGAAGGAGTCTGAACATCACCATCCAGAGAGCTGACACCGAGTATATCGTACGCGCTGGGTGTGCCCGACGGTTCAAAAACTCCGGCAGAGACATCCTGCGACCACACCGAACTCAATGCGAGAATGCATACAATCGCTGAAAAACGTAGACGCATGGACATTATTCCTCCCGGGTCAAGATCCGACATCGCGGAAAGCCCCTACTTCAGTATCGGAAAAATTACTACCAGTACTTACACGTATCGCGCATTATAGTCTTCAACGGCCTGACCATGATATAAAAGAGTACTGAGGAGACGACTATGAACATACTGATAGCTAACGATCATGGGGCCGTGGAACTCAAAAACAATATCGCCGCCTCTCTCCGCGCCTTGGGCCATAGAGTAGAAAATCTTGGCGTTGACACTTCCGAATCAGTTGATTATCCCGATATAGCCCAAAAAGCCACCAGTCGTTACCTGACCGGTGGCTTTGATTTCGGCATTTTATGTTGCGGTACGGGAATCGGTATATCCATAGCTGCCAACAAAGTACAGGGTATACGCTGCGCCCAGGTATTCGATCTCTTCACCGCCGAGATGTGCAAGCGCCACAACGACGCTAACTTCCTCTCTTTCGGCGGCCGCAATACCTACCCGGTATCAGTCATGGATATGATTGAGGCATACATGTTCGCCGAATATGAAGGCGGACGTCATGCCAAGCGAGTAGAGAAAATAGAACAACTAGATAAAAAATTATAGCCAACTATAATGGCCCCGTTTCCAACACATAAATCATGCCCTTTCTAAGCTTGCTTAGAAAGGGGACTTTGATCTCAAAACTTGAGGTGTAAGTCACCAGTGGCGATTGCCCGGCGCAGGCCCCAGTCTGGGAGTGGAACAGCTCCTGCTCGATCTCATAATCGCAATTTGCCTTCATGCGGGTTACAAAAAATAATTTGCCTAATTCTATGTCATACAGCCTTTTATAGTCGACATAGCCACGATCCATGACATAAATTTCTCCAGACTTGTGGCATAGGCTGGACATCTCGTTGACCTCGTGTACAGCACCGGTTGTTAGCCTGACCTGTTCGGGATAGAGCGTGTCTCCATCGAGTTTGAGATGAAGTTTCACCGCGCCTTTCGTGGTTCTGAACTTGGCCCAGTCAAAACGACCGAGGCACAGCTCTATCGTAGACGCATCAATTATCTTAAGCGGGTTCTTATATCTGTGCCCTTTGTTGCCTG
>CAZNCK010000128.1:6801-9883 GCA_964571545.1 uncultured Treponemataceae bacterium | reverse complement strand
TGGCGCCGGAAGCGGGAGGTTCAGACTTGGGGGGTTCGCGGACGACGGTATCACGAGGATTGACCCTGTCGAAGAAGCCGACGCGCTGCAAGCGCCCCTCGAACAATTCATCGTCGAGACGCTCCACCACGACTCTGGCCACGACGTCGGCGTCGTTCCACATCAGGCCGGAGGCGTCCGGCTTGATAGCCGCGGCGCCGCTTTTTATGACGAGAAACGAGTCGCCGACCTTGACGTCGTCCACCCGGCCAAGATCGACGAGAACCAGATCGCTTCTGCGCTCCAGCAGGGTGCCGCGGGTCTCCAGTTTCTGTTTTATGCCCTGTACCAAGCGGGCGACCGAGAGTGAGACCCGATCGTTGCCGGAACGGGGCGCTTCAAAACGGGCCGCGAGCGCGCCCGTTCTCGCCGCCCTGAGTTCAGCGGAAACGATGACGTCGCGTTCGCTCTCGGCGACGCTTACCAGCACGAAATAATCGGCCCCGGCTTCCCTGGCCAACCTGTAGGCATCGGCGAATTTTGGCACTCGCGGAGCGCCGCGTTCCGGGGCGATACCGGGTTCAAAGGCCAGAGCGTCGCGCAGATAGCGGGCTACCACCATATCGCTGCCCGCATGAAAGGGGGTACCGCCAGGCCCGACGGAAAAAACGGCGATGCGATACGGCCTGGAAGCGGCAGCGGCGCCGCCCGAGTTCCAGTCGCGGCTCACCGAGCCCTCGAGCAGGCTGTCGTAGATCTCCATGGCGTCGGTAAGCGCGCGATCAGACTTGCCCAGATCCGCCAGGAAACGGAGCTCGGATAGGTAGGACGCGGGAAGCTTTGCGCCTCGCAGGAGCTCCGCATAGCGCCGGCGCCCCCTGTTGGCATAGGGATCGACCGCGAGACCGCGCCGATACTCGGCTACGGCCTTTTCAAATAACAAGCGGCGCTCGAAATCAGCGGCCCTCGCAAAACGCCAGGCCGCAAGCTTGGCGCGGGAAGGGTCTTCGAATCCCGAAACATCCATCATGAGATTCTCAAGGGCGATACGGGCAAATTCGTCATCCGGGCGCAGATCCACGAGAGTGGAAAGCGCGTACTCCGCCTCGACGCGCCGGCCATCGGCGGCCTCGATCAGGCCGAGCAGGAACCAGGCCTGCGGATCAGACCGGTCGTAACCGATAGCCCCTTCGATGACGGCGCGAGCCTCGTCGAGGACTCCGCTCTCGTAATATAGCGACGCCAACAGCCCCCGAGCGCCGGCGTGCGCCGGTTCGATAGATATCGCAGCCCTGGCAAGCCTGGCGGCCTCGATGGCATCGCCTTGTTCCGCAAACAGCGTCGCCGCCGCATAACTGGCGTCGGCGTCCCCCGAGGTCCAGCGAAGCGCTTCGGCAAGGTACGCGGCCGTCTCTTCGCCGCGCCCCTCGGCCTTGGCAATGAGCGCAAGAGACAGCAGCGCTCGCGGATCGCCGGGGGCGGTTTTTAGCGAAGCGGCGAGCCGGGCCTTGGCGTCGACAGGCCGTCCGGTACTCAAATCGAGTAGAGCCTGACCGAAGCGCGCGTCTCTGTCATTAGGCCTTTTAACGAGAGCCTCGTCGAACAGGACACGCGCCTCCGCCAGCTTGCCGAGCCCTATATTCCCAAAGGCCTCCAGCGTAACGAGAGCGGGCGAGCGAGGGCCGAATTTGTATGATTCCTTGATGAATGAAACAGCGCGTTCGTATTCGCCAAGCTTGTACTGACACTGGGCCAACATGGCCCAGGCATCGCCATAGGCAGGATTGAGTGCAAGCGCCTCGGTAAACGCATCGACGGCACGGTAGGTTTCACCGGAAGCCATCAAGGCCAATCCGGAATTGTACAACGCCCGCGCGTCAATAGGCTTGCCCGCCTGAGCGAAGACAGGCGCTACACCGAGCGCCAGCGCGGCGGCTAGGACAACGGCCGTACAGGAGGCCGCGGCTCTCGTCACGATGCCTCGGGAGCCTCCGGCCTGCGGAGTATTTTAACGGCGCCTATGCGGTGCCCGTCCATCTCCTGGATGACAAAGTCAAAGGATTTCCAGGACACTTTCTCGTACCGAGACGGAATTTTGCCGAACAGGTCAAACACGAAGCCGCCTAGCGTATCGAACCCCTCGACAGGCAATCCCAGATCGGTTTCCTCATTGAGATCCTCTAGGTTGACCCTGGCATCGCAGAGCCAGGCGGCATCGCCTATCGCTACGATATCTTCTCGCTCGTTGTCAAACTCGTCCTGGATGTCCCCGACGATTTCCTCGATGATGTCTTCCATACAGACTATGCCTGATACTCCACCGTATTCGTCTATCGCTATAGCGATGTGCACGTGGCGGCGCTTGAATTCGCGGAGCAGGGAATCTATGCGCTTTGATTCAGGCACGAAGAAGGGCTTGCGTATCATGGTGGCCAGATTGATTGGCTCGTTCCTGGCTATGGCGAGCAACAGATCTTTGACGTAGAGCACGCCGGCTACATCGTCGATAGTCTCGCGATACACCGGAATCCTGGAATGGCCGCAGGTAGTCACCGTCTCCAGGAGTTCATCGCGAGGCGCGTCGATTGAAACAAAAACCGTATCTATCCTGGGGACCATGACTTCCTTGACCGTCGTCTCGGAGAGTTCCTGGATACCGCGGATCATATCCCGCCGCTCGGAGCTGACCTCGTCCGCCTCGTCCTCCGGACCAATAGGCCTGGAACGCAGTGCCATTCTGATTTTTTCGATAAAACCGCTCGTCTTCAAAATATCATTTCCTCCGATAAAGTCAAAAGCAGGCTCTCCTGGCGCGCCAACATCGGCTCGTCCGGGCCATTCGTCGCATGATCAAGGCCCGAGAGATGCAACACGCCATGCATAATAAGGCGTTTCAGCTCCTCGTTCTGGCTTACGGCGAACTCAGTCGCGTTGCGTTCAAGAACCGGCAGACATATTACCACGTCTCCGGCGATATAGCGACGGCCGTTTTCATGCTCCGCCCATTCCCCGAGCGAAAATGACAGCACGTCGGTAGGACCTTCCTTGCCGCGATACTCGGCATTGAGGCCAGCCATGAATTCGTCGCCGCAGAAATACAGCG
>CAZNCK010000128.1:5412-6791 GCA_964571545.1 uncultured Treponemataceae bacterium | reverse complement strand
GACAGATCCCAGGAATCTTCACCAATCGCGTCTATGGCCTTGACCGCGAAGGCCGCCGCTCGCTCCAGCCAAGCAGGTTCAGGCATATCGCGAAAATCTGCCGCTACGGAATTCATGCCTGCTCCTTGGTCTTGGGATATTCGATCCTGGAATGGAAATGACCCGATAGAACCCGCACGAAGGAATTTTTTATGAGTTCTAGATCCCTGAACGTCAAATTGGACATGGCCAACTGGCCGTTCTCGTAGCGTCCCATGACCATTTCCTTGACGAACTGCTCTAGCCGGCTGATAGTCGGGCGCTTGAGTGTCCTCGACGCCGCCTCTACGCA
Organism: uncultured Treponemataceae bacterium; assembly: GCA_964571545.1. Lineage (GTDB taxonomy): Bacteria > Spirochaetota > Spirochaetia > Treponematales > UBA12059 > SZUA-370. The sequence continues at coordinate 6,460 of CAZNCK010000128.1, read as the reverse complement.
ATCCGCCAGCATGACCACGGCCGACTCCCTGCTTGAAGGCAGGGGCCCCGGGTAGCGATACTCATCAGAACTGGTATCCACTGCTTCTTTTTGCGCCTGGGCGAAGAAATAGGTGATGAGGGAGGTGCCGTGATGTTCCGCGATGATGGCCCGTACAGAATCGGGCAGCCTGAGAGCGTCAGCCCTCTCTAGGCCGAATTTGACGTGTCCGCGTAACACAGTGGCAGACAAGCGCGGGTTGATGTCATCATGCTTATTGTAGCCGGACTGATTCTCAATGAAGTATTCGGGCTTCTCGATTTTGCCTATGTCGTGGTAATACGCTCCGACGCGGGCCAGCAAGGCATCGGCGCCGATCTCGCGGCTGGCGGATTCGGCGAGATGGGCTACAGTCACCGAATGACTGTAGGTGCCCGGAGCGACCGAAAGCAGGCGCTTAAGCGCGGGCGCGTTGAGGTCGGATAGTTCCTGCAACCTGAAGACGGTAGGCGCGTTGAGGGCATGTTCCAGCAGGGGCAGGAAGGATAGGGCGAGCACGCCGCAGAGAAAACCGTTGATGGCCGACCAGAAACCGGCTCCAAAGGCGCCGGCAAAGCCCCGGTCAGAAAGCGCGGCCAGGGCAAAACCGGCGAAGAACCGGGCGATGGCGAGCTGGCCGCCGGCGCGAACGAGATCGATGCGTTTGTCCGCGCGCCTGACGAGCACTATGCCAGCAAAGCCTGAAATCAAGGCCTGGGCAGGCACGAAGGCATCGAAGCCAGTCACAAGCACCAGGCTGGAAGCGATGCCGACAGTGAACATAAGCGCGAAGCGTTCGCCAAAGAGTATGGCCACGAGCATTGAGGCAAGGGCCGTCGGCAACAAGGCTTCAAAGTGAGCATCGAGGGACGCGGGCAAAAAAGCCGCAAGGGCGCTGGCGGCGATAAAATACCCCGATGCCAGCAAGACAACAAACCAGAAGCCAGGCCCTTCAATGCGCACGCCGGTATTGACGCGGTCGAGCACGGCCGCGGCGCCCAGCCCCAGTATTGTCAGTAGCATGATACCG
>CAZNCK010000128.1:0-5402 GCA_964571545.1 uncultured Treponemataceae bacterium | reverse complement strand
GAAAAGCGGATCCATTCTGGACCCGGAGCCGCGGAGGGCTGAAAGGCGCTCAATATCCTCAACGGTGACTATGAACCCCTTGCGGATCACCTTATCGCCCTTGGCTATCTTCCGCATTACGGGTTCTACCCTGGCTTTTGCGGCATCGAGGCGACGAACGCTCTGGTCGACGTCGAAAAAGGCATTCTCCTTGGCAAAAAACGCGGCAAGATCCGAGGCGAGAGCGGTCATAGTAACAGACATCTTGAGGGACTTGGCAAGTTCGACAGAGGCCGCCTTGATACGTCTCAGCGTCGTGGCCTTTTCTATAGCCACCTGCTCGTAGAGCAGCGGCCCGTCTGTCCAGCGGCGCAATTCCAGGCTCTCGGGGTTGTATTCCTCGAGCCCCGTATCGGGAATAGCGAAAATTCCCCGCCGCATGAGCGACTCCAGAACGACCCTGCCCTGCTCGATGGCGTTGGAAGGCGCCGGATAGTCGGCGAGTCGGGCGGGCAGATCGGAGGAGGCCAGGTCGGGAAAGGCCCCGCGGATACGGAGGGACAACTCGTCATGGGCTATATTTCCCGAGGACAACTGCAGAAAAGCCTTCTTGAACGCGGCGACAGCCTCCATGGAATCCTTGGTAGCGACGTCGTCCAGGGAGAACACCGCGGGAACAAGGCGCAGTTCGGCGTCGGTCCTGACTTTCGTGGCCTTGGCGTCTATGTAGACGACGTCTATTTCGGCAACGATGTCGCGATCGGCTACCTTGCCGGCCTCGAAACCGCCCAGCCCGGCCGAACCGGATATAGCGCCGAAGCCGATGAACGCCGCAAGGCAGCAGCACCCGGCGATGACGGCTATTCCATAGCGACGCACAGAAACGCCATCGCGCAACGCGGAAGCGAATCGGGAATTGGCAAACTTTACGGCAAAAAGGCGCCGAAAATCAGATTTCAGAATCATAGGCGTCGATTATCTTTCTGACCAAGGGATTGCGTACGACATCGCGCCCGTCCATACGACAGACAAAAATGTCGTCGATGGAAGCGAGCACGTTCAGGGCATGGACGAGGCCCGATTCCGACTTGCGCGGCAGGTCTATCTGCGTTATGTCGCCAGTTATGACAGCGGCCGATCCTTCGCCGAGCCGTGTCAGAAACATCTTCATCTGTTCCTTGGTCGTGTTCTGGGCCTCGTCGAGAATGACGACACAGTTGTTAAGGCTCCGGCCACGCATATACGCGAGCGGCGCTATCTCTATGGTATGATTCTCTTCTAACCGTTTGACGACGTCATAGGGTACGAGAGCCTCCATGGCATCGTACAGCGGGCGCAGATAGGGGCTGATCTTCTGGCCAAGGTCTCCAGGAAGGAAGCCCAGGCTCTCTCCAGCCTCCACGACGGGGCGCGTCAGCACGAGCCTGCGTCGCGATTTGGTCAGCACCTCACGGAGAGCCCAGGCTACGGCGAGGTAGGTCTTGCCGGTACCGGCCGGCCCGACGGCCATGCTGATATCATGAGTCGATAATCCCCTGAGATACAGAGCCTGGTTGGCGGTACGTGGATAGACCTTAGAAAAGGCGCCAGGCACCTGGATGGCGGATTCCTTGAAGAAGTCAGCGCACGAGCGCTCCCTGCCCGGACCGGATACCTCGGGCGCGAGGCTGGCGTGAATGGCGGTAATAAGGTCTGGCGAGGCTGGCATCCCCTCCTCTATGGATTCGAGGAGCTGCTTGATGATGGCGGCGAACAGCTCGCGGAGGCAGGCATTCGGTGATTCAAGGTAGAGTTCGTTGCCGCGTACAAAGACAGGCACGCCCATAAGGCGTTCAAGAACACGGAGATTATAGTCGTTGACGCCGCAGACGTCGGCCAGGAGCCTCATGTCGTCCAGGGCGATGCCTACAGCTTCAGTCGGGGTCACGTGAATTCATCCTACCCTCGCCTCGGGAAAAAATCAAGGAACGCGGGGATACGCTCATTTCCAGCTGACCGTTTCTCCATCGCGCTTGTAGGTGGACTTGATCTGCGAGACCGACCGCCAAGAAAGCGTAAGCGCAAAGCTGGTCTTGAAATAGTATTCAAGCGTATCGGCGTCCAGCACGGGGCTCGCGGAGAAGGTCGCGGCGAGGTCCCAGTCGTGCAGATAATGTGTAGCCGTGACGGACAGGGATTTAAGTTTGAACAGCGATTCCTTCCTGTCGGACTCGTCGCCATCGAAAAAATTGAAGGACTTGATGATATCCACCAACGGATTCCTTGCAAACTCCGTCAGGTCGATATTAGATGGAGACGTAAACAAACCGGGGTAGTAGCGCCACAGGGAGGAGTTCCTGGAGGTCGACGAGAAGGTGATATCGAGGAACTCGTGCACCTTGAGGCTCAGCCCCAAGACAAAATTCAGGTAGGAATCGGTAAAACGCAGAAAACTCTGCTGGGCGGCGGCGTTGACGTTGAGCGTCCAGGCGATACGCTGTTGCCATGATGCCGGCGGAGCCCAGGCTTTTGTAAAACCGAGCGCCGCGGAGCTGATCCTGAACGCCGGCTCCCCCGTAGAAGACCAGCCTTCATCCACGGTCAAGGTATAGGCAATAGCCTCCCGAGCGCTTAGCGAGGCGGAAAGTCCGTTCCAGGCCATTGCCGCGGATGTCGATACAGGCAGTCCCGACTCGATATTCCATCTGAACGAACCCGTAAACACAGGCCAGGGAGCCGAACCAAGCGTCAGGCTTGAACTCAATGGATCCCATTCGAATTCCTCGTCTTTGGTAGGAAGCGTATACGCCGTACCAACGCTGAGAGTCGCCCAGAGGGCCTTGAGATTCAGCTTGGCGGAATATCCCTGGAGGAGGGGCGGCATGTCGGCCGCAAGCGTCAGGCTCTGGGCGTAGCCCCAGGGTTTTAGCCCCAGGTTCAGCGCCAGAGAGTGCGCGCTGATGGTATCCTCGGTCCAGTCCGCCGTGATTTCTTCATAGTCGGCCATGCTGGCGTCTGTCGGGTCGGCGCCCATCTGCTTGAACGCGTACTCGTACAGCGTGGACGAGAGGGAATAGCTCAGGCTGGTAGGCGACCACAGCCAGAAATCCTGGAACGGCGAACTGGTCAGCTTGAGCGTCGCGGCCACCTTGTCGTTGCGGTACTGGGCATCCTGCTTGGCCCAGGTCGCCAGAAGCGCGTCGCTCGCATACAGAGGATTTTCTGTAATGTTCAGCCTGTCCTGGTATTGCGTGGACGCGGAAAGGCCAGCGGTAATACCCAGTAAGCCATCGTACATCGCGCCGGCCAGCGTCAGGGTTCCAGCGTTCCTGATGGTGCTCGTATCGTAGAGCGACGACCAGTCGACATCCGCGGGCACTTTCCAGGCGGAGGTAAGGAAACGTCGTTTCAAGGAATAGGAGGGCGACCAGGACCAGCCGAGCGACGTGGAAAATGGCACCCGCTCGGCTATGGACTCAGGCGTAGCGAGCGGCGGCGGCATGAAATCGGCCGCGGAGCTCGCGGTCGCCGACACCGGCTTCTCGGTTTCAGCCCATGGCGCCTCGAGCGCGGGCAGAGACTTGAGAGCCGTTGCGATGGCATCCTCTGTCAGGGGTTGGTCGCCCGGATCCTGGACGCCGGTTTCCACAATGCCGGCGGCCCCTGCCTCTGAAGCCGCGGTCCTGGCGGCGGCTGCCCGGGGATACTTGAACAGAGTGCCAGAAACGGTTCCGGCAGCATCCAACATGGTCCACTCATAGGGAGCGAAGAATTCGCGCGCAGGATCGACCGCGAACAGGATTTTCTCGCCGGCATCGGTCGGAGTCGCCTTGAGAACGGAGTTCCAGGTCAACGACGAGGATAACTTGCTCAGTGAAACCGCCGAGAGCCAGGGAGGGAGCAAGGAGGAAGGAAGGCTCGCCGTCAGACTCACGGTATCCGTAAACGAGGCTATCTTTGATATCGTGCTCTCGTCTTTATCCTGGTCAAGAAACTCAAGCCAGTTCATATTCTCTGTTCTGTCCTTGAAATCACGGTTGTAGTAGCTGTCGCTGTAGTACGGCGCCGAGAAGCTGACCTTGACCGGCCCCAGGTCGACGCTGGAAGCCAGTTCCCAGCCAAACCGGAACGGCAGGGGTGTGCCGTAGAGGTCCACTTCGTTCCAGGTACTCGTATAATCGTTGGCGGCCACAAACGGCGTATAGGCGCCGTCTGAATTAGCAAAGGCCGACCGGGTCAGGCCAAGCCCGGCAAATCCGACGATGGACGTGAACGGCCCCCAGGCGGCTACCTTGGCTTGCGTAGCCGCGAAACCGCCCAAGGTCGAGTACAGGTCGACGATGACCTTGACGAAATCAGTAGTCGTACCCTTTTTTTTCTCGCGGGTAGTACGTAAGAATACGCCTTCAATGACGCGCTCGTAGCCAGAGCCGCCTTCAGAGATCTTGAGGAGGCTGATTTCCTGCTCCTTGGGCTCCTTCTCGCCTAGCAGATAGGTGGTGGTCTGCACGGATCGTCCGAAGCGCTCATCGTAGCCAAAGACAGGATGAAAGACAATTTCCTCGCCTGGATAATAGAAGAACGGAAGATACAGGAGAGGAATCTCGCCTACAGACAGGGTAGCGTTCTGCATGGCCCATTCGTTTCCGCCGAGTATCCAGATTTTGGCGGCGCGGATGGAGTAATGCGGGTTTTCATCGGCGCAGGAACTTACGACGCCGTCCTTGAATACCATGACGTCGGTACCGCGCTTTAGGATATCGTCGGCCCTGAAAAACAGGGCGTTGGCGGCGGCCCCGGAACCGCGCTTGCTCTCGCCGTCCAGGAACACGCCGCTCCAGTCGTCCATATCCAGCTCCAAGGCTTCACCCATGAAGATATCGGAGCCATCGGACTTGGTGCGCTCGAACACGATGTCGCCTGTGGCCGACAGGATATTGGCATCGCGGTTGACGACGATCTGGTCGGCGGCGATGGTGAGGCGCTCGCCCGAATCGTCATCTTTGACTGAAATACGGACACGGCCCGTAAAACGCACCGATGATTCGCCTTCGTCGTGAGCGCTCAGGTATTCAGTGGTATCAGCGGACACTATCGTTATAGTTTTTGATGAAGCCTCCGGGACCGGAGGCGCCTTGACGTTGAAATGCTCATACAGCCTTGAACGCAGGTCCTGCGCTCTGCCGGTTTCCGAAAGCCCGAGTTGCCGCACCCAGGCGACCAGCGCGTAGTAATCGGCGCTGGCTATATCGAGGGCAAGGGTTGCCTGGAGCAGGTCGGGTTCCGCCTCGGCTGAGCTACCCTCCAGCGGGGCGCCCGAAACCAGCGGCTCCGCGGGCCCCTGTGCCCGTGCGGGGATCGCGCTGAGGATGATAACGGCTATCGTCGCCGTCAGAATCGCGGCGCGGAACGGGCGTCTTGTCATACGGGTTCGTATGATACGG
>CAZNCK010000127.1:0-9957 GCA_964571545.1 uncultured Treponemataceae bacterium | reverse complement strand
CGGTCTATGCTTATAGCGCTTTCCGGAAGAACGCACACGGTTTCATCGGGCATCTGCCTACTAGACAGGCGCTCAGGCGAACTCCACTCGGCTATCTCGGAGACAAAAGTCCATTTTTCCGCCCTAAGCACCCATGAAATCGATGCCTATCTTGCTACGGGCGAATGGCAAGGAGCGGCAGGCGCATACCGCATCCAGGAACATGCCGCGTTCTTCATTGAGTGGCTCGAGGGGTCATTTTCAGGAGTCGTGGGCTTGCCACTGCATGAGTTTTATGCCATTCTCACACGGATTGGCTTTCCGCTCCCATTAGGGGAAAGAGCCGACGCGACGTCCCGGCCACCGGCCGCGATATCGAATCTTCCGTCGCATTAGACGCGGCTCCGGCCGTTCTTGCGATGAGAACAAGTGAAGGGGGCCCCCGATACGTTCGGAGGCCATTGGAGGAACACGTGGCTGTAGTCACCATGAAGAGCCTTTTGGAGTCCGGAGTCCATTTCGGTCACCAGGTCAAGCGTTGGGATCCGCGCATGAAGAAATTCATTTTCGCCGAGCGCAACGGCATCCACATCATCGATCTGCAGAAGACAATCCAGTCAATCAAAGAAGCCTATGATGTCGTCCGCAAGACGGTAGCGTCCGGCAAGCCAGTTCTGTTTGTCGGTACCAAGAAACAGGCCCAGCAGGCCATCCAGAAGGAAGCCGAACGCTGCGAGCAGTTCTATGTGAACAATCGCTGGTTGGGCGGCATGCTCACCAACTTCTCCACCGTCCGCAAATCCATTGAACGCCTCATCAAGCTTGAAAAAGAAGATTTTTCGTCCTTCACCAAGAAGGAACAGGCCCAGCTCAACAAGGAAAAGGCCAAGCTCGAGAAGAACCTTTCCGGTATCAAGGGCATGACCAAGCTCCCCGGCGTTATCTTCGTGATCGATACTCGCAAGGAAGCCATCGCCGTCGCTGAAGCCCAGCGCCTTGGCATCCCGATAGTCGCCGTTGTTGACACAAACTGCAACCCCGAAGGCATCGACTACCCCATCCCCGGCAACGACGACGCCATCCGCTCGATCTCACTGTTCACCCAAATCATCGCCAACGCGGTGGTCGAGGCGGAGAGCGAGACCGGCCTCAAGATCATCGAGACCCTGCAGGACGAGGAAAGCGCCGAAGTTGTTGAAGAGACAAAGGCCGTCGATGATGAAGAAGAAGTCGAAGTTGATCCCGCCACCTATGCGGCTGTCGCAGAGGTAGCCGGAGTCGCAGTAGCAGCCGCCGCTGCAGCAGGCGTCGCTGTGGAAGAGCCCATAGTCGAGGAAGACAAATACTACGCCAAGTAAGGAGCCTATTGTGGAAATCAAGGCCAGCGATATAAAGAACCTGCGCGAAAAAACCGGCGCGGGAATGATGGACTGCAAGAAGGCTCTTGTCGAGGCTGAAGGCGATTTTGCCTTGGCCGAGAGGAAGCTCAAGGAGTGGGGGCTGGCTGGCGTCGCGAAGCGATCCGGCAGGGCAACCAACGAAGGTCGTGTTTTCATCGCCGAAAGCGCTGGAAAGATTGCGATCGTAGAGATTGCATGTGAAACCGATTTCGTATGCCGCAACGATGACTTCATCAAGGGCGGAAATGGCATGGCCGCGATGTGCCTTGCAAAGGGAATCACCGCTCCTAATACCGAACTCGAGAACATCGTCAAGGATATGGCGAGCATTATCAAGGAAAACATCACCTTGAAGCGCGTAGCGCTTGCCCAGGCCGGTGCCGGGGAATATGTACACTCGTATGTCCATGGCGAAGGCAAACTTGCCGTCGTCATTAAGATGAAGGCTGACAAGGCCGAAGCGTTCGCGAAGCCCGACGTTGTGTCTTTTGTCCACGATCTGGCTCTGCACGTCGCCGCTTTCTGCCCGATGTTCGTAGATCAATCGCGCATAAGCGCTGAGTGGGTCAAGGAACAGGAAGACATATTCAAGAAGCAGGTCGAGGGCGACGAGAAGATGGCCGGCAAACCCGCCAAGGTCATCGACGGCATCCTGGCAGGCAAGCTCAAGAAATTGATGAGTGAAATCTGTCTCCTGGATCAGGGTTTCGTGAAGGATGAGAAGCAGACGGTAAAAGTCTTTATGGCCGCTGTCGGTAAAGCGGCCGGAGCGGAGCTTTCGGTCGTCGATTATTCTTACGTAAAAGTCGGGGACAACTAAAAAGAGCAGGGGTCGATTCTTGGCTGTAAGTCTGAGAATCGACCTCGTCATGAGCGAATCCGGATACACTACCGGATTCTCGAAAGGGAGAGCAATGGAAAGCGTAAAAAACACCTGCGAAGAACGCATGAAGAAAACCGTAGCCTCGCTCAAGGACGATTTTGCAGCCATCAGGACCGGTAGGGCCTCGCCCTCGATACTCGACAAACTGCGCGTCGAATATTACGGCCAGAGATCGCCTATTTCCCAGGTAGCGACAGTCTCGGTTCCCGAGGCTCGCCTGATAGTCATTCAGCCCTGGGATCGTGCGTTGATTGTTGAAATTGAAAAAGCCATCCAGAAATCAGAACTGGGACTAAATCCATCCAACGATGGTAAAGTCATCCGGATCGCAATTCCTCCCTTGACCGAGCAACGACGAAAAGACCTCGTAAAGGGCGCAAAAGCTACGACAGAATCGTCCCGCGTCGCGATACGTAATATCAGGCGCGATGGGCTTGAAGAAATGAAAAAGATGAACGATGTACCCGAAGATGCCGCCAAAAAAGCGGAAGAGGAACTGCAGAAGCTTACTGATTCGTACATCGCCCAGATCAACAAGATTCTGGAAGAAAAAGAGAAGGAAATTTTGGAAGTCTGAGCATGCAGCCCACTACCAACCGAGAATCGCCGGCGCATGTCGCCATTTTCATGGACGGTAACGGGCGCTGGGCCAAGGCCCGCGGCCTTCCGCGAACCGAAGGCCATCGCGAGGGGCTCAAGGCGGCCAAGCGTATCGTCAAGGCCGCCTCTTCGTTAGGAATAAAAAATCTGACGCTCTACACGTTCAGTACTGAAAACTGGAAACGCGCTCAGGAAGAGGTAAAGTTCCTCATGAGTCTCGTAAGCAAGTACCTGTGCGCGGAGCTAGATTTTTATAAAGAAAACCTCGTGAGAGTTGTGCATTCAGGAGACCTAGAGGGATTACCGCCTGATGTACGCGAGGCGATACTTCAGGTCGTAAGTGACACTGCTGATTTTGACGGCATCAGGGTCAACCTTGCCATCAATTACGGCGGACGCGATGAAATACTGCGCGCTATGTCCAAGTTGCCTGCGAGTAGTATTCCATGCACCGAAGCGGAATTCCGGAACTATCTTGATATACCCGACATGCCCGATCCTGACTTGATCATCAGGGCCGGCGGAGAGTTGCGCCTGTCAAATTTTCTTATATGGCAAGCCGCGTATTCGGAACTATATTTTTCGGACACGTTGTGGCCTGATTGGACTGAGACACATTTGGTCGCCGCGCTTGAGGAATACGCTCGCAGAGAGCGAAGATTCGGTGATGCACGATGAAAAATTTCGTAACGCGTATAACGTTCGTTTCTATTGCGGTACCCTTGCTTTTTGCGCTGGCGATATATGTGCCTTTCTTGAATCATGCTCCGATTGCTTTCCTATCGCTTTTTTTCACCATCGGTTCAAGTATGGAACTGCGGAAGATGATAGAGCCCGCGGCAAGCAAGGCCAGGACACTGGTCGCGGTGGTGTTTGGCACCCTCCCCTCCGTCGTCGTGTACCTCTTAAGACTGTTTTCCCCTCATTCAACGCTTGCCGCAACCTGGCTGGCGCCGCTCGCCGTCGTAATCATGGCGGCTTTTCTAGTTTCCGCAATACCGCTAGCCCTACCTGCCAGAACTGAGACTATCCCTTCGACTATCCATCGCGCCTCAGCCAATGCGCTGTACCTGATGTATCCGGGCTTACTGAGTACCGCTATTATTGTCATTCTAGGTGTTCCACAAGGATCGGGGTACATTCTTGTCTGGTTTTCGCTCATAACATTCGGTAACGACAGCCTTGCCTGGCTTGCTGGTGTAACGCTGGGACGGCGACGCGGAATATTTGCCGTATCGCCAAACAAGAGCCTTGAAGGCTTGATTGCTGGTATTGCCGGTAGCGTAGGATTTTCACTTGCAGGACCATTCCTGTTTCCGACTTTTATACCCCGGGACTGGTTGATCTTGACGGTACTCGGGCTCACCTGCGGAGCGGCTGTTGTTGTGGGCGATCTGTTTGAGTCGGCCATCAAGAGGGCCGCCGGGGTCAAGGATTCCGGTTCCATAGTGCCCGGCCGCGGCGGCATCCTGGATTCTTTCGACAGTCTTTTGTTCGCCGCGCCGGTATTTGCAGGAATTTTGGCAACCGCAGGCATCCTGTCATGATTCGGCCCTAAGCGCTGTCTGACAATGAAACGAATTATTCTTATCGGCGCTACGGGATCGATCGGGCGGCAGACCCTCGATGTGATAGCCAGACACCCGGACGAGTTCTCTATAGCGGGATTATCGGCTCACCGCGATGAGGCGGGGTTATTGGGCGCGGCGGCATTGCATCCGCATGCTGCACTATGCTTGAGCGGCTCGTCGCCTGCGTCGAGCACGGGGCGCTATTCGGGGCCGGAAGGCCTTCGCTACTTGATCGAGCGGACAGAGGCTGAGATCGTAGTCAATGCCGCCGCGGGTGCTTCCGGTCTTCCTCCATCGCTGTACGCTATCGGATCAGGCAAGGATCTTGCTCTCGCCAACAAGGAAACCATCGTAATGGCGGGTCGTCTCGTGCTTGAAACGGCCAGTAAGTCCGGTAGGAAGATACTGCCTGTCGATTCAGAGCATTCTGCTATTTTCAATATGATTGAGCGTTTTGGCCGACGTTCCGTGCGGGGCGTCATTATCACGGCTTCAGGCGGGGCATTCCGCGATATGCCGGTAGAACGACTGCGGCGTGTAACTCCTCAGGATGCGCTTGCTCATCCCACCTGGAATATGGGGGCCAAGATAACGGTGGATTCGGCCTCCATGGCTAACAAGGGACTCGAGGTGATCGAGGCCGCGAGGCTTTTTTCGTTTTTATCTAGCGAAATTCAGGTCGTCATCCATCCTGAAAGCCGCGTACATTCATTCATCAGAACGTTTGACGGCTCGCTCTACGCTCAGCTGTCGCGACCGGATATGCGTATTCCTATCCTTAACGCCCTGTCATGGCCCGCGGTAATATCCGAAACGGTCGCGGACATGGATCCCACTGATATTCAATTACACTTTTCGAAACCCGATCTCCAGCGGTATCCTTTATTGGTCCTGGCATACCAGGCCCTTGATGCCGGGGAAGGCGCCACCGCTGCATATAACGCGGCAAACGAGGTAGCTGTTGAAGCATTTATGAACGGTCTCGTGCGTTTTACAGACATTTCTCTTGTCGTAGCGCAAGTTCTGGAAGCGGATTATCCGGTCAGGCTCGAAAATTTGGAGACAGTTGCTGCGGTTGACAGCCTTGCGCGGGTAGCTGCAGAACGAATTCTCAAGGAGTATCGATGACAATTGTTACCATAGCGCTGGGCCTTGTAGGTCTCGGCGTTGTTGTTTTTTTCCATGAGCTCGGCCATTTCATCGTCGCCAGATTGGTCGGAGTCGAGGTTGAGGAATTCTCGCTCGGCTGGGGGCCTAGACTGTTTTCAAAAAAAATAGGCTCAACAGCATATACACTTTCAGCGCTCCCGATCGGCGGCTATTGTCGTATGAAAGGTGAGGATTCATATCGTAAAGCCATAGAACAGAAGCTAGAAGAATTCCCGCGGGATCCAGGTTCCTACTTCGGGGCCTCGCCGTTCCGCCGGATATTGATATCATTTGGCGGCCCCTTCATGAATGTGGTGTTTGCCGTTATCATCTATTCGCTTGTTATGGCAGTCGGATATGACGTAAAGAGCTGGGATAATCGTATACTTCTGGCCAGCCAGTTTGACGGCGGCTCATACCCCGCAGATGTGGCGGGGCTTGAAAGCGGCGACCGAATCGTAGCCATCGATGGCAAGAAAATCGGCACCTTTGCAGAGCTTCAGGAGTCTATAGCGCTTTCCGCCAAAAAGCCTATTGAAGTGGCTGTTGACAGATCCGGCAGACAACTGGGCATTACCATGCTTCCTGAATTCGACAAGGAATCTGGTATCGGACGTGTCGGAGTGTACCCCTGGATAGAACCTCTCATCGAAACAGTTGACGCCTCCGGCCCCTCCGCACTGTCTGGCTTGCGCGCCGGAGACAGAATAATAAGCGTCAATGGCAGCCCTGTTGACCATACGATTGGTCTTCTCAGTATTCTTGACGCCGAAAAGCCAGCTAAAGTCGTTATCGGTTTTTTAAGAGATGGAAGCGTATCAGAAACGACGCTGGTTCTCGCCTACCCCTCCGGTTCAAATACAAACCTGGGGGTCGGGTGGAAACCGTTGACCAGTAGCGTGCGCGCTCAAGGTTTTGGCGAGGCCATCGCGATGGGTTTCCTGGAGACAGGTTCTACAATTTCAGCCACCTATCGCGGCATCGCGACCTTGTTCATGGGTGTTGATATTCTGAAGGCTGTTTCAGGCCCTGCGAGAATAACCTGGATGGTTGGTTCGGTCGCTCAGAGCGGGTTATCCGGCGAAAGTTCCGGAGGACTTTCACTGGCGCTCAATTTTTTGGCTGTGCTTTCAATAGGCTTGTTTGCTATGAACCTGCTGCCTATTCCATTGCTTGACGGTGGTTCGATACTGCTTTTCGTTATTGAACTGTTCCGGCACAAAGCGGCCAAGGTAAAGACAGTATTGCGTTATCAAACGATAGGCATGGTGGCTGTCTCAGCCTTGTTCCTGCTATCGACGGTTGGAGATGTGCTATTTTTTTCAAATAAATAAAAATTATTACGATCTTGTACAAACGGAGGTACACACATGAAGAAGATAACGTGCCGTTGTGATGCAGTAATCGAGATTGATGCTCCTGAATTTATTGATCTTGACGCTGACAGTGTTTTAATTGCCAAGCTCTCGACGGGTGATTCGCCTTCAGTTACATGCCCGCGTTGCGGCGCCATCGTAAGGGCGGAACTGCCTCTGAGGGTTACCTCAAAATCCCGCGGGTTGGACCTTATCGTTTTATCTGAAATGGAACGTTTTTCAGCCTACCGCGGCAAGGCCGATCCTGCCGGGACTGCTGAAATCGTGCTAGGGTATCAAGAACTCTTCGAACGAGCCAGAATAATCCGTGATGATCTTGATGCCAAAGCCATCGAACTTATGAAATATGTTTTACAAGGTAAAGCTGAAGAATCGGAACCAGAGGCCGAAATAACGGTTTTGTATAATGGAATGAAAGATCTATCGTTAGAATTTCATATTTTGGGGCTTAAATCCGGCCAAGCCGGTGTGGTCAGGTTGCCACGCTCGTCGTATGACAAGATAGTTTCCGACCTACCCGCTTTAATTGCCAAGGAGCCGTACAAAACCATTTTTTCAGGACGATATCGCTCAATCAAGAAGCTAGGTTTCCTGTCTTCAACCTCCGAAGCGGGCTGATAGTACTGGAATCATTTTCAGACGTGGGAGGGGTTGTTTTTAACCCTTTCGACGGCTGCGAGGACTGAGTTTCTGACCTTTACAGCGTACGTTCCCGCTTCATCCGCATGGGCATACATAGTGCCCAAAAGCGAGGCGTGATACCGTGGCTCGAGGGTATTCAGGGCGAGTGCGGCCATATCCACAACACAGTCCTGACAAACGCATATACCTTCCGCTTCCGCATTCTCCAGTTGGCGCCCCAGCTCATCAAGAACCATGCGTTCTGTGTCGTTGACAAGGAAACTCAGATCGTAATTTCTCTCTAAATCCATGGTGCGATCCTCCGTACACCGAGTCTAATGCTCGGTGTGTTCCTTTTCAAGCGATTCGAAACGCGTAATTTTATTGAAGAACAGCAACCCGACCTTGCCGTGCTTGGCGACGAGCAGGTCGGTCGGCGTATACGGCGATCGTTCATCCTTGCGTTTATCTATCTCACGCTCGCGGTGCAGGAACATTATGAGGTCGGCATCCTGTTCGATAGATCCCGATTCCCGGAGATCGGCGAGTGAAGGTGATTTGCCTTCTGCTTCGCGCTTGAGCTGCGAAAGGGCCACCACGGGTATGCGGAGCTCGCGGGCCAAGGCCTTGAGCGAGCGCGATATACTCGAGATCTGTTCCCAACGCGGTAGATCCTGGTTTTCATGGGTTATAAGCGTTATGTAGTCAATAAAGATAATCTTGACGTCTTTCTCGCTCTTCATTCGCCTGGCTAGAGACCGGAGATCCAGTAGTTTGATGTTGGGGACATCGACGATATACATTGGCGCGTCGTAAATCCTGCTGGCGGCATCCATGAGGCTCTGGATATCACTCGGCTTTATAAGACCGCTCTTGACCTTCTCTGAATCAATTCTGGCTTCGCTAGAAAGGATTCGATATGTGAGCGACAGGTCTGACATTTCAAGCGAGAAGAAGCAGACCGGAAGGCGCTCCCGTAGCGCGACGTGCGAGGCGATGTTGAGCGCGAATGCGGTTTTACCAACGCTCGGCCTGGCGCCTATGATTATCAACTCGGAGTCCTGGAAACCACTCGTCATGCTATCCAGCTCCGCATAACCGCTTGGTACGCCGGTGTACTGATTCTTATTCTTGGAGAGCTGTTCTATCATTTTCATGGCGTCGGGGACTATTTCCCTGACACTACGGTAGGAGACGGTTTGCCGGTCCTGGTTGACCTCAAAGATAGCTTCCTGCAACTCGTCGAGCAACACGCCGGTCTCTATGGAATCGTCGTGGGCCTTCTGGTTGATGTCCGCCGCGAGTCTGAGGAGGTTGCGTCTGATAGAGCATTCCTGCACGATCTTGGCATAGTACTCCATGTTAGCGCTGGACGGTACGGCGTCGGTTAATTTGGCTATGTAGGCGGGGCCGCCGGAACGATCGAGCAAACTCAGTACACGCATTTCATCGGCAAGTGTAATGAGGTCGGCTTTCTGTCCCTTCTCGAAAAGCGAGACAATAGCCGTGAATACGTTTTTGTTGGCATTGACGTAGAAGTCATCTGGACGCAGGTACCGTAGGATGTGCGGCACCGCATCCGGATCTAGGAGAAGCGCGCCCAGCGCGGCTTGTTCGGCTTCCGCGTTATGTGGAGGAACCTTATCCTTGAGCTGGGCGGGTATCATGCAATGTTCTTGTTACTCAGCTGCTTTTGCTTCGGGCGCGGTTTCGGGCTGGACCTGAGCCACCGGTTCTTCGTGGCGGCGGCGCTTGGGCTCCTGCGCAGGGGCAGACTGCTTGGCCTTCTCAACGTGTCCCTTGACGGAGACGCGGACGATGGCTTCGTCTTTCTCGTACAGGCGTACGGCGATCTTGTAGTTGCCGACGCTCTTGATGACGCGGCCGGGAACTTCGATCTTCTTGCGGTCTACCTGAATACCCTTCTTGAGGAGTTCGTCAGCGACCGTAGCGTTGGAAACAGCGCCGAAAAGCTTGCCATTGACGCCGGCGGGCATGTCAAGCACGAGGTCTTCCGCTTCGAGCCTGGTCTTGAGGTCGGCGCTGGATGCGCGCTTCTCGGCCTTGCGTTTCTCTATCTCGGCCTTGCGCTTCTCGAAGAGCGCGACAGTGGCCGGGCTGTACGGGTATACAAGACCGCGGGGCAGGAGGAAGTTGCGGGCATAACCGGCGGCGACGTCCTTCACGTCTCCGAGTTCGCCCAGGTTGGGGACATCGTTGTTCAGGATTACCTTCATGGTAATTCTCCTTTGGGTGCTGCTCGAAACGGAATCCAGGTCTCAAGGGTACCGAGCAAAGCCAAGACACCGAGGGCGATGAAGCCGGCTGTGCCGCTCACGAGGAGCAGTATCAGCACAATCGGAGCGAGGATTCGCAAG
>CAZNCK010000126.1:0-10027 GCA_964571545.1 uncultured Treponemataceae bacterium | reverse complement strand
GCACGAACGCCGTTGCCCCATCGGAGCGCGCAACGACCTCCACCCCTCCTCCCGACATCGTCTTCTCCGAGATAACGATACGTTTAGGAATGCCGATGAGGTCCGCGTCAGCGAATTTCTCGCCGTTTGTGACCCCTTCCCTCTCGTCATACAATACGGGAACTCCCGCATTTTGTAAACGCTCGTAGAGCGCATCCGCGAAACGGCCTGTAAATGTAGAGCCGTCGCTCCCGTCAATTCGCGTCATGCCACCGCGGTAGAGTATGCCGTCGATAAAGCTGAAGCGCCACTTCCTGTCCACCGGGTTTGTTCTTACACTCCATGTTCTAGTCACGGGATCGAAGTCCTCGTCTATAAAGATAGAGAGCACGTTCGTTTCCGTTTCCACTAACTCCCAGGTCCCGCGACGTCGTGAGTCCTCTACACCGTCATTGTTGTAAAGATGACGGATGGCCGTGCCGTCAGCGGCAAGGAAGTCCATCAGTTTGCCATCCTGCTGCCAAGCTCCGCTCGGCGACGAGCCGAAGCCCGCATAGGCGACCTCGGTTTCGTTTATCGGCGCGCTGGAAGCAGAACCATCAAGATACACAGTCTCGTCCTTGGTGTAACCGCTCGTATCAACATAGAGGTCGGAAAGGGTCCTTGTCTCGCTACCGCGGAATTCAATCCTGCGCCAGGTGTCCGAGTCATCCTTGCCCGTAACGAGCAGGGTTGTGCCGTCTCTGGTTTCGGTATCGCTCCAACCGCCTGTGAGCTTTGCATAGGGCGGCAGGTCAAGCGTGATGCCGAGGGCGGGCAGGTCCATGACGCCAGCGCCCAGCCTGATTTCAAACTCGTAGTCTGTGGGCGTGGATTGGTGGTAGGAGAAGAAACGCGCGCGTCCGAGCGCCACCCAGGCGTAACCCCAGTCGTCAGCGGGAACGTATTCGTAATCGAGCGAATAATTGGTTACGTCGATCGTGACGCGCTGTGCGTCGACGGGGGGCTTGGCGCCCGCGGGAAAAGAAGCCGCGTAGGCGTATACGATATCGGCGAGCGTCGCGGTGGAGGTTGCCAGCTTGGTCTTATTCCGGAGCATCGCATAGCCGTCATTGGCTACGTCAGCATCGTCCTGGGCAAGGAAATCTGGTACGGCCACGCGATAGGTTTTCGTGAGGTCTAGGGCAAGGCTACCCACCCTGACGGAATCGCCAGCCTTCATGAAGGCTAGATCATCGTAGCTGGCTGTGTAGCTGAAGCCCGCTGAAGGCACGCCGAAACCACCCTGGCCTGCCATTTTGGAGGCATGGTCTGCCATTTCCTGGACGTCGGAACCAAGGAGCTCAAGGACCACCAGATGATTCGCAAAGGGATAGGCGAAGGCGACCTCAGAAAGAGTAAGGGGACTCGTCACCAGATTGCCCCGGATTCCACCTGCGTTCAGGAAGGCGAAGTCCAGGTTGCCCTTCATGATATTGCCGTACCAGAGCGCGGCGTCTGCCATGAAGCGGCCGATGTCCGATTGATCGATCCGCACGAGTTTAACCTCGATGATTTGTGTATCGATGATGGGCACGGCATCGGCGAACGAGACCGTGCCCAGGTAGTCGATCGACACTCCATCCTCACCCGTGAGCGTCAGCGTATGCGGGGCGAGCGGCTCGGAGCCAGTAACAAAACCGCCCGTATAGCTTGTGCCTACCGAGAGCCCGGGGACTAATGTAAGGGCGGCAAGATCGACAGGCGCTTTGAGAACGACAGACGCGCTCCTCGCGCTTGCGTCTATCGTGATGTCGGCATCGATTGTCAGGCCGTCAGGCCCTTTGGCCGTGATGGAAAGGAGTTGTGCCGCGGCGAGAGTCTGATCTGAATCATCCCCGGGGTCAAAAAGGCCATCACAGGAAGCTAACAGAATCAGGATAGCCACGATGACGCTCGATACAATGTGGTTGGATCGGTGAGGAAGGAAATGCATTTTTTTCCCCTTGATATTTACTTGATGTCACAAGCATCTTGGACGCAGGAGGATTTGTCAAGCAAAAGCAGACAGCCTCTGACTCGCGTCCATCAATGTATGCTTTTTTACCTTTTGCTTTCTGGTTTCCCGGGTTTATATTCAAACGATGCGATCGAATAGCGGAGGGCTGATTATATGAAAACAGTGGACGACTATATAGCCAACGTCGCGCCTGACAAGCGCGAAATCCTCGCCGCCTTGCGAAAGACAATACGCGACAACCTCTCGCCGGGCCTGTCCGAGGAGCTGAGCTACGGCATGATAGGGTACGTGGTACCGCTCTCCACCTATCCGGCCGGCTACCACTGTGACCCCTCTCTGCCGGTGCCTTTCATCAACCTGGGAGCGCAGAAACACTGCATCTCGCTGTATCATCTGGGCCTCTACGCCGTGCCTTCCCTCCACGAATGGTTTATCTCCGAATATCAAAAACTGGGCTACCGGCACAAGATGGACATGGGCAAGAGTTGCATCCGCTTCAAGTATTTCGACGAGATACCCTACGCTCTCATCAAGGAACTAGTTGGCAAGATGACCCTTGCCGAGTGGCTTGAACTCTATGAAACTTCATTACAGGATCGAAAAACGATGAAGACGCGCTAAGCGCCTAACAGGAGTACATTGTGGCTGATTTTCTGACCTACGCGCTCGATGACATGGACGCCGAGTTCAACGGCAAACCGTGGAACGGCCTCTCTCTCATGGCAACGCTCGACAGGCTTACCGCCGCCGAGGCCTCCGGCACAAAGACCTGGGAGGGCTACAGCGCCTGGGAGATTACCTTGCACTGCGCCAAGTGCAAGCGCATCATCGCGGCGGACCTCGGCGTTCCGGTTCCCGCTTGGCCTTATTCCGAGGAACCCTGGCTTCCTTCTCCTCTCGATTCGTCCGAGAGCGCCTGGGTCAATGATAGGGCGATGCTGGCCGAATACCATGCGGCCAGCATGAAGGCCCTGCGGAATTTACCCGCGTCCAGACTGGATGAAGAAATGCCCACCTGGAAGGCCCCCTGGGGCAAGGTGCTGGCCTGGCTCGCCACCCACGATGCCTTTCACGGAGCCATGATACGCTCCATGGGCTTGCCTTCGCTCAAGGCTAAGAAGCACGAATAGGCGACACGTAAGCGTTATATAAAAACAAGGGACACCCTCAGGGTGTCCCTTGTGATTTTGAGTATTGCTGATCTAGAAGGTCAGGGCAACGCTGAGCCCTAGCTTCATTGAGTCCATCCGGCGCTGTTCATCGGTCATATCCCAGTTGTTGCCGATGTAGCCTACGGGAATGCTGTACGAGGCGTCCAGCTTGAGCACCCAGAGCTTGACCGAAGCGCCTAGGGATACGGTGCCGTTGTCGATGTTGAAGGCGTTCGCCAGTTCAGAGAACTCACCGGGCAGGCGCTGGGTGTAACCAGCTCGTACCAGGCCAACAATAAAATCGTCCAGGTTGATGCCGGCCTCGAGTCCGGCGCAGAGCTGGCGGTTGACGGCATCGCCGACGTTCTTGAAATCAGCCGTGGACATGAAGACCAGCAGTGACTTCTTTGATTCGAATTTGTTGTCCGAGGGCATGAAGGCCAGGCCAAAGGTCATCGTATCGAGGAAGGCATCCAAGAAGGGCGTATTGTTGTCCTGGTCGAGGAAGGGCATCACGTTGTCGTTGTAGACCGCTAGGTTAGCCATGCCCACGGTAAAGAGCGCGCCGAGTCCGACCGTGAAGCTTGCATCCGCGTTCTCGGCTTGGTGCGAAAGCAGCTCCAGGATATCAGCGCTGTCCTGCTCCCCGCCTTCGAACCTGAATGATGCGTCATAGATCGCGTCCTGTACATATCTGACGTTGGCGCCGACCGCAATGGGACCAAGGTCGAGGCCGAGGCCCGCCGTTACGCCCATCTGGCGGAATACCGTGTAGTCGAGCACCGTGTTCGCGTTGTTGGTTCCCGGTATGTTGCTAGGAGTGAGCACATAGTCGGCGTAGCCGGAGACGCCCCAGTGCGGGCCTCCTATGGTCACGCGGGGATTGCCGGTGACGCTGTTGATCGCATTGTACGAATCATTGCGGTACACCAGTTGCTGGTAATACATCCGCTGCCTTCCGGGAATAAGGTTCGCATAGTCGGTCTCACCATTGGCCTGCGCCAAGGCGGTGAGCTCTGCCAGATACGGTATATCATCGACACCGAAGACAAATTCGTCAAATGGATCTTCACCTTCTGCATAGGTGTAGTAATATGTTGGAACGTTTCCAGCACCAGCAACTGCATAAATATCCCGCAGGGCGTTGGAGAAGGGCTCGTCGAAGCTCCGGTTGGCGGTGAGGGCGGCATTGCCTTCTACATTGAGGTAGCCCGTGCGCAGGAACGCGAGTCCCGCCGGATTGTAGAACAGGGCGTTCATGTCGTCGCCTACGGCTGTCAATGCGCCGGCGAGGCCCCTGGCCCTGGCGTCACCTGACTGGGCAAAGCCCGTTGCGGCAAGACTCAGCATGACGACGCTGATGATGAGTGTTCGTTTCATGGATTCTCCTCCGGCAGTTGTCCGTGGAACGCTCTCGTTGCACCCCAGCGCGATCTTCTGCATGTTCCGGCCGTATAAGTCGGTATTAAAGGAGAGTGTATACTATAAAGAGTAGAATAAATGGTAAATAAAACAAAAAACTCTAATATTGCACTTTGCTCTTACGCGTGGGCGTATTGAAGAAGCACTACTCCGCTCGGAAAATGACGTGTATCGATCAACCTAAAATCAGCTCGTAATCCGTTTGGAAACAGTTTCTTTCCGCTACCTAAAACCACTGGATAGAGCAGAAGATTTATCTGATCCACGAGATCGTGTTCAAGCAAAAAATGCGCAAGAACACTGCTTCCATCAAGATATATATTCTTGCCACGTAATGATTTTATCTCGCGGACTTTCTCGGCTATATTTTCCTTTATGATGACGGAATTTTGCCATATATCAGCAGACTTCAAGGTTGTGGAGACCACATATTTTTCTTTCCGTTCATGATATCGCCAAAAGGATCTCCGCTAGGAAGAGAATTAAAAGCCTCTCCGTGGGTTTTCCACGTCTTTCTTCCTAGTAAGAACGCATCGCACTCTTTCATTGTCTCCATAAAGTACGTTCCAATATCATCGTGCCAGTGCGGGAGGGTCCAGGCTCCGTGCTTAAACCCGCCATCGGTATCTTCGTCGATTCCCCCAGGAGCCTGAATAACGCCATCCAGGCTTATGAATTCTCCAATGATCAACGTTCTCATGGTTCAAGCTCCTGTTGAAAAAATTAACATTACCAAAATACTAATCAATATCCTTGAAAGTCAATAATTTGAGATAACAGCATTACTGTCGCGGTTCAGGCTTGCTTTCATCAGCTGGCTTCAGAACCCAGCCGTTTTTTTTGAGCCTCACGCCTGGCATAGCATTTTTCGGCAAACATTGCAATTTCCGCCTCCATGTTCGGTAATTCTGAATCACCGAAAACTCCTACCAGGTAGGGTATTATCCGATCCGCCATGTGGACTGAATCACTTCGCTTCATGTCGATGAGAGATCGTATTTTGGAGACCGCCACACATTCCTGCATACAGCCAAAGGGTTCCAGGTGATAGACTCCATGAAGTTTTTCCGGATTGCCATGCATCATGTTGTAAGTCGTACCTATGGATATGCCAGCCTCTCCCTTGATGCGTATATCGAAAATATTGCGCTCCCTCAGGATATTGTACACCTCGATGGGCCGTAGCCGAATCCTGTCTCCCAGGTACTCCGCCAGGGGCTCAAGCAGACGCTTACCGACTATACGCATGTACAGGCCCCGGTTGATGGCTATGAACCACGAGTTGAGGCGCCGTTCTTTGAGGAACGCGGCGGTCTGCATGTGGTTATTGTATTCCATCATCTCGGCAATCAAGCGGGGAGACACCTCCAGGCCATAACGTTCAAGGAGCCGTATGGATTCTTCGTTAGAGCCCGTATGGCTCCTGACGAATATCTCGCCGAACAAGCCCACCATGGGGAATCGTCCTTCCTTGACAGGAATTTGCTTACTGGCATCCCGGGCTTTGGCCATCAAGGCATACAGGGCCTTGAGATCGCTGCCTGACTCGACAATGGAAATGAATTCTCGGTGCAATTTATCGAAGACCCTGTCTGTCTCTCCAGGATTTTTCTCGTAGGGCCGAGTACGCAAGCGCGCATCGTACAGAATATCCGACCCAATCACCGATTTGGCTATTCCCTTGCGTAAGGCTGCTATCTTCCTGCTAGGCAGGGGGATATTCTCCCAATCCAGGTAGGCCGCGGGGTTTACGATTGGCACCCTGTCATAACCGGCCAAATCCAGGAAGTACCGGGTTATGATGTGGTACTGTCCCAGCCTGCAGGGGCCGCCGGCCATGGGTATGAACAAGGCAAGATCGCGGTTGGGATCCATGCCTTCGGCTTCCTTCTGCTTGAGCCAGGCAAAGCTGTCGCCGAAGAGGATATGCATGGGCAGACAATTGTTGGTGATAAGGTATTTGCGGGACCAGAAATTGGACTCCCTAGTCATGGTAGGCATGAGCTCGGCATTGCAGCCGATGGATCTGAACACCGCGGCCAGGGCATCCGAGCTCTCGGTTCCCATATTGGGTATGCCCATAAGCCGCTTGTCAAAACCATCAGCCCTGGATTCCGGGGTCTTCAGCTCTTCGAGTGTAACAGTTACCGGCACATGATTCTTCACCACCTCGTTGAAGGCCATGGTACGGGTCCCGAATTGGGCATTTGAATTGTGGCCGTCAGTCTGGAGGGTCAGGTAAGGTTTCCTGGCATTGTCGAACAATTTTGTCTCGTGGTACGAGAGCATGGCATCCGGGCCGCAATTGAAATTGGTTTCCCGCACGCCATAGAAGGCAGGGTCAAGCGCGGTGCGCAGGGCATATCGGACCATCTCCCGGCCTTGATACCAGTACATATGATGGACGATTTCGGAGAAATCCTCGTCTGGCTCCCGTATGAAAAAGGATGGTATGAAATGAAGACCGTTGGCGATGAACAGGTCGTGGATTCTGGAACTCGCCTTGTCGTCGAAGAGGGTGTATCCCCGGCCAATGCCCAGGTAGATGGTCTCTTTTTTGGCCTTGAGCCGCTCCACTATGGCTTCCCCGGTGGCATAGACCTGTTCAAGGAATTCCGCCTGCGCCCGCTCGGCCTCTTTCAAGGCTTTCCGGACCCGTTGAACGGTAAAGGGACTCATCCCCGGAGCATCGGCATAGGCGCGCCGCAGGTCCTCAGCGAAGTCCACCTCAGCGGGGTAGAAAGGATCGTTGAAAAAAATTAACGGTAGGAGCGCGTCCGAGCTTGGCAGTTTGATGGCTTCCTTGGCGGCGAATCCGGCGCCGGAGACGTAGGGGCAGGTCTTGGCCTGGTTCTGGGCGACTCCCTGCTCTCCCTTGCCTAGGAAGTTGATCAATAGCATTTTATCCACCCCGGGGCGGAGCCAATGTCGCAGATAGGCCGCATGACCGTTGTGCAGCTTGGACGGATAGCAGGCTTCAGAATGGGACCTGGCAATGCCCAGATTGGCAATGTGGTCGTCGGATTCCGGAGAGACTACTACCTTGAAGCCAAGATTGTTGTAAAAGGCGCACATGAACACCGATCTCTCGTTCAGGAAATGCAGGCTCCTGGGTATGAGCACCCGGGGGCCATCGGAGGGAGAGGTCTCCTCGGGGAGGCAGGCATACTTTTTTATTTCCTTGTCCACCATGCCCTTGTAGAGACTTACATAATTCGGAGTTCGCTTTCCTGTGGCCTCGGTGTTGCCTTTTGGGCAGAGGCCGCCGGAAAAGATGCGATCAGTACCCTGGCCATAGATCTGGAGTCTGCAGTCCCGGAGACCGCAACTATCAGGAATGGCCCCGCTGCACTGATCTACACTCTTGTCAAAAATAGCGCTGGCCAGAGAAAAACCCTTCCAGCGCAGCACTGGTTGCCTTCCCCTGGCCCGGATCTCCCGCAACCTCGATCGTGCAACCACCGCAGCCCCCAAGGCGCCAAAAAGTTGTCGGTGGGGGAAGGCGTTTATAAGCGAGCCGGTATGCAGGGCAAGGGCCGCCAGGCAGGCACGCCCCTTGAACGGGCCTCCCTGAGCCGACGCATAGGTACCGAAGGTCTCGCTGCCAACGAATTTATTTGCATAGCCACCCATGAAGCCATAGGCGATTGCGGCGGCTACTTCCTCTTTGGGAAAACCCAAGGCTACGAGCTTCAGGACCCCTGCCTCGGTAAAGATGGCGCACATCTCGTCAGTGACCGGCGTACGGCTTGCCGCAAGAGCGTAATCATCGAAGGACTTGAAATCAAAGCCCAGCATGTCCAGCATATTCTTCATTGACTGTCCGGTACCGGCCATGCAGGAGAGGTTCATCTTGGCTTTCTGAACGTTCCCATCCCGCCCAAACACGGTGAACTTTGCGTCCTGGCCGCCACATTCAAAAATGGTGTCTACCTTGTCGTCAAAGAGTTTAACTCCCGCCGCGTGGCAACTTATCTCGTCCTTGACCAGGTCGGAACCATCAGCCCCAGGGTCTACCGCATGGTTTGTAAACAACTTGTAATAAAAAGCGCCTGACGAACCGGTATAGGCAATGGACTCAACCCTGATTCTATCCGCCAGCGTATCCCGGATTTCCGCAAAGATCTTCTGGGCTGTTTCAAGGGGTTTACCATCCGTATCTAAGCAGATTTCCGCCAAGATGGCCAAATCATCCGCATCTGCCACCACGGCCTTGGTCGTCGTCGAACCGCCATCCAGTCCTATGACCACTGGCACTATGCCTTGGGGCTCCCTGAATACTGTCAAACCGCCGGAGGTCTTCCTTATCGCTTCTTCATCCTTGAGGTCAATAACCCGATCAAGGGCGATGGCCAAGGGAGGCGCAAAACTTATGCCCGCCTTGTGGGCGGCCACGGCCTCCTTGAGACTTGCGGGGTCGAAGCAGGAGTCATTTTTCGTTTCGATGGACTTTAATGCCGCGCCGAATGCTCCAACCTTGTCGAAATGCTCAGGCAATTCCAGGTCAAGACCAAGTTCAGCCGAGAATACCCGGGCTAGACTCTTGTTCAAGAACGCCCCGCCGGTCGCGATGGCCTTGTCTTCGGAACGTATGGTGCGTGTACCGAGCACATCACACCGGTAATTCCTGGCAACCCGGGTATACATGCCCATGAGTATGTTCTTTATCTGCTCCCCGGAATTCTGCATATGGATCATATCGGACTGGATGATTACCCCGCAGCGGCCACCTACATCCAGATATTTGTCGGAGCCATTCATCGACAATTCGGCAAGGCGGTGGATGCCTTCCATCTGGGACTGCAGAATCACTCTGTTCTGTCTGCGCAAGGCCGCCCGTTCATCCTCGGTACCGGCTTCGATGACCAGGGAAACAGGCATTGCCTCGGCAAAGAACCTGCGGGCCTGCTTGCTGATCAAGATTCCCGATCCACCTCCGCATTTTGTGCCTGTACCATGATCGGAAACACAGCCTGGTTCTCCCTCTGCCCCGGATTCTAGTTCAAAGAAATATGGATCCTTTGAGCCGAGGTGCACCACATATCTTGCATCCGGAGAAAGCAAACGAGCGCCTTTCGAGAGTGTGATTGTATCATACCAGAAGGGGTTGTTTGATTTTTCGGCAACCAGCTTTCCCGAAAACCCGGTAAAGCCGTAGCCCTTGATCCTGGAGGTGCCAAGACGCTTAACAATTTCTTCGTTGGCCTCAGCAAGGGCGTTGAAAGGATTACCGAAATGCATGAACGGTGGCAGGGCAAGAACAATTTTGCATGTATCATCAAGAACAGCGGCATAGACAGTTTCCGACCCAACATCATACCCGACGTGAAAATTTCTTATTCCCATCATTGCCCTCTCAATCAAGGTTGATATCATGCATGGAAGAATCATAAACCAGCGACGGCCTGGATGCAAAATTTGATTAGTTCATCGAACCTTGTGTCCACATCGCAAGCGCTGGTGCCCGTTCTAGCGT